>WHSN01000025.1 GCA_009380045.1 Luteitalea sp.
CCTGCGGGGACAGATCGGCGAACGGCGGTGGCACTCGGGTCTACAGGATCTCCAGGAGTTAATTGCCGTCCTCGCCCGACATGGACCCCTTGAGTCTCTCGAACGTCCGATGGCGTTCAGGCCGGGCGTTTGCGGGACCGAGATTGCCCGCCGCATCCCTCGCCGCAGCATCGCAACCTGGTGATCCCGATGTCCAGGCGTGATATGGCTGAGTCGACTTGCGCCACCTGGCGCCTTGCTGGCAGATTCGATTGGAGATGCGGCAGTTTTGACGACGAAATACGACATCGGCCCGATACTGCACATCTAAGCACTCTGCGACACTTCGAATCGAATAGAACAGAGGGCCGCATGAGGACACAGATGGTGGCAGCTCGGGTGGCCAGGCTCCAGCCGTTGGCGTTCGGCGCCGTGGGGGCGCCAGCGCCACGAGAGGACGGTATCCGACTCCGCCGGGAGACGAATCGTCGTGTTCACGGATCCCGACACACTTCGCAACGAACACGCCCCATCATCGCCCCAGCCCGGCGCCGTGCTGAACGGCCTTGCCGATCAAGGTGTCGCCGTGGTGCTGTGGGGGTAACGAAACGCGCGCCGAGCTCGAACTGATCCAACAGGATCTCCACGTGCAGCACCCGTTTATCAGTGAGAACGGCGGTGGCGTGTTCCTCCCGTCCGCGTATTTTCCAGTGGTTCCCTCAGGCGCGCGGCGCGTCGCCGGCTACGATGTGCTCGAGTTCGGGAAGCCGTATCACCTCCTGACACGAGCCCTTCACGAAGTCGCGAACAAGGCCGGGATCGCGGTGCTCGGCTTCAGTGACATGTCCGTCCCAGAGGTCGCCGACGACTGTCAGCTGTCGCTTGCACAGGCCCGACTAGCCAAGTTACGGGAGTACGACGAGCCGTTCCGCCTCGTTGAGCCCAAGCCCCCCGTGCAAAGTCGCCTCTTCACGGCATTCCGCCGAGTGGGTCTGCGTTGCTTCACGCACGGACGGTACCACTATTTGACGAGCGTCACAGACAAAACTGAGAGCATTCGAACGTTGACGTCGCTGTACAGACAAACGTCGGAACGCGTCCTGACGATTGGCTTGGCGGGGGATTCCAGCGACATCGGCCTCCTTCAGGCCTTCGACATTCCCCTCGTGGTGCAGAACGGCGCCGTGGACGTCGCCCAGCTAATGCGCAAGGTGCCCTCCGCAAGGTTCACCAGTATGCGTGGCTCGCAGAGCTGGAGCGAAGCGATTCGGGGTGTCGTAAACGCAGAATAGGTGACCTAACGATGCCGACGTCACGCGGGACCTCGAACCGTACGGCGGCACACGAGACCGTCGAGGATGTCCAGCATCGGGCAGCACACCGTGTCCCGCCACGGCGAGTGAGCCTGCTGCAGCGCTCGCGGCATCGAGGGAGGCCCACGGCATGACAACGCGACGGACAAGACGCGAAGAACGACGCGGCGAAATCAGCATGGACGGTGCAGACGACATCGCGCACCGATCCTACGAGCTGTTCCTGGCGCGGGTGGGAGCCTGGGCATGACCTCGACGACTGGCTCCAAGCCGAACGGGAACTCAATGGCGGGTCCGTTGCTCTCGCGCCTGGGGGTCGTCGAATGCCTCAGCAGGAGGATGGGCAGCCTGCGTTTTCCTCCGGAGCAGCCGTGGTGCAGCGTATAATCCCCAGGTTTGCCGGTCAAATCGGAAATATCGGTCAAGAGCTGCGCTGATGCGCAGGCAGCGTCAGAGGAGGATGATGGATGGGAACCATGGGATCTATTGCCCGGAGCGTCAGGGCGTCGGCCGTCGCGGGTCTACTGCTGCTCTCCACGCCCGCGTGGGCGCAGGAGGCGAGTGGTATTGCCGGCGTGGTCAGAGACACGTCCGGTGCAGTCCTGCCGGGCGTGACGGTGGAAGCCGCCAGTCCGGCCCTCATCGAAAAGGTGCGGAGCGTCGTCACGGACGGCGAAGGCCGGTACAACATCGTGGATCTGCGACCCGGCACCTACACGGTCACCTTCAGTCTGACCGGCTTCCGAACCGTCCAGCGAGAGGGCATCCAGTTGCCGACCGGCTTTACGGCGACCGTCAACGGGGACCTTTCGGTCGGGGCGCTCGAGGAGACGATTACCGTGAGCGGCGCGGTGCCGCTTGTGGACACTCAGAACGTGCGCAAGCAAACCGTGGCCTCGCGTGAGCTGCTCGACACGCTGCCGACCAGCACGAAGCGCGTTGACACGCTTGTGACCCTCACCCCAGGCTTCACCGGCGTCGCCGATGTCGGCGGCCGCTACAATAGCGAGCCGGGCTCCTATCACGGCAAGCGCGGGACGAAGCAGTATTTCGACGGCATGGGCGTCGAAAACAGCTCGGGCAACAGCAGCTACCAGATCAATGCGGCGACGATCGAGGAGATGGTGCTGCAGACGAGCGGCATCTCGGCGGAGGTGAATGCCGACGGGCCGGTGATGAACGTCATCCCGAAGGAAGGGAGCAACACCTTCCGGACGATTCTGAACGGCGTGTTCAGCAACAACAAGATGGAAAGCGACAACCTGAGTGACGAGCTGCGGGCGCGCGGCCTGGAGACGGGGAACAAGACCGTCAAGATCTTTGATGAGTCGATCAGTGTCGGGGGCCCTATCCAACAGGACAGGCTCTGGTTCTTCGGCGCGTTTCGGACGTGGGGCATGGCCCGGCAGTTCGCGGGCGTCTATTGGAACAAGACGCAGAACGAGCTCTTGTCGCCGCCCGGTGCGCCGCTCGAGGTAGTGAAACTGACGCCGTGGGTCGATCGGCCGCTCGACCGCCTGAGCAGCCGGTGGGAGTGGTACGACTCGCCGGCCGGCCGGGTCACGTGGCAAGCAACCCCCAGGAACAAAGTCAACTTCTTCATGGATTACCAGATTGCGTGCAACTGCGGGTCGACCTCCTCGTCGAATCTGCAGGAAGTCTCGAATGGGTATCGGTTCGAGCCCAATATGTTCATGCAGCTGACGTGGAACTCGCCGGTGACGAGCCGCCTGCTGCTCGAAGCCGGTATCGGGGCGTCGATTTCCCAGTGGAACCAATACCGGGCGACTGGCGTGCAGGAGAACACCATTGCCATCACGGACCAAGGGTCCGGTCTCAGCTACGGGGCGGCGACCCAATACCGCGGTCATCCGAATTACACGAACCGCAAGTCGCAGCGGTTCTCGGCAACGTACGTGACCGGGTCACATACGATGAAGACTGGCGTCCAGGTGGAGGAGCTGTTCACCGACAACTTCATCAATGCCAACGGCAACCTGAGCTACACGTTCCGCAACGGCGTGCCGCAAAGCATCACCCAACGCACGACACCGTATCTCGAACAGGAAGGCGCCCGCGAGTTCGGGATGTTCGCGCAGGATCAGTGGCGCGTCAGCCGCTGGACGTTCAACTATGGCGTCCGCTTCGATTACTTTTATGGCTTCGCGCCCGCCCAGCATTTACCGGGCACCCCACGCGATAAGTTCGACGACCGCTTCCCCGGCGCCCTGCGCACCAACGCGTGGGTCGGCGAACGGAGCTTCGACAAGGTGACCGGCATCCCGTCGTGGAAGGATATCAGTCCCCGGCTTGGGACGTCGTGGGACGTGTTCGGAAACGGCCGGACCGCCCTCAAGGCGTCGATCGGCCGGTATGTGGCCAAGACCGGTACGGACCTCACCCGTGAGCTCAATCCGATTACGACGTCCGTCAACGCCGCGAACCGCGCCTGGGCCGATGCGAACCAGAACTACTTCCCGGATTGCGACCTCGGCAACTTCGCCGCGAATGGCGAATGCGGCGCCCTCAATAATCTGAATTTCGGACAGAACAACCCGAATGCGACCCGCTGGCAGGACGCGGTGCTCGAGGGCTGGGGCGTGCGGGACAACAACTGGGAGGTCTCGACCGAGGTGCAGCACGAGATCACCCGCGAGTTGTCGCTGACCGCGGGCTACTATCGAAACAACGGCGGCTACTTCCGCGAGAGAGACAGCAAGCAGCGGGTCAACGACAACATTCTGGTGGGCCCGGCGGACTATGACACCTACTGCATCACCGCGCCGAGCGATCCGCGGCTGCCCGGTGGCGGCGGGTATCAGGTATGCGGCCTCGCCGACATCAGGCCGTCGAAATTCGGCCAGGTCGAAAACGTGACGAAGCCGACTTCGGAATTCGGGACCGACAAGCGGGTCAACCACTTCCTTGCCGTGGGGCTGACCGCACGCCTGCCGAACGGCGCGCGCGTGAGTGGGGGTTTCGACACGGGCCGCTCGGTCAGCGACCAGTGTTTCGTGGTCGATGCACCAGGGTTGGTGGCTGTCACCACCGCCACCAGTAACTTCAGTCAGATCGCCGTTGGGACGGCCACGACCATCGATGGACAGCCGCTCTGTCGTGTCGTCACGCCGTTCAAGGCCCAGACCCAGGTGAAAGTGAACGGCAGCTTCCCACTGCCGATGGGCTTCGTCGTCAGCGGCGTGTATCAGGACCTGGCGGGCACCGCCATCGCCGCGAATTACGCGGCGACGACGGCCGAGATCGCGCCGTCTCTGGGCCGGCCCCTGGCGGGCGGCACACGGAGCGTCAACGTGTCGCTCATCGCGCCACAGACGCTCTTCGAAGACCGGACGCGGCGCCTGGACTTGCGGCTGACGAAGAACTTCCAACTGACCCCACGGCTGCGGCTGCAGGCGAACCTCGACGCCTACAACGCCCTGAATTCCAACGCCGTCCAGTCGGTCAATACGACGTACGGCGCGAACTGGCTGACGCCGACGACGATTCTCGATCCGCGTATTCTGCAGATCAGCTTCCAGCTCACCTTCTGATCCGCATCGCCCGGGCAGGGCCTCTCGCTCTGCCCGGGGCGGCGACTACCGCAGCGTTTTCTCAGCGGGGGGGTCGGGGGCGCGGTATCCAGAACAAGGGGCCGACCTCGAGCGCAGCTTCCGCGTGCTGCGAAGCCTCCCCGTCGACATTTGGGTGACTTCGCATGCGAGGTTTTGGGGCAGGTACCGCAAGTTCGTCGCAAGCCAGACAGCGAAGAACCCGGCTCATTCGTTCGTCGACCCTTCGGGCTACCGCGCCTACATCGACACCTCCGAGGCGGAATTCCGCAGCGGTCGCACGTACTAGCAGCAGCGCGGCGGCTGTCGGCCATCCAGAACGATGTAGGTAACGAGTGACGCCGCCTGGTTGATCGACCCGCCGTCGATGTCCCCGCAGTTCGTTCAGGTAGCTTTGCGATCTGCCGTAGCCGTCTTTCATCAGAACGGCACGCAGGAACACGAAGGTTCGGCGACTCTCTGAGCCGATGTCTTGACGTTACGTGTCCGGTGAGGCGGCTGCCGACGGAGTCAACACCGAGGCGGCATAGCCGTGTTCGGCCACGATCGCCGCGCGCTGGCGGTAGAAGTCGGGATCGCGCGGCGTCCAGGTGGCCAGCCCGTCGACGTAGCGGTTGCACAGACAGAAGAAAGCGGCGATGAGGACCGTGTCGTGAATCTCGAGATCGGTCGCGCCGTGCGCGCGGGCGCGCTCGACGTCGGCCGCGGTGACCTGTTTCCCGCCTTCCGCGGTCTTGCCGGCAATCACGAGCAGCGACTTGAGCTTGTCCGAGATGGCGGCGTGCTCGAAGTCGCGTTTCACCTGCGCGACGAGATCTTCGTTGCGGCTCAGGTGGTGCGCGGCGATTGCTCCGTGGATGGTCTGGCAGTACTCGCAATCGTTGCGCGCCGACACGTGGGTCGCGATCAACTCCCGTTCACCAGGCGTGAGCGGATGCGGGCCACGCAACAGGATGTCGACGAGCTCGTTGAGCGGCCTGGCCGTCTCGGGCCGGAACGCCATCGGACCCCGGATTCCAGGAAGGCCGTCGGGCAATGCAATGTGCGCCATTGGAGTCTTTCGGACTATTCGCGGAGGTATCCGCGCGCGGCCAGCGATCGGCCCTGTTCGCGGTGCGCCTGCCCGGTCATCTCGGGAACCCCGGTCCCCGCAATCCAGCGGTTGTAGAAGTTGAACAGGGCATAGGTCGTGATCGCGTAGTAGATCGCCTCATCGTCCCAGCTCGCGGACTGCAGAGCGGTGACGTCGCCGGCATGCAGGAAGGACGGGTTCTTCGTCACCTTCGCCGTGAACCGCAGCAGCAGCTTTTCTTTCTCTTCGAGCGGTGACTGCTCCAGATCCTGGAGCACCTGTGACACGAGCGCCTCGTCTCCAAGGAGCTCGGCCGCCGCCGCGGCGTGCGCCCGGGTGCAAAACCCGCATTCGTTCTGGTGAGAGGTGTAGGCGGCGATCAGTTCACGGAGCCCGGGGCTGATCGTGGTTGGCTGACGAAGAACGCCTTGCGTGAACCGCGCCAGGTGGATGGTGAAGTCCTGCTGGAAGGCGAACAGGTCCCAGATTTTCGAGTACTCGTCGTTCTGGCTCTTCGCGGTGTCGATGAGCGCCCGGTACGCGCCCGGTTTCGGGTCCGCTTCGACGCCGGGGAGATAGAGCGCTCCGACGCTAGGGGTTCGGCGGGACATAACCCTGCTTGGCCATTCGCTGTCCCATCAGGTCGTAGGCGTCATGACCGGTTGGCGTCCAGGTGGCGAGACCGTCAACGTAACGGTTGTACATGCAGAACGCCGCGGCGATGAGCACGGTATCGTGGATCTCGAGGTCGGTGGCGCCGTCGGCCCGCGCCCGCGCCACGTCTTCGCTCGTCACCTGCTTGCCGCCCTGGCGCACCTTCTCGGCGATGCTCAGGAGCGACCGCAGCTTGTGAGAGATCGGCGCGGTGCGCGGATCGCGCCTCACCGCGTCCACGAGAGCGTAGTCGCCTTCGAGGTGGTGGGCGGCGGCAGCCCGGTGGCTGTCGCGGCAGAAATGGCAATCGTTCGCGGACGAGACGGACATGGCGATCATCTCCCGTTCGCCGCTCGTGAGCGTGTTCGGCCCGCGGAGCAGAACCTCAGCCAGCGCTCGGAGCGGCCCGGCGGTCTCGGGCCGATAGGCAAAGCCACTGGTGATTCCGGGAAGACCCTCGGGTAGACAGATGTGTGGAATCGGACACCTCCCGCCGTGTTGCCAGGAATTCTAGACAGGCGGACCGGACGGCTCAATACTTCGTTCACGTTACGCCGCCGGCCGCCAGGGGCGTCCTTCGCCGCCCCGAGTGCTCGGAGCAGGGCGCCTGGCCAGCAGAAGTGACCGTCTACAGATTCGACAGAGTAGCGTCAGCGGCAGAACCGGAGGCGCGGCGGCGCGTGAGCGCCGACCGCGTCTCCGGAGGTGACCGCTATTTGAGGGGCGAGAAGTCGGTCGGGTCGACGAAGATCGTTTCCGACTTGGCGACGACCGGGCCGGCCGCCTCGGAGCGCTGACGGATGACCTTCCACTCCGGGTCTTCCCTGAACTTGGCCCAGTTCTCCTTCGCCTTCTCGCGGCTCTCGTGCGAAAGGATGTAGACGAATGTATTCTCGGACTTTGGCGCTTCCGCGGCGACGAAATACCCCATCGGCTTCATCCCGAGCCGCTCGAACACCTGTCCCTCGCCGTTGCCCATGCGCTCGACCAGCGCCGGCAGCCGGCCGTCGTGGGTGGTATAGGTCCGAATCTCCAGCACTCTGTTGCCCGCGGCGCTCACCAGGGTCGCCTGGCCAACGAGGAGTCCGGCCGCGAAGGTGAGTCCGAGCACTCCGACCATCACACTGTACTTCCGTAACATAGTCCCTCCATGTCGTGATTCACCGTTTGACGTGCTTCGTCGAGGTCACTCCCAACTCCATCGCCTGGTCTCCGGTTCCCAAAACGCCCAGCAGTCCTGGCTCACCCCCTTGTCGAGAAGCTCGATCGGGAGATTGGACTCGTTGCCGGACGGCCGGATCAACTGATCGTTTGCGTACCAGGACGATTTCACCGTTCCCTTGTAGGGCTGCGTCTGGTCGTCGTTCGGCTCGATTGTCGCCGAATCGACATGGATCCGCCATTTCGCGTCACCGCCGGCGCCATCAGGTCCGGCGAATCGCAGCTCGTCACCGTCTTGCTCGAAATCGCGAACGAAACGGTTCGAGGCGACCTGCTGGGCGAACGACTCCCGCAGGCTTTCCACGCCAGGCTGCCCGCATGCGGCCAGCGGCCAGGCGGCCAGTATCAGAACCACACGCAGAAATCGCATTCTCACGTCACCTTCCCGCCGGCCGCCCCGGCTCTGCGGCCTTTCGTATCGATGCCGGCGAAGTATATGATGCGGCGCATGCGCCAATACATCATTCGTTTCGGCCTGCTCGCCCTTGTGGCTGCATCTGGTGTGAGCGCGACGGTTTCGACCACCACCGCTCAGGCGACCCAGGCGCAGCCCCGAAAAAAACTGCTCTTCCTGACCTATCCCGGTGTGGCCTACCACCAGAGTCTCGACCCGGCTGAGCAGGCGGTGACCGAGCTGGGCAAGGCCGGCGGGTTCGACGTCACCCTGGATCCTCGCCGGCCCAAGTCCCTGGAGGGCGCCGACAAGATCGACGTGTCGTTCATCACGCCGGAATACCTCGCTCAGTTCGACGGCTTGATGATGATGACCAACGGCAATCCGCCGTTCACCGAGGTGCAGAAACGGGCGATGGTGGACTTCGTCCGGAGCGGCAAAGCCCTGATCGGCGCCCACTGCGCAACCGTCACGTTCTACGATTATCCGCCGTACGGCGAAATGCTCGGCGCCTACTATCGGCGCTCGATGAGACAGGGCGCCATCGCGGTGTTGAAAGTCGAGGACCCGAATCACCCGGCGACAAGAATGCTCGGCGGGTTGACCTGGCCGGTCGTGGACGAGTTCTACCACTTCGCGAAGGAGCCGTGGGACGCCAGCCGGCCGACTGAAAACGTCAGCAGCCCTGGCAACTTCCGGATTCCGATGGGTTTCTCGCGGGACCGCGTCCACGTCCTCCTGAGCATCGACACGGAACGGACCGACATCAGCAAGCTGCCTGAAGTGACCCGGGGCGGCGACTACCCGCAGGCCTGGGAACGAACCTTCGGCAAGGGACGCGTATTCTACACCGCGCTGGGCCATCGCGCCGACATCTGGAGCAACGACCCGGTGTTTCGGGCGCACATCACCGGCGGCATCCGGTGGGCGCTCGGGATCGAATAGGCCGCGCGATCTATTTTTCCCAGCGCGCGGCAACCCATTGGCCGGCGCGACGAAGCGCGTCGACGTAGCCACCCATCTGATAGTGGCCGACGCCGCTCAGCTCTTCGAATCTGACGGCACGTCCCAGTTGTTCCAGTGCCTTGGCGTTCTGCGCTGCCGGTTCGAACGGCACCACCTGATCGTTGCGGCTGTGGATGATGTAGGTGGGCATCGTGCCCAGGCGCTCGGTCGCTTCGCCGGCGACCGAGGCGGCGATCGGAATCGCCGCCGTGAAAATGTCAGCATGGTGCGAGGCCATGAACCAGGTGCCGCGGCCGCCCATGCTGAAGCCGGTGACCAGAATTCGTCGCTTGTCGATCGTGTACTCGCCGAGCACGCTCTCGAGCAGAGCCATGACGGCGCGGTCCGACACCGGATCGGTCCAGGACCGAACCGGCGCGTCCGGCGCCACGACGATCGCGTCCAGCGCGCCGAGAGCCGGCAGCACGATCTGACGCATGAAGGCGCTGCCCTGATACGCCACCCGTTCGCCACCAGGGTGGAGCGCCAGGACCAGCGGGCGCGGCTCGCCAGCCGTGTAGCTCGCCGGCACGGCGATGCCGTAGGTGATCGGGCCGGCCTCCGCAAAAGCGAGCGTCCGGTTCTGCACCCGCGCCGGCGCGGAGGTCGTCGCCTGTGCGAGCAGCATGCTCGCGAGCAGAAGCCTCATCTCATCGCGACCCTTTCTTGCGCGCCTCTTCCGCCGCCTTCTCTTCCGCCCGTGCGCCGGCCAGGATCCCCTTCAGCCCGTAGTTGCCCTCGTGGCACGCGTATTCGTACATGCTTCCCGCGGTCTTCGGCATCGGCATTTGCACGGTCCATGGCCTCGTCCAGGTGGACGGATCCTCGAAGGTCACTTCGTAGTTGAGCGTCTCCGCATCGGCGCGGCTGATGCGCTCGATCATGCGCAGCCCGTCGGTCGATCCTCTGAAGTTGGTCTTGTCGCTGAAGTTGGTCGTCTCGACCACCAGTGTGTTGCCCTCCCAGCGACCGCGGGAATCGCCGAGCCACTGGCGTACGCTCGGCGGAAGGTGCGGGCGACCGTCCAGCGGAATGACGCGAGCCTCGTGAATCTGCTCGTGGAGAACGACCACCGCGTCAGCGGACTGGAAGATCTGGAAGTTCGCGTTGTAGGCGCCGCTCGCCAGCCTCGACGATCCCTGCGTGATGCACCGCTCCCACAAGCTGCGATCCAGCCACGAGTCCGCCCCGCGGCCGCCGGTCCCGAGTGAGCCGACAGGCCGGGTTGATTCCAGCTTGGCCCGCTCCTCCGCCCGGGCCGTGAGCGGCGGAACTTTCCCGTCCGGCGGATCCACAATCAGCGACGTTCGCCTGGTAGAGACGACCTTGGTCGCCCGATCCCACCAGAAATCGTTGTAGGCGCTGCTGACGTCCCGGCCGATGTCGGAGGGCCGTTCCTCGTCGGTGTTGGCGAGAATCGCCGCCTGTTCGAGCTGCGCGGCTTCCTCTTCCGTCAGGAACTCCCGGCCCTCCAGCTGCTTCGGACGCTCCAGAGGCGTGATGCTGTGGCGGTCCCATGTTCCCTGCAGGTCGGGGTGACCCCACGGGGTGCGCGGCGGCGGCGCGGTGGTGTCCTTCTGCTGGCCGGTCGCCGGGCTGGTGGCCACCAGGACGCCGAGCACGACCATGGCTGCACCGATCGACCTCGGAAATGAACGACGCATCTTTCGACCTCCGGTTGAACGCATTACGCTTTCGCGGTCAGCTCTTCGTACGCCATCTGCAACGTGCCGGTGGGGACGCCTTCGAAACCCGTGAATCCTGGCAGCGCGGCGACCTTCGTGATTTCGTCAGCGGACTTGCCGGCCGAAATCCCTTTCTGCACGTAGTCGAGCAGCGCCGTGAAGTAGTCCCGGAACCCCAGCAAGTCGGCGCGCGACCCCTTCACCGGCATGCCGGCCTTGGCGTGCCCGAAGATGTAGATCGTGTCGGCGCCGTGCTCCTTCGTCACCTGGTCGAGAAGGGCAATCCAGTTCTTGATCGAGGCGCCGGACGGCCGGTCGACGCGCGGGTGCCGGTTGCTGAACATCAAGTCTCCCATGTGAACGACGTTGGCGCGCTCGAAGAATACCGCGACGTCACCGCTGGTGTGCCCGGGGCCGTAGTACTTCGCGGTCACCACCTCGTTGCCGACGTTGGCCTTCCAGCTGTCCTTGAAGGTCTCGTCGGGATACGCCTGCGCGTCTTCGGTCTTGGCGGCAGCGGCCTGTTTCTTCTGCAGCCCCGGTTCGTTTTCGTGCGCCACCATCTTGATCGCCGACGACCGCAGGAGCTTGTTCCCGCCAGTGTGGTCGCCGTGATGATGCGTGTTGATGAAGACGTCGATCTTGCGCTGGGTCCGCGACTTGAGCCCGTCGAGGAACATCTGTGCGGTGTCCGGGAACTGGCTGTCCACGACGACCACCGCATCGGGGCCTACGAACCAGCCGATCGTGCCACCTCGCGCGGTGAAGGTGCCCACGTTGCTCCGCAGGGCCTCGAACGTCGGAACGACGGGCGGGGCCGGTGTCTGTTGACCGAGGAGGCTCGCGGGTCGCAGGGCGCCGGCGGTTACGGCAAGCGAGGAAGTCACGATGAACTCGCGTCGGCTCAACGGCATAATGTGGCTCCTGTCAGAGAAGGGTGCGGCGCAGGGCGGCTCAGTCGGATCATACGACGGCGGAGCTCCTTCGGCTTACAACGGCTTGTTGCGCAACATGTCAAAAAGCCCTTTCGCCGTTGAGGCCTTTCGCAGAGAATTTCGCAAGTCGGTTCAGCTCGAGACACCTCAAGCTCATGCACACAAGCGACGCCGGCGACGAATTGATGGCGGAGACGATCGATCTCGAGAAGTTCGCCGCGCGTCCGGCTGCGCCGCGAGGCGCGGCCGATAGCCGCCGGAAACCTTTGCCATGACCGGCCGCCGGCGACGCATCATCGTCTTCGACGTCAACGAGACGCTCCTCGACGTCACCGCCCTCGAGCCGCTCTTTGCGCAGGCATTCGGCGACCTCCGCGTGCTTCGAGAGTGGTTTGCCACGGTGTTGCTCTACTCCGAGGTCGTCACGCTGGCCGGCCCGTACGCCGACTTCACCGCCATCGGCGGTGCGGCGCTCGACATGATCGCCACCAGCCGCGGGGTCGCGCTGTCGGCCGGGGACCGCACGAACATCGTCGCTGGCATGCGCGCGCTGCCGGCCCACCCGGATGTCAGAGACGGGCTGACGCGGTTGAAGGAGGCCGGCTTTCGGCTCGTCACCCTGACCAACTCGGCCCCGGCCGCGATGGAGCAGCAGATCGGCCACGCCGGTCTCTCGGACTGCTTCGAACGGACCTTTTCGGTCGACGCCGTTCGCCGCTTCAAACCTGCGCCCGAACCGTACCGCTTCGCGGCGACCCAACTCGGCGTCGGGACCGGTTCGCTGCGGATGGTGGCGGCCCACGCCTGGGACGTGCTCGGGGCGATGCAGGCTGGTTGCGCGGCTGCGTTCGTCGCGCGACCCGGGAAGGCCGTCTATCCCCTCGGACCGGCGCCGGACATCATCGCACCTGACCTGCGCGCCATCGCGGAACAGATCGTCGCGACCGACGACCCGCACGAGTAGCACTCGGCAATCTGTCGAGGAATTCAGGATCTCTTCAGATGATTGCACCGGGACCGGTGCGATACAGTGACTCGTAGATGATCTGCGCGGTACATCCCGTGCTCCGATCCGAGGAGGAATGATGCAGAGGGCTCAGATGCTCCTGGTCTGTGCGACCGCGGGGCTGGCGGGAATCGTCGCGACGGCGCAGCAGACTCCTCCCGGTCCCGCGCCGGCCAGACGATCCACTGCACGGCGCCCGGCCGGCGCCCGGTCTCCCTATCGGCCGGCCGCGACCGTCCAAGACTTGATGGCCGGGATGATCGATCCAGCGTCGAAAGTCGTGTTCAGAGCCGTATCGTCAGAGGTGACAACCAGCGGAACCGTGGAAACGGCGCCCGAGACCGACGGTGAGTGGGCGGTGGTGCGAAAAAATGCCTTGATGATGGTGGAAGGGGCCAATCTCTTGATGATGCCCGGACGCCGCATCGCCCTGCCGCAGTTCGCCAATCAGCACAACGACGGCGAGCTGGCGCCCGCCGAAATCGAAATCAGGGTAGCCAAAGCGCGCGGGGAGTGGAACAAGCTCGCGGCCGAGTTCCGCGCCGCCGCCTTGGTCGCCTTGAAGGCAGCGGACGACAGGAAAACGGACGATTTCTCCGGCGCGAACGAGGCGCTCGACACGGCATGCGAGAGCTGCCACCTGCGGTTCTGGTACCCCGACCAGGAGAAGCTGCTGCAGGATGCGCCGAAGCCGGGTCAGTTCTAAAGGAAGACGCGTCCGCGGTTTGGCAGACAGCGCGCTGAGCGGGGACATCGACAATCAGATGCGTGCCACGGCTGCCTCCGCCGGCTTTTGGCTCATGAAAGCTGGCTCCGGCGGCCAACGGAAAGGTGTATCTTGACACCGCCGACGTCGTTAGAGATGACCCGCTACCGACGGCGCCAAACTGACGCGAGCGTGCCTCACAACCGGAACAGCCTGGTAATCTTGACCACCAGCGCCCGGTTCGCGAGCTCGGGGAACCGGGCGCCCAGCGTGTCACGCTGCTCGTCGAAGACGACGAACAGCTCGCTGCCGGGCTGGTATTCCCAGCGAAGTCGCACGTTGACGCCGACCGCGTGACTTGCGGAGTTGTACTGCAGCAGCGCGCTGGCGAACATGAGCGGCGTCATCGTGTGGGTGACGCGGGAGCCGAGGAGATGGGTCACGAACGCCCCCTCGACGAGCTTGACGCGATTCAATGAATAGGTCGGCTCGATCGACAGCTGCGGCGACAGGTTCATGCGCCCCTGGGTGAGGGTGAACGCGGTCTTGTGGCCGTTGTAGAACGTGCCGTGCTCCGCCGCGACGTTGCCCGAGATCCGGCGCTGGCGGCCGAAGTCGACGCCGACGCGGCCCGTGGCGAACTCGTACTCCCCGCTCGGGAGCGTGACGCCAGACCCGATGCCGAACGGCGCCGGTAGAAACTCGAAGGTGCGCGAATACGCGACCTCGAAACGATCGCTGCTCTGGAATTCGGCGGCGAACTCGCCATCCCAGCTCCGGGTTTCGAGCTGGCCGGCGCCATTCTCAACGTAGTTGAGCGTGCCGGTGTAGAAGAACTTCCGGACCGCCTTGATCGCTTCTGGCCGCGGACTGAACCGAAACTGGCCGAAGCTGCGCCGCATGTCGTCGCGCCGTACGAATCCCACCTCCGGGTTGAAGTCATCGCCGACGATGAGGCGCTCTGCCTGGACGCCGTACCGATCGCCGTTGTAGTCGAGCTGAGCGCGATAGCTGGTGTCGTCGCCCGACAGTCCGTCGGTGTGCGTCCGCGCCCAGTAGGTGTTGATGGTCAACATGTCGGACAGGACGAAGGCGGCGTCGGCGCCGTAGGCCTGGTTCGTGCCGGCGCCGCTCGCGCCGACCGATCGGGCGGTCGCGAGCACACCGACGCTGCTCCTGCGCAAGATGTCGCCCTTCAGCCGGAGCACCGAAAAATTGGTGGCGCGCGCGGCCGAGTCGTCGTCTTCGCCCGACTGGACGTTCAGCACACCGAGCGCGAACCGGCCGACGCGTCCGGTCAACCGCCCCCCGGCGACGATCGGTATCGGCCGGCCCCTGTCAAGGCCAATCCGACGGCTGTAGAACAACATCGGCGTGTCGGTCACCATGTTCGGCATTCCACTGGTGACACCGCCAAAAGTGAACGTCCCCTGATTCTCGAGAAAGAAATCGCGCTTCTCAGGGAACGACAGATTGAACCGCGTGAGGTTGACCTGTTGCTCGTCCGCCTCGACCTGCGCGAAGTCGGTGTTGTAGGTCAGATCGGCTGTCAGGCCCTGCGTGATTCCATATTTCAGGTCGACGCCGACGTCGGCGCCGAGCGCGTTGAGGACCGGCGGCGTTGCCAGCCGATCGCTCGTCATGTTGGCGTTGGCGAACGGCTTCATCTCGAGGTTCCTGGTTTGCGCCGGCGCTTCCAACCCGGTGACCGTTGCCGCGAGCGACGCCCTGAAGTGCCCTGCGCGGCCGTGCACCGCCGCAATCGGGGTCAGATAGGAGACCTCGTTCTTCCACCGGTTGACACGCCGTGCGTTGAAGCCCCAGATCTGCGCGCGCCCGGGCCGGAAGCGCAGCGACTTGAACGGCAGCGCGGCTTCCACGACCCAGCCGCCCTCGAACCGTCCAACCTTGACGTCCCACACCGGATTCCAGTCGCGATTCAGTTGCCGTTCGTTGGTGACCTGGCCGTCGAGGCGCCCGCCGACCGGCGTGACTTCGAAGATGACGCCGTTCCGGCGATCGTAGAACGTGTCGAACATCCAGGCGAAGTTGTCGTTCTGCGGGACGTTGGCGCCGTCGCGGCGCATCTCGTTCGCGACCAGGCGCTCCGGCCGGCTCTCCCAGCAGCGCGCGGTGACGATCACGCTGTCGCCGTCAAAGAAGATCCAGACCTCGGTTTTCTCCGTCGCGGGAGCGCCCTCGGACGGGTCGTTCTGGATGAAGTCCGAGATCGACGGCACGGTTGCGTAGACGGCTTCGTCCAGCTGGCCGTCAATCTGAATCGGCGTCGTCAGCCGCACCGCGCGAATCGTCACCCGCCCCGATTCATCTCGCGCGACCACGGCCGGAGGCAGCGGCGCCGCCGGGCCGTCGAACGTGAAGGGAGCCCCGGCGGAGGCCGGCGCCGCCGCATCTGGTGCACGGAGGAGCGGCCCGGTCTGACCGGCGCCTGCGGCGCGGGCGACCACGAGCAGGCAGACGATCGCGTACCCACAGGATTGCAAGATTGCAAAATAGCGGGACAAGGGGATAGCGGAAAGGCAGCGAGCCAGGCGACCCATCGTTCCTAGTGTCCTACGATCCCGCTATCCTGCCATTTCCGCCGCACGTCAGAACGTCAACTGGCCGCTGATCTGGAAGAGGCGTGGATCCAGAATCCCGGTCGGCGTCAAGTAGCTCGGGCCGTAAGTGAAGTTGAGCGTTTGAATGGCGCTCGATTTCAGGGCGTTGTAGGCGTCGAGGTTTGCCTGCAGCCGAAGCCTGGTGGTGAGCTGGAACACTTTCGTCAACCGCAGGTCGAGGCGCCGGATTCGGCCCTCGAACTCCGTATTCGCCACCAGCAAGGGCACGTTGATCGTCCTGGCGCCGCCTGCCAGCGGCCGGCCCACGGACAACACGGCATCGCTGGCCTCCTGGCCGGATGCGGAGGACGCCGCCAACCTGCACACGACAAACAGACCGCAGACCAAAGGAAGGCGGCGAAGCATCCTGAATGACCTCAGCGTGAAAGGATTGAGAGTCGAAGGCTGAGGGAAAACTAGCATCCGCTACCGCCTCTGTCAATTGCCAAACATTGCCAAACACCACCAACGGTGAGGAAGGCGCTGCACATCAACGCTTGCAGCGGTGGTATTCATCCGATTGGATCTTCAAAGCGTCAGAGCGTCGTAGACACGTCTTCATCACGAGGTCGCGAAAAAAGCCACGAGGAACGTCTGGGACGTTCCCGAGATGTTCTTCGTGCCTCTTCATGTGCCGTCGCGGCTTCGCGTGAAATTAAAAACTCAGCTGGCCGCTAATCTGGAGGATGCGCGGGTCGAGAATCGTGGTCGGCGTCAGCCAGTTGGGTCCAAACGTCGTCTGGACCGTCTGGACGGCGCTGGAGTTCAGCGCGTTGTAGGCGTCGAGGTTCGCCTGCAGGCGCACTCGACTGGTCAGCTGAAAGATCTTCGTCAGCCGGAGATCGAGCCGCCGGGTCCGCCCTTCGAACACCGTCTGCGGGAGGACGAGCGGCACGTTGACGGTCCGGGCTCCACCGGCGAGGTTGCGGCCGAGCGACGATGCCACTTCGGCGGTGGTCGCGGCGTAGACCGCCTCGATCGCGGGGCCCGACATATCCTGGTAAACGCCGCTCACGACGAAGCCTGCGCGCAGCGGAATGGTTCCATTCACCTTGAGCTGTGTCTGGGCCTTGAAGGGCGTGATGACCCGGCACGTCTGCCTGCCGTCGATCGTCGTGTCTGTCTGCGGCCCGAAGACGCCTACCGAGTAGCTGGTCAGACCCGGAGCATCGACGGCGAAACACTGGTCTTTCACCGACCGTCCGGTATCGAAGCCGCCTCCCACCCGGATGCCGTTGCCGAACCGCGCATTCAGGCCAACGCCCATGAAGTGGTTGACGCGCGTGTCGGTGCCGTACGTCGAGGCGGACTCCACCAGGTTCTGCACCTGGCCGAACCTCTCGGGCTTGATGGCGGACAAGCCGCACACCTGATAGCCCCCGCCGCCAGGCAGCCGTGGATCGCTGGGTGCCATGATGCAGAAGGTATCGTGGTCGGCTGGTCCGACCGCCAGGTTGTTGGTCACGCGCTGCTTGCTGTCCGTGTTCCGGTAGTAGCCGCCCGTATTGCGGTAATAGCCCGCTGTCAGCGACAGTCCCTGTGTGAGCTCGTGCTGCACTTCCCCCGAGAGCTCCCAGTTGTAATCCCGCACGCCCCAGCCGTCGCGCACCTCGTCGGCCCAGCTCGTGGCCGCCGGGTTGTTGCGGCCGAAGTTCTGATTGTCGAGCGCCCCGCATTCGCCGTTCGCGGCGAAATCACCCAGGTCGCAGTCAGGCACATAGTTTCCGTTGCCGTCCACCCACGATCGGCCGGCGTTGTTGACCGACGTCGTGATCGGGTTGAGCTGATTGGCCACGTCCACGTTCGTCTTGGCCACGTATCGGCCCAGTGCGACTTTGAGGGCTGTCCGGCTGTTCCCGAACAGGTCATATGACGCGCCCAGTCGCGGATTCGCGTCCTTCCACGACGGCACTCCGTTCACCTTCTCGAAGTGGCGCTCTCCCACCCATGGATTGGATCGCAATGCGCCGGGGAACCTGTCGTCGAACTTCGGATCCGGGGTGCCGGGCAGATCTTGCACCGGCACGTAGCCGTTCAAGAAGTCGAACCGCAGGCCGTATGTGAGCGTCAGGCGGTTGAAGCGCCACTGATCCTGGGCATAGAGCCCGAGCTCGTGGGCGCCCTCCTGTTCCAGATACGGCGTCGCCCGCTGGGTGAGGCTGATCGGGACGCCATTCCGGAACGTGTAGCCGACGTTGCCGTTCGCGAAGATGAAGTTGTCGGTGAACAGCTCCTCCCGCTGAACGCCGGTCTTGAAGGTGTGTGCTCCGGTGACGTAGGTCATCGAAAACCGCTGCGTGAAGCGGTTCGTGTAATCGGGATGGCCGCGGTAGGTGCTGCTGGCGCCGTAGCTGAGACCAAGCCCGACGTCGGTAATCGGCACGGTGCCTGCCTGCACGCCAGGCGACCAGAACTGATTCCACTGCGAGATCGACGCGCCGACGCCCGCTTCGAGCAGGAGCCGGCTTGTCATCGGGGCGTTCCACGTCGCCTGCATGAACCGGTTGGGCTCGAATCGATACTGCCCGATATACGCCTCCTGCGAGGTATTGGCATTGATCGCCCCGCAGTTGCAGGCCGTCTGGTTGTCGATGAAGAAGTTGATCTTGTTCTTCGGCGTGGCCTGCCACGTCAGTCGGCCGACGGTCGAGTCGTACCATTCCCACCGGCCACTGAGCCGGTCGAGTGGCCGATCGACCCATGGGGTCCAGCGCACCACCTCCCGTTCCGCGCCGGGCGGCGTCAACAGCTCGTTTTGCGTCTTGTTCCAGTAGACGCCGGCAAACTGCCGCGCCATCCCCCACGTCCGGAACGCGCCGAAAAACCACAGCGTGTCCTGCTTGATCGGCCCTCCGACACTCACCGACTGGTCGAAGATCTTGACCGTCTTGTTGGCTGTCTGCAGCCCGCGGGCGCGCAGCTCATCGCTCAGGTTTTCGCTCTCCAGCGTGTCGTTGGAGAAGACGCCGTTCAGGATGGTCCTGAACGTGTTGCCCCCCTCCTTGGGCACAACGTTCATCACCGGGCCATCGGCGTTCACCTCGGCTGAGATGCCGCTCGTCTGCAGCACCATCTCCTCGACGGCCGCGGCGTTGATCTGGTAGCTGCTGTTGCCGGAACTGTTCTCGACGCCCATGCCGTCGAACGACACCTTGGTGCCCCGCTTGCCGTGATAGCTGCCGGGCTCCGACTGATAGCGGCCGCCAACGTCGGTGACGCCGGTGAACCCCGCGGTGAGCGTCACCAGGGTGTTGACATGCTTGGTGCTGGTGGGCAGCGTGTCGAGCAGTTCGCGGTTCGCCACGATCTGCTTCCGGACGTTCTGCGTATCGACGAGCGGCGCCGCGCCGCTCACGGTGATGGTTTCCTCGAGCGACCCGACGCGCAGGTCCCCATTCACGGTCGCGGTGAATCTGGTCGGCAGCTCGATCCCTTCCCGTCTGACGGTGCTGAAGCCGGGCAGCGTGAAGGTGACCGTGTAGACGCCCGGCCGTAAGTCGATGATGCTGTAACGGCCCTCGCCGTCGGTGATGGCGGTTCGGACCTTCTCGATCAGCACCGGGCTGGCGGCTTCCACCGTCACGCCAGGGAGCACCGCGCCCGATGGGTCCCTTGCGACCCCGGCGATTCCGCTGGCCTCCTGCGCGAATCCGGGAGACGCAGCCAGCGCGCAGACCGCGACGACGCCGAGAACCAGGTGACGTCGATGAGCCATCTCGATTACCTCCTGAAAAGAAGAAGGTGAGGACTCCGCCCGGCGCACGCTAGCATCCGGCTGCGATCTCTGTCAATTGCCAACCGCCGAAAAACATACGAAATGTGCCGCTGGGCCGCGGCGATGTTCACACGATTGGATTTGCCACGGGCGACGTGAAGACGGGTTGCAAAGCGGGTTGATCACGAGGCGGGTCGATCACGAGGTCACCAAGGGGCGACGGAGGGCGACGGAGCGCGGGAGGTGCGACGAAGGACGACGAAGAACATCTGGGCGATCCCTTGATGTTCTCCGTCCTCTTCGTGTGCGATCGCGGCTCGTGCTGACCTAGAAAGTCAGCTGACCGCTGAACTGGAGGATGCGCGGGTCCAGAATCTGGGTCGGATTCAGCCAACTCGCTCCGTAGGTCGTGTTGATGTTCTGAATCGCACTGGAGTTCAGCGCGTTGTACGCGTCGAGGTTCGCCTGCAGGCGGATCCGGCTGGTCAGCTGAAAGTACTTGGTCACGCGCAGGTCGAGACGCCTGATCCGGCCCTCGTACATCGAGTTCGGCATGACGAGTGGGACGATGACCGTGCGGGCGCCGCCGGCGAGGTTCCGCCCGAGCGACTCTACGACGTCGCCGGTCGGCGCCGCGTAGCGGGCGTCGACCGCGGGTCCGGCCTGGTCCTGGAACACGCCACTGACGACGAAGCCCATCGGCAGCGGGACGCTTCCGTTCATCTTCAGCATCGCCAGCCCCTTGATCGGGGTGACCACGCGACAAGTCCGCTCTCCGTCAATCGTCGTCTCCGTCTGTGGCCCCCAGGAACCCCCGGTGGTGCCGGAGATGGAGTACGTGGCGAGCCCGGGCGAATCGACGACGAAGCACTGGTCCTTGGTCGAGCGTCCGGCGTCGAAGCCGCCGCCGATCCGGATGCCCCCGGCCAGTCGCGCGTTCAGCCCGACACCGAAGAAATGGTTGCGCCGGACGTCCTTGCCGAATTTGGTCGAGGACTCCACCACTTCCTGCGACTGGCCGAACTTTTCCGGCTTGACGTTCGACAGACCGCAGATCGGATAGCCGCCACCGCCAGGCAGACGCGAATCGGTTGGCGCCGTCACACAGAAGCTGTCGAAATCCTGTGGTCCCACCGCCAGGTTGTCGGTCACGCGTTGTGCGCTGTCCGTGTTGCGGTAGTACCCGCCGGTGTTGAAGTAGTAGCCGCCGGTCAGCGACAGGCCGCGGGTGAGCTCGTGCTGGATCTCGGACCCGAACTCCCAGTTGTTGTCCCGCACTCCCCAGCCTTCGCGCACGTCGTCGGTCCAGCGGAGGGCGTTCGGGTTGCTCTGACCGAAGTTCTGGTTGTCGAGCGCCCCGCACTCGCCGTTCGCGCCGAGACTTCCCAGATCGCAGTCGGGCACATAGTTCTGGTTGACGTCGTTCCACGAGCGGTTGGCCGTGTTGACCGTGGTGGTGATCGGGTTGAGCAGCACCGCCACGTCGACGTTGGTTTTGGCCACGTAGCGCCCCAGTGACGTTTTGAGCGCGGTCCGGCCGTCGCCGAAGAGGTCGTAGGCTACGCCCAATCGAGGATTCAGGTCGAGCCATCGCGGGATGCCGTTGACCGCCGCGAACTTCCGCTCGCCCACCCATGGATTGATGAGCGGGACCCCCGGGAACCGATCGAAGAACTTCTCGTCCGGCGTGCCGGGCGTGTCCTGGGCCGGTACGTAGCCGTTGACGTAGTCGAACCGCAACCCGTAGTTGAACGTGAACCGCCCGTATTTCCACTGGTCCTGGGCGAAGATGCCGAGATCGTCGGTGCGATCGAGCTCCAGATACGGCGTCGTGCGCTGGAGCAGGCTGATCGGGACCCCGTTGCGAAACGTGTATTGCACGTTGCCGTTCGCGAGGAAATAGTTGTCCGTGACCAGGTGTTCGCGCTGGAACCCGACCTTCATCGTGTGCGAGCCGGTGACGTAGGTCATCGCCGCCCGCACCATGTAGCGGTTGGTGTAATCCGGGTGGCCGCGGTAGGTAGCCGACGCGCCGTAGGTGAGACCGAGCCCGACATCGGTGATGCTGGCGGTCCGCGCCTGCACGCCCGGCTGCCAGAACGCATTCCACTGCGAAATCGACGCCCCCACCCCCGCTTCGAGCAGGAGACGGCTCGTCAGCGGTGAGTTGTACGTGCCCTGCATGAACCGGTTCGGCTCGAACCGGTACCCGCCGCCCGCCTCTTGCATGGTGGTGGAAGCGGTCGACCCGCAGTTGCACGCGTGCTGATTGTCGCTGATGAAGTTGAACTTGTGCTTCGGCGTCGCCTGCCACGTCAACCGCCCGAGCAGGGTGTCGTACCATTCCCACCGGCTGCTGAGCCGGTCCAGCGGGCGATCGACCCACGGGGTCAGCCGCACCACTTCAACTTCAGCACCGGGCGGCGTCAGCAGCTCGTTCTGGGTCTTGTTCCAGTAGACACCGGCGAACTGCCGCGCCATCCCCCACGTGCGGGCCGCCCCAAAAAACCAGAGCTTGTCCTTTTTGATCGGTCCGCCGAGGCTGAACGCCTCGTCGAAGATCTTCACGGTCTTGTTCGCGTTTTGTAACCCGCGCGCGCGCAGCTCGTCGGTCAGGTTCTCGCTCTCCAGCTTGTCGTTCGTGAATAGCGCGTTCGCGATTCCCCGGAAGGTGTTGCCGCCTTCCTTCGGCACCACGTTCATCACCGGACCGTCGGCATTGACTTCGGCGGAGATTCCGCTCGTCTGCAGCACCATCTCCTCGACGACCGCCGCGTTCACCTGGTAGCTGCTGTTGCCGGCGCTGTTCTCGATGCCCATGCCGTCGAAATACACCTTGGTGCCGCGCTTGCCATGGTAGGCGCCGGCTTCGGCGAAGTATCGGCCGCCGACATCGGTGACGCCGGTGAAGCCCGGGGTGAGGGTGACCAGGGTGTTGACGTGCTTCGTGCTGGTGGGCAAGGAGTCGAGCAAGTCGCGGTTCGCCACGGTCTGTCTGCGGACATTCGTCGTGTCGACCAGCGGCGCCGCGCCGCTGACGGTGATGGTCTCTTCGAGCGACCCGACGCGGAGATCGCCGTTCACGGTGGCGGTGAATCCGGTCGGCAGGTCGATCCCTTCCCGCCTGACCGTGCTGAAGCCAGGCAAGGTGAAGGTGACGGTGTAGACGCCCGGCCGTAAGTCGACGATGCTGTAACGACCCTCGCCGTCGGTGATGGCGGTGCGGACCTTTTCAATCAGCACCGGGCTGGCCGCCTCGACGGTGACTCCCGGGAGCACAGCACCGGACGGGTCCCTCGCGACCCCGGCAATCCCGCTGGCCTCTTGCGCGGATGCGGCGGACGCCGCCAACGTGCACACCACAAACAGACCGCAGACAACGTGAAGTCGCCGGAGCATACTCATCACCTCGTCGGGAAGGCAAAAGATCCCAAATCGAACGGACCCTAACACCTGGTATCACCTCTGTCAATTGAGAATTCGCCCAGAAGGTGCCGAAATCTCGCACGTGGACGCTTTCCAGCGGCACTCTTCATCAGTTTGGATCCGTTGGCTCGATCCTGATGAAAAGGTCATCACCGTGCAGACATTTCGTCAGTGTCGATCAGGGCGTGCGTTGCGCCGCCGGCGACGTGGCCGGTCACGCGAACGAACCCGTCGGTGTGCCTCTAAAGTCGGTATGCCTCAGAAACGAACCGCCGGGTGCCTCAGAAGAAGAAGACTGGACTCGTGCGGCCCACGGGTGCAGGCACGGTCGCCGTGTGCCTCGATCGCGAAAAGTGATAACAATAGTGGGCAGCGTTACGTAATGAGCATTTTCCCCGTCGCAGTACAGTCGGCTACCCGGCTGCTGGCCCCGGTTCTCGTTGCCGTCGCAACCCTCACCGGCTGTGCCGGCGAGCCTCAAGAAGCCAGCCCTGATCCGCCACCGGCGTCCGCGGCCTCCTCGAGCGCCGTGGCAGCCGCTTCTGCGGGCGGGCCGGAGGATTGGTTCCTCGAGCGGGCCGAGGCCGTCGGACTCCGCTTCGTACATTTCAACGGCATGTCCGGGCAGTTCTATTTTCCTGAGACGATCCCGGCCGGTGTTGCGTTGTTCGACTACGACAACGACGGCGACCTGGATGTGTACCTGGTGCAGGGGCAGATGCTCGGCGAAGGGAAGACGCTCAGCCAGGCGCTGTTCCAGCCGGTCGGTCCGCTGCCGCCGAGGGGCCGGCTCTTTCGCAACGACCTGGATGTCCGCTCCGACGGGACCCGCACGCTGAATTTCACCGACGTGACCGACGCCAGCGGGATCGACGCCCGCGGATATGGCATGGGGGCGGCAACGGGGGACATCGACAACGACGGCTGCATCGACCTTTACCTGACGAACCTCGGCGTCAACCAGCTGTTTCAGAACCGCTGCGACGGCACGTTCACCGACGTGTCGAAACCGAGCGGCACCGACCGTTCGGGTTGGGGCGTGTCCGCGTCGTTTGTGGACTACGACCGCGATGGCTGGCTGGATCTGTACGTCGGTAACTACGTGCAGTACGACTTGGGGACCGACAAGCCGTGCACGAACCTGACCGGGAAGCGCGACTACTGTACGCCGGCCGTCTACCAGGCACAGCCGGACACGCTGTATCACAACGATCGCAACGGCAGGTTCACGGATGTGACGGCGAAGGCTCTGTCCGAGCCGTTCGGCCCGGCGCTCGGCGTCGTGAGCGCCGACTTCAACAACGACGGCTGGCCCGACATCTTCGTCGGGAACGACACGGCGCCAAACCTGTTGTGGATCAACCAGCGCGATGGCACGTTCAAGAACACCGGGCTGATCTCGGGCGCCGCGGTGAGCTCGACCGGCAAGCCGGAGGCGAGCATGGGAGTTGACGCCGGCGATTACGACAATGACGGCGATGACGACCTGGTCGTCACGGTTCTCCCGGCGGAGGGGAGTAACCTGTTCGTCAACGACGGGACCGGGCTGTTCGAGGACCTGAGCGCGACCTCGCAGCTCGGCCCTGGCAGTCTCGGGTACAGCGGCTTCGGCACGGCCTGGATCGACTTCGACAATGACGGCTGGCTCGACATCCTGACCGTGAATGGCGCGATTCAGGCCATTGAAGGTCGCGGGGACGATCCCTTTCCGTACGCCGAGCGCAAGCTCCTGTTCCGCAATCGCGGCGACGGCCGGTTCGCGGACGTCACGAGCGAGGCCGGTGCCGCCTTCGCGGGGGCGGACGTGGGTCGCGGCGCGGCGTTCGGCGACATCGACAACGATGGGGACACCGACGTCCTCGTCGGCAATCTGAACGGTCCCGTCCGGCTCCTGCTCAACAACATCGGCCACCGCAACCACAGCGTGTGTCTCAGGCTCGTGGGCGAGCGGCGAACGCCGGCCGCGGAAGGGCGTGACATGTTGGGGGCGCGGATCGAAGTGATTCGGGAGGGCAGGCCGACGCTCGTGCGCCGGGCGAGAACCGACGGGAGCTACGCCTCGGCCAACGACCCACGCGTGCTCGTCGGGCTCGGCGAGTCGACCGACCTGCCCACTATCCGCGTACGCTGGCCGGACGGGCGTGTTCAGCAGTGGCCGCGGGTCGCCATCGATCGGTGCACGACGCTCGAACAGGGCCCGGGCGCCCGGTGACAGAAGCGACGCGAAGGAGCGCGCAGGCGATGAGTGACCGATGAGTGACCAATGAGTGACCGATGATGACGTAGTGTCGTGGCCCCGCCTCGCGACACGCGTCCTCGTTGAGGTTTCTGCGAGCTCGGCGGCGATCATTGTGACCCGCCGTTGCTGGATCTCCACGCGATGATGAAGAGTGGACTAGTGACCGGGATTGGAGCGGTTTGCGTGTCGGCCGCGCTGGCTGGTGCGTGCCGGTCCGGTGACCAGGCAGCACCATCGGTTTCGGGGGGCCGCGTGACGCTGAAGCCGCCAGTGGGGCGGGAGCTGCGAGAGGTGTCATTGCCAGACGTCTCGCAGATGGAGGCGTCGGTGCGGACGCAGGTGCTGGAACGCGCCGCGTCGGTGAGGTCGGCGATCGACTCCGCCGGCGCCCGGCCGTCCGAGCTCGCCTTTGCCTACGGAGAGTTGGGCAAGCTGCTGATGGCCGCCGAGCAGGTGGAGGCGGCCGAAAGCTGCTACTTGAATGCAGCGGTGCTCGCTCCGGAGGATCGGCGCTGGCCCTACTATCTCGGCCACCTGTACAGAATCAGAGGGCCGCTGCCGAAATCGGCGGCCGCGTTCGAACGGGCGCTGCAGCTGCAGCCGAACGACGTCGCCACGATCGTCTGGCTCGGCGAGGTGTATCTCGCCCAGGGCCGGGCGGAAGAGGCCGACTCGACGTTCGCGAAGGCCCTGACGATCGAGGCTGGGTCGGTGCCTGCGCACTTCGGCGCCGGCCGTGCGGCGCTGGAGAGAAAGGACTACGCGCGCGCGGCCAAGCACCTGGAGCAGGCCCTCGCCGCCAGCCCCCACGCGACGGCCGCCCACTACCCGCTCGCCATGGCCTATCGCGGCTTGCGGGATCTGACGAAGGCGGAAGCCCACCTGCGGCAGCGGGGCGACATCCAGATCCACCCGGCCGATCCGCTGATGAGAGACCTGGACGAGCTGCTGCAGAGTCCAAAGGCGTACGACATGCGAGGAGGTCGCGCCCTCGAGACCGGCGACTTCGCCGGCGCCGCAGACTACTTTCGCAAGGGGCTGGCCCTGGAGCCTGGCAACGCGTCGCTGCGGCTCCGTCTCGGGACCGCGTTGTTTCAGATGGGAGATGCGGGCGGCGCGCTGGAGCAGTTCGAACAGGTGGTGCAAACCTCGCCGCAGTACGCGCGCGGTCACTACAGCCTTGCCGTCCTCCTCGCCGCGAGTGGCCGGCGTCAGGAAGCGATCGACCGGTTCCGAGCGGCGGTCAAGTACGAGCCGTGGTATGTCCAGGCACGCGTCGGGCTGGCCGGTTCCTTGAGAGAGAGCGGACGGCTGGGAGAGGCGCTGGCCGAGTACGAAGCGGCGCGCCGCATGAATCCGAGCTCCGCCGGGGCGGCGCTCGGTTACGCGATGACGCTTGTGCGCCTGGAGCGGTATCAGGAGGCACGGGATATCTTGACCGAGGCGATGGCGCTCAACCCCGCTGATCCGGTCTTCCCCCACTCGCTGGCTCGCCTGCTCGCGGCTGCGCCCGACTCGCGCATCCGGGATGGCCGCCGGGCGCTGGCGTTGGTCGAGGGCTTGCTGAAGAGCCAGCAGACGCTGGAGCTGGGCGAAGCCCTCGCGATGTCGCTCGCCGAGCTGGGGCAGTACGAGCAGGCGGTGACCGTGCAGCGTGACGTGATCGCGGCGGCCGGGAAGGCCGGCCTCGATCACGTGGCGCGCCTCATGGGCGACAACCTCGAGCTGTACCAGCGGCGCGAGCCCTGCCGGACGCCGTGGCGAAACGGCGAGATGCCTTAGAAACAGGTGTGGGCGGGGTCCCGACAGGATTAGAATGGCGCGAGTCAAACAATGTGCCCTGCCGGGCGGAAAGAAGGCACTGATCAAATGCGGCCCCAGTTCTTCGCGCGCGTCGGTTTATGCGCCCTGATCTCGTGCTCCCTGTCGCTCGCCTCGCCTGACGCGTCGGCCCAAACCCCCTCGTCGTCCACAACCCCAGCCGCTCAGAAGAGTTGGACGCCCCCCAGGACACCAGACGGCCAGCCCGATCTGCAGGGGGTCTGGGATTACCGCACGGTCACGCCGCTCGAACGTCCGGACGACCTGGCCGGCAAAGCGTCGCTGACAGATGAGGAAATCGCGGAGTACGAGCGGCAGCAGGCTGCGACCCGCGATCGCGATCGTCGGGACGGCTCGGCGCAGGCCGACGTGCAGCGCGCCTACAACCAGTTCTGGTGGGATTTCGGCACCAAGGTCGCCGGCAACCAGACGTCCCTGATTGTCGACCCGCCAAACGGCAAGATTCCTCCCCGTACCCCGGAAGGTGAGAAGAGGACGTCAGCCCAGAGGGGCTTCCAGACCAACAGTGCTCGCGAGGAAGGAAGCGTCGGCCGCGGGTTCGACTCTTACACCGACCGGCCTCTCGGGGAGCGCTGCATTCTGTGGGGCGTCGCCGGGCCGCCGATGATGCCGGGCGCGTACAACAACAACGTGCAGCTCTTCCAGTCGAAAGACTACGTGGTCATCTTCAACGAGATGATCCATGAGCACCGGATGGTCCCGCTCGACGGACGTCCGCACCTCGCTGGGAACGTCCGGCAGTGGATGGGCGACTCGCGTGGCCGGTGGGACGGGGACACGCTGGTCGTGGACACGACCAATTTCTCGAACAAGACCAGCTTCCGCGGCGCCAGCGACAAGCTGCACCTCGTCGAGCGCTTCACGCGGGTCGCGCCGGACACGCTCGTCTACGAATATACGGTTGACGATCCGGCCACCTTCACCAGGCCCTGGACCGTACGGCTCCCGATGGTCAAGTCGAACGAGCCGATCTACGAGTACGCGTGCCACGAGGGAAATTACGCGCTGCCCCACGCCCTCGAAGGATCGCGAAACCTCGAGAAGGCCGCCGCCAAGCAGAAAAGCTCCCGTTAGTTTCGTCGTCAGCTCCGTCGCCCGGCAGCGTGCCCGCCGGGCGCAATTCCTGCCGGGCGGCACGCGAGCTCCGAAGGATTCAGGTCGAGACGAGATGCAGGTTGAGGGAGGACCGGGAGCGCGTCCAATAGCCGCCGTTACATCAACACGAACGGAGGCATGGTTTCCGCGGACGGCACCGGCATCGCGTCCATCTCGGGACTGCGCTTCACTTCGTCCCGGGTGATCGCGACCTCGATTGTGCGATCCGTCCAATCGATGGAGCGGAGCACGCTCGGAACGACCGCCACCCATTTGCCGCCAATCCAGTTGCTGGTGTCGACAACGAGATAGCAGATGCGCCAGCTTGCCTCGTCGATGAGCAGGTCGTCGACGTGGCCGATGTCGCCGTCGGTGGCCTTGAGGTGAAAACCCATCAATTGGTCGGTGTTCCGCGTCTGACCTGAAGCGGGGCGGGTCGGCCGCAGGTCGGCGTCGCCGCCGACCTCAGCACTGTCGCGAATCTCGCGCTGGCCGATGTTCGCGACCAGCATGGCGATGTTCCAATTCGGTCGAATCGAGGTCGGCGAGACGAGTACCGAGCCTTCCTTCAACGCCTTGTCGCGGCCGATGATGAGATGGCGGACCGTCCAATCCTTCTCGTCGAAGTAGAGCCCTTCCACGACACCAAGATCGCCGTCGGTCCCGCGAACGAGCGTTCCCTTCAGCCGTCGATCCCTGTGCAACATCGCGTGTCTCCTGGGGTGTTGAGGCGGACCTCGTGTGAGGTCCGCCTTGGCACTTACCTCGAGCTCTTGGCCGGCGCCTTCTCGAGCGCCCGGTGTCCGCTGAGGGCGCCCGACAGGCCTTCGTTCCCCTCATGGCAGGCCATCTCGAAAATCGGATCTGGCGTGGATCGCAGAAGAAGCGTCGCCGTCCAGGGCTTCGTCCAGGTGGACGGGTCGTTCACGGTGACGTCCCACTGAATCGTCTTCGGGCCAATCCGCGTGTACCGCTCGACCACCTTCAGGTTCTCGCTGGAGAGCCCCTGGAAGCGGCTCTTGTCGGAGAAATTCGTCGTCTCCACGACCAGCGTGTCGCCTTCCCAGCGGCCGCGGGGATCGCCGTGCCACTGTCGAACAGCTGGACTGAGATGCGGACGCCCGTCGAGGGGGACAAGCCGCACGTCGTGGATCATCTCCTGACCAATCGCCACCTGGTTGCGGCTCTGGAAGATCTGGAAGTAGCTGTTGTAGCCGGCGCCCAGCCTGGGCACGCCGAAGGTGACGCACCGATGGCTGAGCGGCAGATCCTCGGGGCCGTCGGCCGGGTGCAGCTTCCTGTACTCCGCCGCCGCGGCCTGCCGTTCCTTGGCCTGGGGCGTCAGCTCCGGCACTCTGCCATCCGGCGGGTCGGTGATGAGCGCCGTTCGATTGTCGAACTCGCGCTCGACGATCCAGAAGTGATTGTAATTGCCGGTTTGCGTGTCGGTTGACTTGAAGTCCTTGGCCTCCTTGAGGACGGCCAGGTAGACGCTGTCGCCGAAGGCGGCATCGGTCTCGCCGTTGAAGAGCTCGCCGGCCCGCCTCTTGAGCACCGCCACTTCCGCCTCGGTGAGGAATTTCCGTCCTTCGAGCTCTTTGGGCCGTTCGAGCGGCGTCGCGTCGTTGTTCGCCCAGACGCCCTGCAGGTCGGGATGGCCATCGGGAGTGCGCGGCACCACGTACGCGGGTGCGGCCGGGGCCTTGGCGGCTGCGTCAGCGGCGGGCGCCTGTCCCGCGATCGTGCTCGATGACAGCGAGACGACGATCATGACGACTCCGAACGCTCCAAGTGACGCTGCGATCAGTCGATGTTTCATCTGGTCCTCCTCAGCCCGGTTCACGCCCAGGTTGCTCCCACGGGTCACGGTCTCGTTCTCAGTGGAACGAGAGAAGATTGCTGGAACGAGAGAAGATTGCTGGAACGAGAGAAGATTGCTCCGGAACTGACATGCATGTCAACGCCAAAGCCTCGCCGGCGCGGCGAAGGACACGGCGTTCTCCCGTCCACGGAAGCTCCGGCCGGGAAGCGGAGCTGTTTGCTCGGCTGGCCCGATGATCTATTCTCCTATAAGCGTCTCCCATAAGCAGCGCGATTTTGAAGTCGCGATCAGGTGGCCCACGACATACTATACGCCTCGCGGGTCACGATCAGAAAGGAATCGAGATGTGCAAGCAGGGAATCATGTTGGCGCTCGGTCTCATCCTCGTCGGCTGCGGTGAGGCTCAGCAGGCGCCGCCGTTCACCCCGGTCGCCGACACCAAGCTGCTGATGGAGTCGGTCATCGACCCGGCTGCCGACGTGGTGTGGGATTCGGTCAAGACGATCATCACGGCGGAGGGAATGGAGGAGATTCGGCCGCACACCGAGGAGCAGTGGACCGCGGTCCGCAACGCCGCCATGGTGGTCACCGAATCGGGCAACCTGCTCATGATGGCGCCGCGTGCGGTGGACAGCGACGAATGGATGAAAGCGGCGCAAGCGATGGTCGAGACCGGCCAGCAGGCGATTCGAGCGATCGAGAAGAGGGATGCGGACGAGCTGTTCGTTGTCGGCGGCTACATCTACGACTCGTGCACCAATTGCCACTCGAAGTACATCGACGAAATCGTCAACGCACAGACCAATTGAGCAGTCTGGCCCTGCGAGAAGAACGGCGGCGCGTCATGCGTCACGCCACCGGGTGGGCGGCAGCCGTCCTCGTGTCGATGCTGTTCCCGGCTCTCCTGTGCGCGCACCCGATGACCGGCCAGAATGCGACGTTCGTGCAGGGCGTTCAGGGCACCGCCGTCGCGCCGTTTCTCTATCTCGGCGCGAAGCACATGGTGACCGGCTACGATCACCTGGCCTTCCTGGTCGGCGTGATTTTCTTTTTGTACCGATTGAAAGACGTCGTCGCCTACGTCAGCCTGTTCACCATCGGCCACAGTCTGACGCTGCTTCTGGGCGTGCTCGGCCGGGTCGGCGCCAACGCCTACATCGTCGACGCGATCATCGGGCTGTCGGTGGTGTACAAGGCGTTCGACAACCTGGGAGGCTTTGAACGTCTGTTCGGCGTTCGTCCGAACACGAAGCTCGCGGTGCTGGTGTTCGGGCTGTTCCATGGATTCGGGCTCGCCACCAAGCTCCAGGAATTCGAGCTGTCGCCGAACGGGCTGGTGGTCAACATTCTGAGCTTCAACGTCGGCGTGGAGATCGGTCAAATCCTGGCGCTCACCGCCGTGCTGCTGGCGTTCAGTCTGTGGCGCTCGCGCGCCAGTTTCGTTCGATACGCGTTCGTCACCAATGGGGCGCTGATGGCCGTCGGGTTCGCCCTTGCAGGACAGCACGCGGTCGGATATGTATTGTCCCAATGATCACCGACCAGGCAGCGTTCACGGTGCCGGCCGCCTCCGGGAAGAAGATCGTCATCGCGACCGTTGCGGCGTTGCTTCTGGCGATCGTCATCTTGGTCACCGCCGTTCTGCCTGCCGAGTACGGCCTCGATCCGCTCGGGATCGGCGGGGCGCTCGGCCTGACGGCGCTCGCTGGCGATGGCTCCGCTGCGGTGGCGCGACAGAGCGGTGATTACAAGGTGGATTCGATTGAATTCGTGCTGGGCCCGTACCAGTCGGTCGAGTACAAGTACCGGCTCGCCCAGGATGCGACGATGCTGTTTTCGTGGCAGGCGACGGACAGGGTTGTCGCCGAGCTGCATAGCGAGCCGGATGGCGCGGCGCCCGGGTATGCGGAGAGCTTCGACCGGTTGGAGGGAACGGCCGGTGCCGGCAGCTTCAGGGCCCCGTTCCCAGGCATACACGGCTGGTACTGGGAGAATGCGGCAAGAAAGGAGTTGCGGATTTCGCTGAAGACGGCAGGGTTCTATACCGCCGCAACCGAATTCTTCGACGGCGACGCCATCGACCACCCGCTGACGGAGCGGTCGCTGTCGTCTGGAGAGCCTGAGCTCGCCACACAGCCGCGGTGACCTCGGCGGGCTGCGGGCCATCCGGCGGGCCGATCGAGGGCGAAGGTTCCGGCTGCTGAGCGGGTAGCCGCACATTGCACTGGCGGTCGCACGCGTGCGCCTGTAGAATATCCCGCCACTGCTGGTGTCGGCGCTCTGCCGACCTGGAACAGAAGAGGGCGGCCGGTATCGAAAAGATGCGTGGAGAGGGTCGAACGTGCCTGACATCGAGGGGGGACTTACCAGTATGAAATATCGATTGGGAGCGGCAGTGATCGCAACGGTAGCAGCGAGTGTGGCGGTCGGCTTCGTGCTGGCCGGCAGCCCGGTCGCCGGCCAGGGGCAACCTGCGCCGTACAAGGCGGCGCGCACGGCGGACGGGAAACCGAACCTGAACGGGATCTGGCAGGCGAACACGACCGCCAACTTCGATCTCGAGCCGCACGCGGCGAAGCCCTCGCCGGTGATTGCCATGGGCGCCGCGGGCGCG
>WHSN01000069.1 GCA_009380045.1 Luteitalea sp.
CCCGATACCCGCCAGGAAAGCGCACGTTCCTCTCATAGGTCCCTCTGCCGATCCCTCGGACGGCTTGTGAGCCGCCGCTGTGGTGATGATATGTCGGCCCGCGGAGCCCGAAGCCGAAAATATGCCGGGCATATCGCATGGTACCGCGAGAGCGCTGCCGGACTTCGATCGAGCGGATCGACGATCGACGATCTGGAAATCGGCGATCGATCGCCAGATCGTCGAGACGCCCGGATTGCCCAGGCATGCAGCGGCTCGATCGCCCCGATTCGCCATCGCCGTCGCCATCGTCGCCTCGCCACATCGCCGAATCGTCACGTCTCCGAATCGCCGAATCGTCACGTCGCCACATGTCACGTCGTCACGTCGCCACATCGCCAATCGTGGATTGCCCGTGGTACATTCCCACGTCTATGCCCGCGTACGCCATTCTGACGACGGTCTCGAACCAGCCGGGAATGCTCTTCGGTCTGACCAAGGTGCTGGCGGACCGCGCCGCCAACATCACCTACGTCGATATCATCCAGAACCACGATCGCGAGGCGGAGATCTACCTCGAATTCTCCACCGACGTGTCGCTCGAGCCGGTGCTCGAGGAGCTGCGGGGCGTGGCCGGAGTGTCGCGGGTCGAAACGACGCCTTCCTTCTCGAAGATCTATGGCAAGCGGATCATCATCATGGGCGGCGGGGCGCAGGTTGGCCAGGTTGCGCTTGGCGCCATCTCCGAAGCCGATCGCCACAACATTCGCGGCGAGCGGATTTCGGTGGACACGATTCCGCTGGTGGGCGAGGAGGAGCTGGCCAGCGCGGTTCGCGCGGTCGTCCGCCTCCCGCGCGTCCGCCTGCTGGTGCTGGCCGGGTCGCTGATGGGCGGCGACATTGCCAGGGCGGTCGAGGAAGTCAGGCAGAAGGGGTTGATCGTCATCTCGCTGAATCAGGCCGGCAGCGTGCCGGACGTGGCCGACCTGGTGGTGACAGACCCGGTGCAGGCCGGCGTGATGGGGGTGATGGCGATCGCCGAGACGGCGAGGTTCGACATCGTCAGACAGCAGAAGCGAAGGTACTGATCCTGAAATTTCAGGATGTCAGGATTTCAGGATTTAAGGATTGGGAGCGACTTAAGAATTGCAGCACTTGAAGATTTGAGGATCTCTCCAATCCAACATTCCCCGATCCGAAGTTCTCCAAATGCCAATTCCTGAAATTCTGAGATGGTGATTCAATGACCAGATGACCCAATGACCAGATGACCCAATTACCGGATGACCCAATTACCGGATGACCCAATTCCTCCCTTTTACAGAAGCTGGAGCTCGGTCGGCGGGCGGCGCTGGAGACCGAGCTTCATGGCGCGCAGGCGGTCGGCGCGAGCGATGAGCTGGGACAGCAGCTCGGTGATCGTCCAGTAGTGCGGCGCCGCCGACCACAGGTAGAACGCCAGTGAGCCTGGCAGGGTGTTGATCTCGTTGAAGTACAACTCGTTGCGGTCGGCGTCGATGAGGAAGTCGATCCGCGAGATCCCCTCGCACCCCAGCGCTGTGAACACCGTGGTTGCATGGCGCTGAGCGGCTGCGCGCATCGCCGCCGGAAGATCTTCCGGGTCGAGAATGCGCAGCGCGCCGGCCATTCCTTCGCTCGACCCGACGCTCTTTCGACCCTGCCGCTTGTATTTCTCGCTGAACGTGAGCGGCGACTCCTGACTCGTCACCGGCATCTCGGTGACCGACGCGACCGGCGGCTCGAGCCCGGCCACCGCGACATTCAGCTCCAGCCGGTTCCGGATGAAGGGCTCGATCAACGCCTCGACGTCGTACTCGAACACGCGCAGCACCCCGGCAATCAGCTCGTCGTCCGATGCGGCGGTGGAGACCCCGGCGCTCGAACCGAGGTTGCACGGCTTCACAATCACCGGCCAGCCAAACGAGGCCGCGACCTGCGCCGGCAATTCCCTCAGCCAGGCCTGACCGCGGTCGAGCACCGCGCGCCCGCATGCGAGCCACGGCACGACCGGCACGCCCTCGTGCGCCGCCATGATCTTCGTCACACGCTTGTTCATGCCGGCCGCGGACGCGAGCACCCCGCCGCCGACATACGCGCAGCCGCCGAGCTCGAGCAGCCCCTGAATGCACCCATCCTCACCAAACGTCCCGTGCAGCACCGGCACGAACACGTCGACCGGCGTCGGTGGGCGCGACACGGCGCTCATGCCGGCGCCAACCGGGCTCAGCGTCGACGTCCCGAAGCCTGGCGAGAGCATCACCTCGGTCAACCGGGACCGATCGGGCCCGCCGCCGCTGAACGCTCCGGTGTGCCAGAGATCGTCACCGATCCACCACCGGCTCGCGTGATCGATGTAGACCGGCAACGGCGCGAAGGGATCGGGATCGATCGCGTGCAGGATCTGCAGCCCGCTGACCACCGACACGTCGTGCTCGAGCGATCGGCCACCGAACAGCACCGCGATCGTCCGCCGCGCCGGTCGGTTCGATCCGGTCATGATGCCGTCGCCTCGGGCCGCGACGCCGACTTCCAGAACAGGCCGCCTGACCGTTCATACAGGTCGGGCAGATCGTTCTCGAGGACCACGGCGTCCCCTTCACCGAGCGTCTCGCGCAACCACCCGAACGCGGCCGCGCGATTCGGCACCGCTACCAGCCGCGCCGCCTGGCCCGCGTCCTCGAATCCGGCGACGAACGCCTCGCGATTGGTCTCCGACACCACGACCGTCGTATCGCAGACCTCCGCCGCCTCGGCGGCAAGCGCGCGATTCACCGACGACTGGCTGGCCCCGAGCTCGATCACCCCCGGCGTGACCAGGAACCGGCGGGTGGCCGGCAGCGCCGCTGCAACTTCGAGCGCCGCCCGAAACCCGAACTGGTTCGAGTTGTAGGCGTCGCGGATCCAGGTGATGCCCCGCTCTTCGATCACTTCGAGGCGGTTCGACACCGGCTTGAGCGTGCGCAGCGCCGCGACGATCACCTCGGGATGCATCCTCAGGGCCGAAGCCAGCGTGAACGCGCCCGCGAGGTTCAGGATGATCGGCCGCCCCAGCAGCGGCGTCGCGCAGCTGTAGGCGCGATCTCTCGTCCGGAGGACGAACGTCGTGCCCTGCTTCGAGAAGCTGATCTGCTCGACCCGCGTCTCGAGATCCTCGAGAGACATTTCGCCGTACAGCAGTACCCGTCGATCGGCTGCCGCTTTCGCGATCCGGAGCGCGCCCGGGCTGTCGGCGTTCACGACCAGCGTGCCGCCGGGCGGCACCGCCTGCGCCAGCTCGCTCTTGGCCGCGACAATCTCGTCGGTCGAACCGAAACGTTCGAGATGCATGTCGCCGACCGCGGTAATCAGACCGGCCGATGGGGGCGTCAACTCACACAGCCTGCGGATCGATCCGCGCTGGAACGCGCCCATCTCGACGACCATGAACGCGTGGCCGAACACCAGCTCCTCACGAATGTGGCGCGTGACGCCCATCAGGGTGTTGATGCTGCCGGTGGCGGCGAGGGTGGGCGCCTCGAACTGCAGGATGTGGCCGAGCATCGCCTTGGTGCTGCTCTTCCCGTAGCTGCCGGTGATCCCCACCACCTGCGGATCGATCGCGCGGACCTTGCGCCTGGCATCCGCCTCGAACTCCCGCTGCACGTGGCGTTCGTACGGCACGAGCAGGGCGTTGGCGACCACGAGCACCAGCGGCAGAACGGCCAGGAGGACCGCCGACGCCATCAGCGGCGCCTGGAGCGCGCGAGCGGCGTAGGCGCTCGCGGTCAACATCCAGAGCGTGGTCGCGACGACGATCCCTGCCGTCATCACCCGCCAGGCGCGCCAGGTGAGGCGCAGCGGGATCTTGCCCGAGCGACGGGGATCGGGCTGTGCGACCCCCAGGATCACCGCGCCGGCGATGAAGCCCGCCACCGCCGTCCGGGGCATGGGCACGCTCAGAAATGCGCAGACGAGCGCCAGCCAGAATGCCGGGTCGTTGAGCGACCGGACGTTCGCCCATCGCAGGAAACGCCGGTGCTCGTAGCCGTCCTGCTGGAAGTACCGGAGGTAGGCGAGCTCGCGCCGCCAGACGAGGAACATCTGGGCGGCGGCGATCGCCGGCACCCAGGGCCAGAAATCACGCATCCGCGTGCGCGTCCGCCCACTGCCGTATCTTGTAACCGCACAAGTGTGCGCCGGTGCCGGTGTAGAGGTGATGGTCCTTGTGCGGCAGCCACTCGAGCGTCGCCCGTCCGTTCATCAACTTCTTGTATCCATGGCCGAGCCACGGCGGCGTCTCCGCATCGTCGGTTCCCCACAGCAGCAGCGTCGGACAGGCGACCGCGGCGGCGCTCTCGCTCAGATCTTCGTTGACCGCCCTGATGAGCACCGGGCGCAACGGGCCGGCGGCCAGATAGTCCTTCGAGCCGTACGTGCGAGTGTGCCAGTCGATCGGCTTCTGCCCGGCCAGCGGTTTCGCCGCGATCAGCGTCTTGCGCAGCCACCGGATTCCCAGCTGCCGCAGACGCGCCCGCGAGAGCTTCGGCTGCGGCAGACCGGGAACGCCCATCAGCACCAGGCCGCGAATCTGCGCCAGCCGCCGTGCCGCCAACCGTACGCTGATCCGCCCTCCGAAGGAATGTCCCACCAGCACGACCGGACCGGAGAGCCGCTCCAGCACGTATTGCTGCACGAGGTCGGTGTAGTTGATCGTGTCCCAGCCGGCGGAGGGCGGCGGCGCTTCGCCGAATCCTGGCAGATCGAGGAGATGCACCTGATGCGTGTGCTGGAACAGGGTGCCGATGCCGCGGAGGCTTTCGCGATTGCCCCCCCACCCGTGGAGAAAGACGATGTGGCGCGGAACGATCGCGCCGATCACCTCATCGACGAGCGTGGCGCCGTTGTGCGCGAAGTGTTCGATGTTCGCCAGTCTACCATGCGGCATCCCGCCAACCTGGCGAAGGTCACCGGCTTCGAGAATCCGCTCCTGGCGCCGGGCCGGCCACGACTGCCGCCGGCACGATGCCCCGGTCAACCAGGGCGCCGAGAATGCGGTCGACGCTGGCGTCCACCGGTTCGGCGTCGGTTCTAATCACGATATCGGGCTGGCTTGGCGGTTCATACGGGTCGGACACACCAGTGAAATGAGGGATCTCGCCGGCCAGGGCGCGCCGGTAGAGTCCCTTGACGTCGCGCGCGACCAGCGACTCGAGCGTCGGGTTGACGAACGCCTCGATGAACGGAATACCTTCGGCGGCGGCCAGCGCCCGGACTTCCTGGCGCGTCGTCGCGTAGGGTGAGATCGCGGCGGTGATCACGAAGACCCCATGGCGCGCCAGCAGCCTGGACACGAATCCGATCCGGTGGACGTTGATGTCGCGGTCTTCTTTCGTGAAGCCGAGCCCTTTCGACAGGTGGGTGCGCACCTCGTCGCCGTCGAGGATTTCCACCGGTCGGGCCGGCTTCAGCCGCGCGCCCACGGCATTCGCGAGCGTGCTCTTGCCGCCACCCGAGAGCCCCGTGAACCACAAGATTGCGCCGCTCATCCTCGCGTCGACCCGAAGGGGCTTTCTCGTGGCGATCCGGCGGTCATGAGATCGGCCGGAGGTTCAAGCCGCACTCTTTCTTCTCGCGCCCGCGCCAGCGACCGGCGCGCGGGTCTTCGCCCGGCGCCACCGGCGAAGTGCACGGCCAGCAGCCGATGCTCGGGTAGCCCTGGTCGTGGAGGGAGTTGTAGGGCACGTCGTACGCGCGCACGTGAGCCCGCACCTGGTCGAAGGTCCAGCGGACGAGCGGATTCACCTTGACGAGCCCGAACCTCCCGTCCCAGCCGACCACCGGTGCGGCGGCGCGGTCGGATGTCTGGTCGCGGCGAATCGCGCTCAGCCAGGCGTCGAACCCCTCGAGGCTCCGCCGCAACGGCTGCATCTTGCGAAGCTCGCAGCAGCGATCCGGGCTGCTGCTCCAGAGCTCGGGGCCGGAAGCTGCCGCCTGCTCTTCGACCGTCTGCTCCGGACGGACGCCACGGATGCTCACCTGGTATCGGTCCTCGAGCCGGCGCCACAGGTCGTAGGTCTCCGGAAAGAGCAGCCCGGTGTCGAGGGTGAACAGATCGATCGGCAGCGCCGCGCGCGCAATCAGATCGATCAGCACGCATCCTTCCATCCCGAACCCGGTGGCGAAGGTCACACGCGGAGCGTAACGCTCGGCCGCCCAGCGCAGAATCGCTTCCGCAGACCGGCCCTCGAGGTCGTTCGCGACCCGCGCCATCTCCTCGGGCGAGGGGCGCCGCTCAGCGCCGGGCAATCGGGCCGCCAGCTGCTCGCTCACGACAGCAGGTCCTCGAGCGCCTTCTTGACGCCGGCGATCGCTTCGGCCTCGGTCGGCGCGCCCCGCGCGATGCGCGCCAGGCGTTCGGCCGCGCTCGGCTTGGTGACAATGGGCGAGCGCTCACGGATCGGATCGGTGATCATGCCGGCGCCGGCCGTGAAGTTCGTCGATCGATCGATGAGAATGAAGCTCCCGGTGCCCCGGTTCTCGGCATACCGATCGAACACGATCGGCCGCGTCGTCGAAATGGTGACCGATCCAATCTGGTTCAGCACCAGGCCATGGTCGACTTCCGCCGTCACCGTCCGGGTGGTGTGCTTCATCAGGTAGACGCGGCCCGGATCGAGAGGCCGCTCGTCCATCCAGACCACTTCGGCCTTGAACCGCTGACCGACTTCGATGTCGCCGATCGCGATCAGATCGCCGCGGCTGATGTCGATCTCGTCCTCGAGCGTCAGCGTCACCGACATCCCGGCATGGGCGATCGACAGGTCGCCATCCCAGGTGACGATGCGCTTCACGCGGCTGGCGCGCCCGGACGGCCACACCGTGACCAGGTCACCCGGCGCCACCGAGCCGGAGACGATCTGGCCGGCATAGCCGCGGAAGTCCTGATCGGGGCGCATCACCAGCTGCACCGGCAGGCGGAACGGGCGGCTCAGGGCGGTCCGCTCCACTTCCACCGTTTCGAGGAACTCGAGCAGCGACGCACCCTCGAACCAGGGCGTCCGCTCACTCCGGGTGATGACGTTGTCGCCGTGGAGGGCGCTGAGCGGAATCGCGTGCAGGTTGGCGTCGGGCAGAATCCTGTCGAACTCCTCGACCACGTCCTCGAACACCGTGCGGTCGAACTCGACCAGATCCATCTTGTTCACGGCGAGGACGTAGTCCTTGATGCCGAGGAGCCGGGCGATGTGCGCGTGCCGGCGCGACTGCACCCGCACGCCGTTGCGCGCGTCGACGAGGAGAATCGCCAGATCGGCGGTCGAGGCCCCGGTCGCCATGTTGCGGGTGTACTGCTCGTGTCCCGGGGTGTCGGCAAGGATGAACTTTCGCCGGGCGGTGGCGAAATAGCGGTAGGCGACGTCGATGGTAATCCCCTGCTCGCGCTCGGCCTTGAGGCCGTCGGTGAAGAGCGAAAAGTCGATCGGACCGGCGGTGCGGTTCCGCGACGCTTTCTGCACCGAGTGCACCTGGTCTTCGTAGACCGAACGGGAGTCGTACAGCAGGCGGCCGATCAGCGTGCTCTTCCCATCGTCGACGCTGCCGGCGGTGCAGATGCGCAGGAGCCCGGGCATCAGAAATATCCTTCGCGCTTCTTCAGCTCCATCGACCCGTCTTGATCGTGATCGATCACGCGCAGCTGACGCTCGGAGTTCTTGGTCGCGATCAGCTCCTCGATGATCTTCGGCACCGTGTCGGCTTCCGAACGGACGGCGCCGGTGCACGGCGAGCAGCCGAGCGATCGCATCCGGCAGGTGATCCGCTGCGGGCGCTCGCCCGGGAGGAGCGGCACGAACGGCTGCTCCAGCGAGATCAGCGACTCTCCGCGGACCACGACCTCGCGCTCGCGGGCGAAGTACAGCGGCACGACGGGAATGCTCTCGGCGTGAATGTAGCTCCAGACGTCGATCTCGGTCCAGTTCGACAGCGGAAACACCCGGATGCTCTCGCCGTGGTGGATGCGGCTGTTGAGCAGCTGCCACAGCTCGGGCCGCTGGTTCTTCGGATCCCACTGACCGCTGGCGTCGCGAAGGGAAAAAATGCGCTCCTTGGCCCGCGAGCGCTCCTCGTCTCGCCGGGCGCCGCCGAACGCCGCATCGAAGCCCCCGGCCTCCAGCGCGTCGAGCAGCGACTTGGTCTTGAGCGCACCGCAGCAGCGCTGGGTGCCGACGAGGAACGGCTGGGTGCCGTCGGCGATGGCTTCCGTGTTCGTGTGGACGATCAGCCGCGCACCGATCTCCTTCACGTAGTTGTCGCGGAACTCGATCATCTCGCGGAACTTGTAGGTGGTATCGACGTGCAGCAGCGGGAACGGAATCGGACCTGGGTAGAACGCCTTCTGCGCCAGGCGCAGCAGAACCGACGAGTCCTTGCCGATCGAGTACAGCATCACCGGCCGCTCGAACTCGGCCACCACTTCGCGCATGATGTGGAGGCTCTCGGCTTCGAGCGCCCGAAGATGGTCGTATCCGGCCGAGGGCCCGGCGGTCCGTGGCCCGCTCTGAGGCGCGGGATGGTGTGGTGCGGCGATCGCCATAAGTTCAACCGACCCAAAAAAAAAGGCCCGGGGTTGTCCCCGGGCCTTCGGTCTCTCGCTCCGTGTGTCTCGTATCAGCGACTCGTGTGATGGGAGCAGCAAACCGGCAGCGCGAGGACCCCGTTGGTCCTGGGACAACAACACGCGCAGCGGCAGACAACAGCCATCAACGTATAGATATGTATCAATTTAACCGAACGAAGTCAAACACGAAATCCGAGGCCCCGCACCTCGCCCCCCGGCGGATTCCCGGCCGCTCGATCCCGCTCGTCATCGTCCAGCCGCCTGACGAAGAACCGGCGCAGCAGCCAGATATCGATCGCAATCACCACCGCCAGAATGCCATAAGCGGCTCGCGATTGGACAAGCGCAAGATCACGCACCAGCTTCGACAGTCCGAAGGCGACCACCCATGCGTCGAAGCTCATGCAGATGCGTCGGAACGTCTCGGCGCGCATCCGACGGATAATCTGGGCTCCGATCGGCACCCCGATCGCGACGCTCGGGACGATCCACGGCACCAGACCGACGCTGGTCGTCGTGAACAGCCCTGCCGACAGATACGCGATCCCGGTCAACGACGATTCGGCCAGCCGCACGAGACCGAGCGCGGCCCTGAACTCCCGCTTGGCAAATCCCTGATTGTTCAGCGCAATTGCCAGCGGGGGGCCGGAGATGGTCGTCACCGAATAGAGGACGCCGACCCCGGCACCGAACAGCAGGCCTGCCGCCCGCTCCGCTCGAACCGGGCGGCGCCACCCGGCCGCCTGCAGCAGGATCAGCGGCAGCAGGACCACGAAGGTGCAGAATTTCAGCACGTCGGGGTTGAGTTGGGAGAGGAGCAGCGTGCCGGCGATCACTCCGGGCAGCAGGCCCACGATCATCGGGAAAACCCGCCGCCACACGGCCACAAGGGAGCCGCGATTCACCCACAGCACGTAGGCGTTCAGCGGCACCTCGATCAGCACGAGGGCCGGGTTCAAGACCCGGTTCGAGAGGAACAACAGCGCGAGCGGAACGGTAATGGAGGAGAAGCCGTATCCAAGCGCCCCGTTCACCGTCGCGGCGACAAGCGTGATGAGTCCGAGGGCGACCAGGTCGCCGATCGTCACCGGCCGGCGACCTTCCGGGGTTTCACGTAGAGCGTGTCACCGGCCTTCAGGTTCATCCGTTCGATCTCGGATGCCGCCAGCTCGACCCGGATCGCCCCGCCTTCGAGACGGCCATGAAAGATATTGACGCTGCCGAGAAAGGCGGCAACGAAGGGGGTCGCGGGCTGTTCCATCACCGCGTCGGGACTGCCGTCCTGTTCGATCCGGCCGTGATTCATGATCGCCACCCGATCGGCCAGCTCGAGCGCCTCTTCCTGATCGTGGGTGACGAACACGCTGGTGAGATGAATTTCGTCGTGCAGGCGTCGCAGCCATTGCCGGAGCTCGAGGCGCACTTTCGCGTCGAGCGCTCCGAACGGTTCGTCGAGCAGCAGCACCTTGGGCTCGACCGCCAGCGCCCGTGCGAGCGCGACCCGCTGCCGCTGCCCGCCCGACAGCTCGGTCGGACGCCGGGCGCCGAGGTAGTCGAGTTGCACCAGCTCCAGCAGCTCGGTGACGCGACGCGTGATGTCGGCGTCGGACGGCCGCATCGCGCGCGGCCGCACCCGGAGCCCGAACGCCACGTTCTCGAAGACCGTCATGTGACGAAACAGCGCGTAGTGCTGGAAGACGAACCCGACCCCGCGATCGCGTGCACTGCGGGCGGTGGCATCCTCGCCCGCGAGCAGCACCGATCCGGCATCGCCGTGGTCCAGCCCGGCGATAATCCGCAGCAGCGTCGTCTTGCCCGAGCCGGAAGGACCCAGCAGGGCGACGAGCTCACCGGATGCGACCTGAAGACTGACGTCGTCCAGTGCGACGAAGCTGCCAAAGCGCTTCGTTACGCCGCGGACTTCGATACCCATTCACTCGACTCCACCGGATCGCCGGGACTCTCCGTGATCGCCGCCCGCCGCTCGACAATCGTCTTGATCACCAGCGTGACCAGCGCGAGCAGCGCCAGGAGCGAGGCGACGGCGAACGCCGCCTGGAAATTGTACTCATTGTAGAGAATCTCCACGTGCAGCGGCAGCGTGTTCGTCTCGCCGCGGATGTGGCCGGAGACGACCGACACGGCGCCGAACTCGCCCATCGCGCGCGCATTGGCGAGGATCACGCCGTAGAGCACGCCCCATTTGACGTTCGGCAGGGTGACCCGAAAGAACGTCTGCAGACCACCGGCGCCAAGCACGCGGGCCGCCTCTTCCTCCTCGGTGCCGGTGGCCTCCATGATCGGAATGATCTCGCGCGCCACGAACGGAAACGACACGAAGATCGTGGCCAGGATGATGCCGGGCACGGCGAACACCACCCGGAGGTCGTGCTCGACCATCCACGGCCCGAGGACGCCCTGCCGGCCGAACAGGAGCACGAAGACCATGCCCGAGATCACCGGCGACACGGCGAACGGCAGATCGATCAGCGTGATGAGCAGGCCGCGTCCGCGGAACCGGAACTTGCCGATCGCCCACCCGGCGCAGACACCGAACACCAGGTTCGCCGGCACCGCGAATGCGGCGGCCGTGAACGTGAGCCGCAGCGCGGCGAGGGCGTCGGGCTCGGTAATCGCTGAGCGGTAGGCGCCCAGTCCTCTCGAAAAAGCCTCGATGAACACCGAGGCCAGCGGCAGCACCAGGAACAGACCGACAAACACCAGGGCGATCGCGGTCAGCGTCCAGCGCACCGCCGCCGGCTCGGTCAACCGGCGCCGGGGCGGACGGTGCGTTCTCAAACGGCTCGCGTTTCCGGCCACGCTCAGCCTTCGTCCCGGGTCGGGCGGACCCGATCGGGTCGGCGTCCCAATCGTCCGCCGCTCGTCGGCCGACCTGCCAGATCCCTCCCGTGGGTCGCGGTGGAAGGTCCGGCGCTCATTCGGACACCCGACGGCTGGTCCAGCCTTGAAGGGCGTTGATCGTCAGCAGCAGGACGAACGACATCAACAGCATGACGATGGCGATCGCGGTCGCGCCGCCGTAATCGTACTGTTCCAGCTTGGTGATGATGAGCAGCGGGGCGATCTCCGTGCGCATCGGCATGTTGCCCGAAATGAAGACGACCGATCCGTACTCACCGACGGCGCGGGCAAATGCCAGCGCGAAGCCGGTGAGCCAGGCGGGAAACAGATACGGCAGCACGACCTTGTGAAGAACGGTGGCGCGCCCGGCGCCCAGACTCGTCGCCGCCTCCTCGATCTCCGGATCGAGATCTTCGATCACCGGCTGCAGCGTCCGCACGACGAACGGCAGCCCGATGAAGATCAGCGCGATCGTGATGCCGAGCGGCGTGAACGCCACCCTGATTCCGGCGCGATCGAGCGGCGCCCCCAGCCAGCCGTTCGGCGCATAGATCGTCGTCAGGACGATCCCCGCGACCGCGGTCGGGAGCGCGAACGGCAGGTCGATCAGGGCGTCGACGCCGCGGCGGCCGGGAAAGTCGTAACGCGCCAGGACCCACGCCAGCAGCAGCCCGAACACGCCGTTCACCGAAGCGGCGGCGAGCGATGCGCCGACGCTCAACCGGTACGACGCGACGACGCGCGGGTCACTGATCGTTCCCCACAGGTCGCTCCACGTGAGCGAGGCCGCCCGCAGCGGCAGGGTGGCGAGCGGAATCAGCACGATCAGGCTCAGGTACAGGATCGTGAATCCCATCGTGATCCCGAACCCCGGGAGCACGCGCCGCTGCAAGCGAAATCGAGGCACCGGCGGCTTACCGACCCGGCGTGTAGATCTGATCGAAGAGGCCGCCGTCCGCGAAGTGGGTCTTTTGTGCCTTCTGCCACCCCCCGAAGAGCTCGTCGATGGTAAAGAGATTCACTTTTGCGAAGGTCGACGCGTACTTCGCCGCCACCTTCGGGTCCCGCGGACGATAGTGCCGCCTCGCCGCGATCTCCTGCCCTTCGGGCGAATAGAGGTACTGGAGGTAGGCCTCGGCGATCTCGCGTGTGCCCTTCTTGTCGACCACCCTGTCGACGACCGCGACCGGCGGCTCGGCGAGGATACTGAGCGACGGCACGACGATCTCGAGCTTGCCCGGCGCTTCGTCGAGCGCCAGGTACGCCTCGTTCTCCCACGCGAGCAGGACGTCACCGAGCCCGCGCTGCACGAACGTCGTCGTCGAGCCGCGGGCGCCGGAGTCGAGCACCGGGACGTGCTTGAAGAGCTCGGCGACAAATGCTCGCGCCTTGGCCTCGGTGCCGCCCGGCTGCTTGAGCGCGTAGCCCCAGGCGGCGAGGTAGTTCCAGCGCGCGCCGCCGGAGGTCTTCGGGTTGGGCGTGATGATCTGGACGCCCGGCTTCACGAGGTCGCCCCAATCCTTGATCGCTTTGGGATTGTCCTTGCGCACCAGGAACACGATCGTGGAGGTGTAGGGGGAGCTGTTCTCGGGCAGCCGCTTCTGCCAGTCGGCCCTGATCAGTCCGCTCTGCGCGACCGCATCGACATCGTAGGCCAGCGCCAAGGTGACGACATCGGCGTCGAGGCCGTCGATCACCGCGCGGCCCTGGCCGCCCGAGCCACCGTGCGACTGGCGAATCGCGACGGTTTTCCCGGTCTTCGCCTGCCAGTACTTGATGAACGCGGCGTTGAAGTCCTGGTACAACTCGCGCGTCGGGTCGTAGGACACGTTCAGAAGCGCCTGGCCGTGGGCGGGCGCCAGTCCCAGAGACAGGGCCAGACCGAACGCGACCGCTGCCGTCCGGAAACGATGGTAAATCATGCTGAGCTCCTCGAAAATCAAAACGCAACTTGCGCACGAAAGAGAATGACGTCCTCGGCGGGGCGGGCGCCGTCGGCATCACCGTCGAACACGGTTCGCTCGAAAGTGGCGTAGTACTTGATGATTGACACCGGGTACCAGTTCGCGCCGACGGTGAACGACTGCGCCTGGCGGTTCGCGCCGGCCGCGGCCAGGCCGCGAGCGAAGATGTCGTCGTCCAGGTGCAGCTCGGCGTAGCGGGCGACGATCTGGAACGCGCCCCACCCGCCGGTTGGCGGGTCGAAGTTGGCGTTCGGCCGAACGCCCCGATCCGCTCCGTTCTCCCCCGTCAGCACGTACGACCCGGTGACGTTCCAGGCGTCATTGGTCACATCGGTGCCGATGCCGCCCTTGGTCACCGACTGCGAGGAGCGCATGTACTCGGCGAAAACGCCAAACGCCTTGTAATAGTAGAAGACGGCGGGAGACACCCGCCGGCGATCCCCATCGGCGATGGTGCCGGCATATGAGAAGTAACTCTGGCCAACGGAGGTGCGGAACGAGGGGAGAGCCCCGGTCTGGCGGCCGGTCGATCCTCCAAGCTGAAATCCCAGACCGGCCAGGGGGCCGGCCGGCGCGCTCGAAGCCGCGGCGCGGAACGGCTGCATCACGATGCGACCGGCGAGATCTTTACCGTTGTTGGTGTCCAGTTCGGTTGTCGTGCTGCTCCCATCAGGCACGCCGTTGAAGACGCCGGCGCCATAGAACACCCTGCCGCCAGCGAGGTCGCCCTGCACCTGGACGCCGATGTCACGGTTCGGAACCAGGCTCGACGCGATCGAGCGTTCCGGAAACAGGACGAACGCGTCGCCGATGAGCAGCTCGTATCCAATCGGGGTCTTATCCTTGCCCGTACGGACGCGGATTGCCGGCGAGAACCGGATGTCGAAGTACGCATCCTGCACCACCGCCGCGCCGTTCCCGAAGTCGGGCATCACCTTGAAGTCGAAGTAACGAGCCAGACGGCCGGAAAAGGTCGGTCGCACCTTCCGGACGGTGAAGGTGTTGACGATCGGGGTCGGTTCGTCGAGCGGGAACCGGCCGTCCATCTGGGCGACCAATCCGATCGCCAGTCGATAGTCGCCATTGGCCGACTGCATGATGAAGCCGTCCTGCCATCCGGCGGTGAAGGGCGCCGCAGACGTGGCCGGCTGACTCTGAGCTGACGCTGCCGTCGCCGTCGTCGCCGGAGCCGACTGGGCTCCGGCATCGGACCGAATGGCGAGCCCCACCGCAACCGCCGCAGCGACCAGGCTTCGAGACGAAATCATTTGGGACGATTCCTCCAGGGCGTTGCCACGAACCTGTCTCGTGGAGCGCCGGCCACCTACGAGTACAAACAAAAGGCCCGGACGGTGACCGCGTCCGGGCCTTGGAAACTCTGTCGTTGGGCCTTACGACATCGAATGGACGAACGCGAGGACGGCGGTGGCGCGGGGGTGGGATGCACCCCGACAACAACAACAACAGCCAGCGCCGCGAACTGCAATGAGCATGCGAACCACGGTTTTACTTGAGTCACCCCACTGGTGTCAACGGAGCGGCTCGGCACGGCAGACGTCGAACGAAACACGGGAGCAGGTGCAAACCGCCGAAGGCAACCCGAACAAGGGCTTTCCTAGCTCTGCGCTGATGTCCCGGGCGACCGATGGCGCGACAGTGCGTGCGCACGTGCGGGCGTCCTCGGCGACACGATGTGGCCGGCAGGCGACAGGCGGCCCGCCATTCGCACGTTCTGAGCCTATTCGGCCGCACCTCAGCTGGCATACTGATTGCGGCGGCCGCCTTCATGCGAACCGCTCTTGCCCTCTCACTGTTCCTCGGATCGCTCTCCTTCCCAGCGGTCACTGCCGCACAGTTCCCGTATCCGCCGATTCAATACCCGTATCGATACGCCACGCTTGAAAGCGATCTGCGCATTGTCGTGAAACCGAAGGACGCGGCGGTCTACGTCGACGGCTACTTCGCCGGCAAGGTGGAAGAGTTCGACGGAGCGTTCCAGCGGCTGCATGTCGAGCCGGGCCAACACGAGATCACGATCTACCTAGAGGGCTACCGCAGCATGAAACAACGGCTGTATCTGAGTCCACGAGGCTCGCGGAAGATTGAAGGGGCGCTCGAGCGGCTCGCACCGGGGGAGGCCGTCGAACCCCCACCCGCCCCGGTTGATCCGCCGGACCGGAGTGAGCCGTCACCTGCACCAAAAAGTTCGTAGAGCTGGCGGCGAAACGCCGTGCCGGCGACGCCAGGCGGTATCATCCACTCCATGCGCACTCCCCTGTCGCTGCTCGTCGCGGTCGGTCTGGTTCTGCCGGCGTCCTTCGATGCCCAGACCAGCCAGCCCGACGTCCCATCTGCCGTCAATCTTCAGGAGCCGATCCCGTTCGACGCGGCGGTCCGCACCGGAACGCTCGCCAACGGCATGCGGTTCTTCGTGCGCATGAACGATCGGCCGGCGAACCGGATCATGCTCCGGCTCGCGGTCAAAGCTGGCTCGCTGTTCGAAGCCGACGATCAGCAGGGGCTCGCGCATCTCATCGAGCACATGGCGTTCAATGGCAGCGAGCACTTTGAGCCAGGCGAGCTGGTTTCCTATTTCGAATCGACGGGAGCACGTCTCGGCCCCCACGTGAACGCCTACACGAGCTTCGACGAGACGGTGTACATGCTGGACCTGCCGGCCGACTCGAAAGATGTCGTCTCCAAGGGCCTGACCGCGCTTGCCGATTTCGCCGGCGGGCTCACCCTCGATGCGGAACAGATTGACAAGGAACGCGGCGTGGTGGTGGAAGAGTGGCGGGGCCGACTGGGCGCCAGCACCCGCATTCAGCAGCAGCAGCTTCCGGTGCTCTACTTTGGATCGAGGTATGCGGACCGGTTGCCGATTGGCAAGCCCGAGATCATCCGCGCTGCTCCGGCGGCGAGGCTGCGGGCGTTTTACGACACCTGGTACCGGCCCGAGCGGATGGCCGTCATCGCCGTCGGCGACGTCGATCCGCAGGTCATCGAAGACGGGATCCGTGGGGCTTTTGGCGGCCTCCGCGACCGCGCGCCCGCGACGCCGCTACCCAACGCCGCCGTGCCCCTCCACCGCGAATCATTCGTCGAGGTGAGCACCGATCCGGAAGTCACACAATCGTCCGTGCAGCTGATTCGGAAGCGACAACGCGAAGGGATGCAGCTCGTCGGGGACTATCGCCGGTCGCTCATCGAGACTCTGTTCGAGAACATGCTGAACGAGCGGTTTGGCGATCTCGCGCGCAAGCCGAGCGCCCCGTTTCTCGCTGCGGGCGGAGGCGGCGGCGCGCTGAGCCCGACGGTCGCGACCTTCTCGTTGAGCGCCCGCGTCAAGGACGGCGAACTGGCTGAGGGCCTCGCGGCGCTGGAGATTGAGGCGCGCCGTGTCGTGGAACATGGGTTCACGGCGCCCGAGCTCGAGCGAGCGAAGCGCTGGGTGGCGGCGTTCTACGAGCAGGCGTACAACGAACGGGACAAGAACGAGAGCAGCCGCTTCGCCCAGGAGTACGTCAACTACTTCCTCGAGAGCGAGCCAACCCCAGGCATCGAGTACGAGTACCGTCTGGTGCAGCGCACGCTGCCGGCGATTACCCTCGCCGATGTCGCCGCCATCGCCCGGGCGCGGCTCGGGGGTGAAGGCCAGGTCGTGCTGGCGGTCACCCCGCAGAAGGAGGGCGTCCCGGTGCCAGGGGAAGCCGACCTGCAGGCTGCGCTGCTGTCCGCGTCGAAGGTGGCAGTGATGCCGTGGAGCGAGACCGCCACAGCCAAGACGTTGATGGAGACCCCGCCTCCGGCGGGGCGCGTCGAGTCGCGCCGCGAGTTGGCGGACATCGGCGTGACCGTGGTCAGGTTTGCGAACGGCGTCGAAGCGTGGCTGAAGCCGACCGACTTCAAGAACGACCAGGTGCTGTTCACGATGTATGCGCCTGGCGGCGCTTCGCTCGCCCGGTCCGAGGACTATCTCCAGGCGCGGTTTGCGACCCAGTACGTGGAGCTCTCCGGAGCGGGAGGGTTCAAGCAGCAGGATCTCGAGAAGATGCTCGCGGGCAAGCTTGTGTCGGCGTCGCCGTTCGTCACGTTGTCGACGCACGGCATCTCGGGCTCCTCCTCGCCGGCAGACCTCGAAACGGCGCTGCAGCTGCTCTACCAGGCGTTCACGGCACCCGGCGACGATCCTGAAGCGTTTGCCTTGATGCAGCGACAGCTCGACGCAGCAGTCGCCAATCGCGGCCGCAGTCCCGGTCAGGTGTTCGGTGAGAAGGTGTCGCAGGTGACGACGTCGAACCACTACACCGCCCAACCGCTCACGGCGGAGCGGGTCGCGGCGCTCGATCGCGCGAAGATGCTCGACTTCTACCATGCTCGATTCACGAATGCCGCCAACTTCACCGTGTTCATGGTCGGCGCGTTCAACCTGGACACCGGCATCCCTCTCCTCGCACGGTACGTCGGATCGCTGCCCTCGATCGGATCGAAGTCGTCGCAGTTCAAAGACGCAGGCGTGCGCTTCCCGGCCGCAATCGAACGGGTGAAAGTCGAGAAAGGGCGCGAGCCCCGCAGCCAGACCATGATCGCCTTCCACGCCGATCCTCTGTTCGATCCGATGGAGCAGGAACTCGTGACCGCCGCGACCAGCGTGCTCGAGACGGTGTTGCGCGATTCCCTCAGGGAGGATCTGGGGCAGACCTACACCGTGTCGGTCCGTCTCTCACAATCGCCGCCCCAACGTGGCGATGGGTACATCGCCGTCAGCTTCGGCGCAGCGCCGGAAAACATCGACGCCATGACGACGAGGGTCCTCGACATCGTCAAACGCCTGCAAGCCGAAGGGCCGGCGCCAGATCTGGTGGCGAATGCGAAGGAAGGAGCCAAGCGCGACTATCAGACGGCGCTGAAACAGAACGGCTACTGGATGCGCAGGCTGCAGACCATCCATCTCCTCGGCGGCAATCCGTCTGATGTCGTGACGAGGAATCAGCGCATCGATGCGGTGACGCCTGCCGGGGTGCAAGAGGTCCTTCAGAAGTACCTTCCGCTCGACCGCTACGCCGTTGTCACCCTGGTGCCCGAGCCCGCAGCACCCTGAGAGGACAGGGGCCCACAGAGTAAGGCTCTTCGTGATCCTCGTGGTCCTTCGCGGCTTCCGCGCGAGCGAATCGGCTCCACATCGTGGTGGTTACGGAGACACGCTGCGCGCGGGCGTTTTCAACCACGCGTAGACAGGCGCATGGTCCGAGCCGAATCGCTCCCCGAGGCGATTCACCTCGATCGGCGCTTCCCAGCCGTCCGCGAACAGGTAGTCCAATCGATTCTCCGCCCCCGCCGGTCCGCGCCACGTCGCTGCCCGAGGGGATCGATCGACGGCTTCGGGATACGCCCGTCGGAGCAGTCTCACCGCCGGTTCGTCCTGGCCCCACCAGGTGTTCAGATCGCCGCCGACGACCGTCGGGACGACGGCGCCGCCGAGCCACTCGACCAACGCCGTCGCCTGCCGCCCGCGGAATCGTGCCGGCCCTCCGCGCAGCCATGACATCGCGGTGTCGAAATGGACCGAGACGAAACGAAGCGAGGCGCCGCGAGGCGTCCCGCGAAGCGTGGCGGCGAGCGCAACGCGGCGCTGCCGTCCGAGCGGCAGCTCGAAGGCATCCACCGACTCGATCGGCAGCGTGGACAGGACCGCGTTGCCACGATCCTGCTGGCCGCGCCCGTTGCGCATCGAGGGAACGTAAACCAGGTTGAGTCCGAGCGAGCGCGCCATCGTGCGAAGCTCCAACCCAGGGGCCTTCCGGCCAGTGAGCGGTTCAGCCACTCGCGCTCGCGGATCCAATGTGGCAGGAATGTCGGCCCCGCGGCGGACGACTTCCTGTAGAAGCAGCACCACGTGAGTCGCCTGCCGGCCGAGAAGGCCGCCGGTCCGAATGCCGTCGAGCAACGCGACAACATCCCCGTCGTCACCATGGACATTCCACGAAATCACCGCGATCTGGTCCGCGACGACACGGGTCTCGGCATTGACATCGACAATCGCCGGTCCTACGGCGCCACACCAGGCATCGAGCCGGGCAACAGCCGCTTGGTGGGCTGGACGCTGCAATCGGTAGGGAAGAGGGTCGGCGGAGGGACCAAGCGCCGGGCACTCGCGGCCAAGAGCTCGGGCGGGCAACAGGGGCAGGACGGCGAAAAACGCCGCAACGACCACCACGTGCAGCGGACTCAGCGACGGCGTCGCTTTCGCGGCGAATGACCTCTTCCGTGCTGTGAGCTCGGCTGAGGTTCGGTTGGCGGTCTGGCAGCCCCGTACTCCTGTGACTCGAGGATTCGACAATCCCGAACGTCCTGTAGCGGCCCGCGTGGCTGGATCTGACGCCCCCGCGCAACCGCCTCGTTCGTCTCGGTCACCCCGCGCTGCATCTGCGCGAGCCGTTCGTTCAGACGCCTCATCCTTTCGATTTGTTCCTCCAGCACCTTGTTCATGACACCCACGGTGTATTAAGCCAAGTGCGTGCCACAATTGGCGCCCGAACGTCATTTGTTCACAGCGCCTTTCGAGCGAGCTCGCCCCGGAGCTCCTAGGAGCCCGACCGAGTAATCGTGGTGATGGTCACAGTACCTCGTGCTGCGCGCCCACCATGTCGGCGGGCGATGCCCTGGCTGACCTCGGTCATGGCGACGCCTGAGTGGCTTCCTGCGCGCGCGGCGAGCCAGCGGC
>WHSN01000144.1 GCA_009380045.1 Luteitalea sp.
AACGGCATTCTGAGCGGGTTCAGTACCAGACCAGGCGTCGATGCGCCGTTTCCGGTAAAGAAGGCGGCGGTGCGAACGACGGATGCGCTCGATCCTCCCGCGACGAGCATCTTCACTCCCGACACCGAGTTCGGCTCACGTTTCCTCGTCGAGGTTGTTCGGGGCTGCGCGAACCTGTGCCGCTTCTGCTGGGCCGGCTACAACTACCTGCCGGTGCGCTCGTTTCCAGCCGACCGGATTATCGAGCTGGCCGAGACGGCGCGAGCGCATGCGAGCCGCGTCGGCCTGGTTTCGATCGCGCTCTGCGATCATCCCGATATCGATAGGATTCTCGCCAGGCTGCTCGAGCTGGGGTACGCGATCAGCCCGGCCTCGTTGCGCCTCGACGACCTGACCGAATCGATCGTTCGGACGCTCCGCCAGAGCGGCGAGCGCTCGATTACCATTGCGCCCGAGACCGGATCGGACCGCCTGCGCCGTGTGATCAACAAGACGGTGACGAACGAGGAGATTCTGAACAGCGCCGAGTTGATCTTCTCGAACGGCATCGAGAACCTGAAGCTGTACTACATGATCGGGTTGCCGACGGAAACCGACGACGACCTGGTGGCGATCCGCGATCTCACGCTGCAGATGCGCGACCGGATGCTGAAGCATGCCCGCTCCCGCGGCCAGATCGGACGGATCGTCGCCAGCGTGAACCCGCTGATCCCGAAGCCAGGCACCGCCTACCAGTGGATCGCCATGGAGGACCCGGTCCTGACCGACAAGAAGATCAAGCGGCTGCGGAGCCTGACATCCGACATCGACAACGTGTTCTTCAACATCAAGTCGGAGCGGCACTCCTACTACCAGGCGCTGCTGTCGCTCGGCGATCGCCGCGTCGCTCCCGCGATCGAGGCGGCCGAACGGAATGGTCAGAACTGGCGCGCTGCGGTCGCCGAGTCTGGCGTCGACGCCGATTTCTACATCTTCCGCGACCGCAGCCAGGACCCGGTGCTGCCGTGGGACATCATCGATGGCGGCATGAAGGCGGCGTTCTTCCAATCCGAGTACGAGAAATCGCTTCAGGAGGAATGGACGCTCCCGCCGAAGCGCGCACAGGAGAACGCGCGCCTTCTGCCGGTGATCCAGTAGCGGGCTCGCCGGTTCGGTTCTGGCGTCCTGCGCTTGCTGGTTCAGGAGCGGCAGATCACGACAATCACCGCCGGGCGCGCTCGGCTGGCAGAGAAACCAGTGAGGAGAACGCTGCTCAGTGCCCGGCGGCCTCTCTTGCAAATGCCGTGTCGTGTCGAACTGATGATTCATCGAGGATGCTCGACTAGGAGCGACTAGGAGGCGATCGCCGCCCGCTCTTCGTACTCCTGATACGCGTCGAGAATCAGCTCGCGGATCCTGCTCTGCGCGGTGGTATCCACAATCGGCCGCAGGAGCGCGAAGCTCCGCCGCTCGCCGTTGACGCTATACTGCCTCGCCGGGAATGTGACGTTCCGTCCAGCGCCACCGCCGCGCCGCTCCCAGATCGCGAATCCGATCAGCTTCAGCCCCTCCAGAGGCCCGTCGGTGAAATGGAGCTCGGCATCGGCAAGTTTTCCCGGAGGATTGCCCTTGTCGTTCGGCGTAATCGTGACGGTCATGTGAACGCTCCTTGCGTTGCTTCGCGTCGGCCGCTTCCGACGGCCCGATGTGCGGACGCTCAGAAGCGGAGTCAAGCAGCGTGCCGGTACTTCTGCGACGCTGGCGGCCGTGTAAGTGGCCGCAGTGATGGGTGTTGCCCGATGCCGGCTGAAGACGGGCGGCGGCAAGGCGCTGGCGGAGAGCCAGGATCGCCAACAGCGGTTGCTCATCGCGCCAGGAGGAGCACCTGCGCCAACGCCAGTGTTTCGGTGTGCGTGATCGTGAGAAGCGACGAGTCCGCGCCGAGCGCGGCGAACCGCCGGCCGGCGCCGCCGTGAAACATCAGTTGCGGGGGGCCGCCGTGCCGGACCACCTCGACGTCCCGCCAGAGAACCTGCTGGGTGTGTCCGGTGCCGAGCGCTTTCATTGCTGCTTCCTTCGCCGCGAAGCGGCCCGCGAAGTGAATGGCCGGCACTCTCCGTCGCGCGCAGTACGCGACCTCGCCGTCGGTGAAAATGCGGCGCACGAAGCGGTCGCCGTATCGCTCGATGGTGGCGGCGATTCTTGCGATGTCCGTCGCATCGATCCCTAGACCGATAATGTTCGACATCACGAGATGATACTGCCGACACCAGGCGCCTCCTTCCGGTGGCGGCAGACACGCGCGGGCGCCGCTCTCGTCTGCGAACCGCTCGAGCGGTTCGCGACCCATCTCTTCACGTCACGCACGTGGAAGCTCGGGTCACGCCGTGCGGACCTGACGGACCACGACTCCTGGGCGGAGCTGGCAGTCGAGATGGCGGGCCCGCTGGGCGTCACGCGGGTCAGGCAGGTGCACGGTCGTGGCGTGGTGGTGGCGAAACCTGGCAGCGAGGCGACCCCGGAAGGAGACATTCTGATCGCCAGCGACGCGCGGCTCGCGATTGCGGTGCAAGCGGCCGATTGCGTGCCGCTGCTGTTTGTCGACCCGGTCAAAAGGGTCGTCGCGGCGGCGCATGCCGGATGGCGCGGGATGGCCGCGGGAGTGCCGCAGACGACTCTGGCGGCGCTCGAACGCGAGTTCGGGTGCCGTCCCGAAGACCTGCGCGTGGCCGCCGGCCCATCGATCGGCGCCTGTTGCTACGAGGTCGGGAGCGAGGTCCGGAACGCCTTCATGGCGTCCGGGTGGACCGACGACAGTATCAGGGCCTGTTTCCACGACCGCCCAACCCCGACGCCGGTCAACCCGTCGATCAGGCTGCGCTCGCCTTCATCCGGATGCTGGTTCTTCGACGGCTGGGAGTGCACCCGTCGCCAGCTGGAGGCGGCAGGCGTTCTGGCGGATCGGATTCACTCCGCCGGACTCTGCACCGCCAGCCATCCCGAAGCGTTTCCATCGTACCGGCGTGACGGGGATTGTGCGGGCCGGATTGCCGGTGCGATCCGTTTGGCCTGACCGCCGATCTTCGCGACCGCCCCGACAAGACATCACAACGCCTGCTCCGCGAGAGTCCCTGTGAAAGCACCGCCGTTGAAGCGGTCCAGGCCCCGCGTCTTGGCGGTCGGCCTCGGGTTGATGTCGCGGGCGGCGCCTGCGAAGCCGGCACCGCACGGAGACGCGATGACCATCAAAAGGATTTTCCCGCCGAGTCCATGGCCGCGTTCGCGAGACGGTCCGCGTGCACGTTCGACTCACGGCGGACGTGCTCGAACCCTACGTGGTCGAGCTCGCCGGCGAGGAGTCGCGCTTTCGCATGCAGCGGCTGGAGGCCCGAGCTCTTGACCTTGTAGTTGCCGAGCATCTGCTGCACCAGCAGGAGCGAATCGGATCGCACCAGCAGGTCGCGGCAGCCATGATCGCGCGCCCACGTCAACGCTGCGATCAGGCCGCGGTACTCGGCAATGTTGTTGGTCGCGACACCGATCGACGCACCGAACTCCTCGATCAACGTGCCGTCGCGGGCTTCCACCCGCACCCCGAACCCGGCCGGGCCCGGATTGCCGCGGGCGCCGCCGTCGACATACGCCACGACATCGCTCTTGGCCGGGCTGTCGAACGGCAGCTTCACGACGATGAGGCCGGCGAGGCGTCGGCCGGCGAGGGCGTCGCCGGCACGTAGTACAGGATCCGGTTGCAGTGGTCGCACTGCAGGATCTGCTCGTTCTTCAACACCGTGTTGAACACCTGGGGGCGCAGCCGCACGTGGCAGATCGTGCAGACGCCGTCGCGTGCCGGCGCCATCGCCACGCCGTTCCGCCGCTGCGACACCCGCTCGAACGTTGCCAGCACCTGCGGGTTCATGGCCGCCACCACCGCGGAGCGCTCGACGCGAACGCGGTCGACCACCACCTTCATCTGGTCCCGTTCTGCCGCAATGGCGCCCTGGCCTTGTTCGACGGCCTGCTGCTCAACGGCGAGCGCGACCTCCGCCCGGTGGAGTCCCGCGGTGAGCTCGTCGGCCTCCAGCATGCCTTCGAGCACTCTGTCCTCGAGCGCCTTGATCTCGTTTTGAGCGAAGGCGATCTCGTGCTGGACCGCGTGATATTCCTGGTTCGTCTTCACCGCCATCGCCTGCTCATGGAACTTCGACAGGCGTCCCTGGTGCATCGCGACATCCTTCTCGATGGCGCGGCGCGCGCTCTGGTTCTGCGCGAGCCGTTCCTTGGCGGCGGTCACCGCCTGACGGGCAGCCTCCAGCCGCGCATCCAGCTCCTGCTCGCGTTGGGGCTCATCGGCCAGGCGCCGCTCGGCGTCCTGAGCGGCGGTGTCGAGGCGCTGCAGCGTGATGAGGAGCTCGAGGTCAGCATTCATAGGGAGGCACAAACAAAAAAAGCCCCGGCGCCTGCGCACCGGGGCCTGGAGGGCGAGGCTGGTGCCCCGCATCCTCTGGTGTTGATTTGTAACGGCCATGTGCCATCGGCAGAGTCATCTCGAGCACAAACACTGTCGCCACGAAATCGCAACCCAACCGAAACGTACGCGGAGCCCGGGACCCGTGTCTCGGCGATCCGGTGGCGTCGTGTGGCTTGCCGTCCACACCCCGCATGTATGCTCGCCGCCGCGCTGCGGCGGGCATGTCGCGTGACACGCGGGCGAGGTTGGTGGGCCCACCAGGATTCGAACCTGGAACAGGCCGGTTATGAGCCGGCGGCTCTAACCGTTGAGCTATGGGCCCCGAGCAAACAGTCTACAGGCTGCGGCCACTCGGTCGCCACAGAAACTGGCTGTCTACGGCTCGTGGGCCACGCCTTGTGACGGACGATCTGCGTCTACGAAGTCCGCCCCTCGAGGAACGCGCGCAGCTTGCGGCTCCGCGACGGATGACGCAGCTTCCGAAGCGCCTTGGCCTCGATCTGACGGATGCGCTCGCGCGTGACCGCGAAATTCTGGCCGACTTCCTCCAGCGTGTGCTCGCTGCCGTCGCCGACGCCGAACCGCATCTTGATCACCTTCTCTTCGCGCGGCGTGAGCGTTTTCAGCACCGACTCGGTCTGTTCCTTCAAGTTCAGGTTGATCACGGCCTCGGCGGGTGAGACGACCTGGCGATCCTCGATGAAATCGCCAAGGTGTGAATCCTCCTCCTCTCCGATCGGGGTTTCGAGCGAAATCGGCTCCTGGGCGATCTTGAGGACCTTGCGCACCTTGCTGACCGGAATGTCCATTCGCTTGGCGATCTCTTCCGAGGTCGGTTCCCGGCCCAGCTCCTGCACCAGGGCGCGCGAAGTGCGGATCAGCTTGTTGATCGTCTCGATCATGTGGACCGGGATGCGGATCGTCCGTGCCTGGTCGGCGATCGCCCGCGTAATCGCCTGACGGATCCACCAGGTGGCATAGGTCGAGAACTTGTAGCCGCGGCGATACTCGAATTTGTCGACCGCTTTCATCAGGCCGATATTCCCTTCCTGGATCAGATCGAGGAACTGGAGGCCGCGGTTCGTATACTTCTTGGCGATCGACACCACGAGACGCAGGTTTGCTTCGACCAGCTCCTTCTTCGCCTGCTCAGCCTGGTACTCGCCGCGAAGGATGGTGTCGAGCGTCTGCTTCAGCTCGGCCGGCTCCTGTTCGAGCCCGTCGGTGAGCGCCTTGAGCTTCAGCTTCTGATCCTTCGTCTGGCGGATCAGATTCTTCTTGTCGTCGTCCTTCAGTTTCTGCTTCTTGTTCTTCGGGTTGAGGAGGCGGTCGATGCTCTCAATTTCGCGTTGCACCGATCGGACGCCTTCGACCGCATCCTTCATTTCGTCGATCAGGCGGCGTTTCACGGCTTCGGTGAACTCGATCTCGCGAATCCGCTGCGAGAGCTCGACGCGCGCACGCATCGCCGCCCAGCGGGAGCGCCGGTACTTGCGCTTGTCGCGCGTCGTCGCCCCCTTCGGCGTCTCGTCGAGCTTCTCTTGCAGCTTCTCGGCTCCTTCGTTCGCCTTGCGCACTGAGTCGATCTGCTTCTGCACCTGGCGGGCGCGCTCCGCGATCCGTTCGTCGGTGATCTCCTCGTCGTTGAAAATGACCAGCTCACGGATGGTGCGTTCGCCCGTCTTCAGCTGATCACCCAGATGGATCACCTTCCGGGCGACGAGCGGCGTGCGGGAAATCGATTTGATGACCGCCAGCTTGCCGCGCTCGATCCGTCGCGCAATCTCGACCTCGCCCTCGCGAGTGAGAAGCGGTACGGTGCCCATCTCGCGCAGGTACATGCGGACCGGATCGTTGGTCTTGTCGAGCGCGCCCGGCGTGAGGTCGAGTTCGAGCTCTTCAGATCCCTCCGCAGTGCGATCGATCGTCTTCTCGTCCCGCAGATATTTCTGATCGGAGTCGATGACCTCGATGCCGGCGCTGCCGAAGGTGTTGAAGAGATCGTCGAGCTCTTCGGATGACGTAATCTCCGACGGCAGGAGCTCGTTCACCTCGTCGTACAGCAGATAGCCTTTTTCCTTGCCGATATTGATCAGCTGCCGTACTTCGTCGTACTTTTCTTCAATCGACATCTATTAGTTCCTCGCTACGTCAGTTGCTCGATGCGGTGCATGAGATCTTTCTTCTTCTGCCAGAGCGCGTCAATCTCACGCCCGTGCGGGCCGCCGCCCATGCTCTGCAGCCGGTCGATTTCGCGCTGGAGGTCCGCATTCTCGCGCTCCCAGCGGAGCCTCTTGATGGCGCGCATACAGTCCAGCGGCGCCGCCGGCTGGACGCGGGAAGCGGCGATGCTGGTCACGACCTCGGCGTTCCGTGTACTTAGACGCTGCAACAACGCCGAAGGTAAGCAGTCTGACGCCTCGGCGTGCAGACTGCGGGCCACCTCGAATACCTCGCGTCCGGCAAGGGAGACGAAATCCTCAAGGTCGAGTGCCAACAGCGCCTCCATGGACGGGGCGGTATCGTGGATGAGGCCCCAGATCAGGCCTTTTTCGGCATATTTCAGCTGCCCGAAGGACGGCAACTGCTGGGCGCTGACCTCGGTCTGGCGACGCACGGCCGCCTTCCGAATCTCGGCGCGGACAACCTCTTCTGTAATCCTGGCTCTGTGCGCAATCCTGTCCGCAAACTGGTCTCGAGCCGCGGCATCCGGGATTCGGGCGGCGACCGCCAGCATCTTGCCCAGGAACTGGCGCCGGCTCTCGTCCTGTCCGAAATCGAGACCCGTCGCGGCCTGCTCGAGCAGGTATTCGAGGTACGGGCGTGAGCTTCGCAGTCTTTGACGATAGCGGTCGCCTCCGTTCCGCCTGATGAACGTATCGGGATCGTCGCCCTTGTCCAGCATCACCACGTTGACGTCAAACCCCTCGGCCACCAGCAGTTCGCAGGATCGAGCCACGGCGCCCTGTCCGGCGGCGTCCGGATCGAAACTGAGCACGATCTTGGTCGTGAACCGCCGCAGGAGCTGCGCCTGCTGGGAGGTGAGTGCGGTCCCGCACGAAGCGACGACGGGCGCTGCTTCCGATTGGAAGACCTGGGCGAAGTCGAAATAGCCTTCGACCATCACCGCAAAGCCCGCCTTTCGAATGGCGCCCTTGGTCAGGTTCAGCCCATAGAGCGTTCGGCCTTTCGAGTAGATCACCGTCTCGGGTGAGTTCAGGTACTTGGGTCCGCCCTGCCCCGCGTCCAACTGACGTCCCCCGAAGGCGATCACCGAGCCGGTATCCCGGCAGATGGGCACCATCAGGCGGTTGCGGAACCGGTCCACCAGCTCGCCTCCATCGCGCTCGGCCACCAGTCCGCTCTGTGCGACCAGCTCCGGCGCAAATCCCTGCGCCATGAGACGGCCCTTCAACCCATCCCGCGCGCCGGCAGCGAACCCGATCATGAGGCGCTCGACCGTCTGCGCCGACACGCCGCGGTCCTTCAGCTGCTGCCGGGCGCGCGCCCCGGGCGGCGACGCGAGCTGCTCACGGAAATACGCCACCGCAATCTCGTGCATCTTCAGCAGCGATTCCCGCACTGCGGCGTCACGGCGGCCCTCGTCGCTGTCTCTCTCATCCGGGATCGCCATCCCAAACTTCTGCGCCAGCATGCGGACGGCCTCCTGAAACCCGACCTTCTCATGGAGCTCCAGGAACTTGAAGACGTCGCCGCCGGCGTTGCAGCCGAAGCAATGAAAGAAGCCCTTGTCGGGCATCACGTTGAACGACGGGGTCTTCTCAGAGTGGAACGGGCAGAGACCCTTGTAGCTCGTCCCCGCGCGCTTCAGCGGCACGAACTCCTGCACAACCTGAAGGATGTTCGCCTGCAGGCGGAGGTCGTCGATGAACGGTTGAGGGAACAACCCCACGTCAGTCCTTCAGCTCGACCACCGTGACACCGCCGCCGCCCTGCTCGGGGGGGGCCGACGTGATGTGCGCGACCAGCGGGTGCTGCTGCAGGAACCCGGCGAGCGCGCGCTTCAATTGTCCGGTGCCGTACCCGTGAATGAACCGCACCGTGCGCTGATCGGACAGCAGCGATTCATCCAGGAAGCGCTCGGCGCGCGACAGCGCTTCGTCGACGCTGCATCCGATGACGTTCAGATCGCTCGGCGACGTGTCGCGCGGCTGGAGCTCGACCCGGACGCTCACCTTCGGCGCCACCGGCGGAGCGCCGCCGACAACCTGCAACTCGCGCACGCTCGATCGCATGCGCTTGCCCCGGACGTCGATCTCCGCGGTGCCGTCGTGCACGCTGGTGACCACCCCTTCGAGACCGAGCCCGCCGACGATCACGCGGTCTCCGACGGCCGCCGCGCGCCCCGCTCCGGCGTTGCGGTCGCCGGCGGGGTTCTCGGCCGGTTGCAGGAAGCGTTCGACCACGGCATCGACCGCGCTCTTGGCGTCGGCGCGCGCGGCCCCAGCCGTGCCGGTGCTCACCACGTGCCGTGCCGCAGCCTCCTGCGCAAGGGTGCTGGTCTTCTTCTTCAGCTCCGCGATCACGTCGTCGATCTCGCGGCGGGCCTCGCGGACCTGTACGCCGAGCTCCTCGGTCAGTCGCCGCCGGAACGTTTCCTCGCGTTGTTTCAACGCGTCCTCGCGCTGCCGCAACCGTCCCTCGGCCGCCTCCAGGGTTTCGCGCTCACGCGCCGCCAGCCGATGTTCGTGCTCGAGGGCGCGCATGTCGCGGTCGATCTTCGCGAGGTGCTCGGCGAGCTGCGCCTCGCGTGCGCTCAGGTTCTTCCGTGCCGCGGCGACGACGGCGGGGCTCAGCCCGAGCCGAGAGGCCATCTCGAGCGCCAGGCTCCGGCCTGGCGATCCATACACGAGCTGGTACGAGGGCGCGAATGTCGCGGCGTCGAACCCGAACGCCGCGCACTGCACGCCGTCGGTCGTGCAGGCATAGGTCTTGAGGGCATCGTAGTGGCTGGTCGCGATCACGGCCGCGCCTCGGGCGCGAAAGTGATCCACCACCGCCACGCCCAGCGCGCCGCCCTCGATCGGGTCGGTGCCCGAGCCGATTTCGTCGAGCAGCACCAGCGACGGGACGGCGAGATTGCGGTCCGTCGACGCGATGTTCGTAATGTGCGCCGAAAAGGTGCTGAGACTGGCCTCGATCGACTGCTCGTCCCCGATGTCGGCAAACACCGCCCGGAACACCGGGATGCGCGAGCCGTCGGCGGCGGGGATGCGGAGACCGGCCTGGGCCATCAGCGACAGCAGGCCGGCCGTCTTCAGCGCCACCGTCTTTCCGCCGGTGTTGGGTCCCGTGATCAGCAGCACCGTCGCTGGAGGGACGATCTTGATCGTGACTGGCACCGCCGTCTTGAGCAGCGGGTGCCGCGCCGCCTGCAGCTCGAATGCGCCGTCGACCGAGAGCGCCGGCTCGACGCCGTCGACCGACTGTGAGAAACGGGCGCGCGCCTGGAGCACGTCGAGATCCACGGCCGCCGCGATCGTCCGTTCGAGATCTGACGACCGCGCACGGAACGCGTCGGTGAGCTCCAGCAGGATGCGGCGAACCTCCTCGGCCTCCTGCTCTTCGAGGGCCACGATGTCGTTGTTGATCTCGACCGTGCTCAAGGGCTCGAGGTAGAGGCTGGCGCCGCTCGCCGACGCGCCATGAACGATTCCCGGGATGCCGGTGCGGTGCTCGGCCTTGACCACCAGCACATAGCGGCCATTCCGTTCGGTCACCACCTGATCCTGGAGGTACTTCGCCGTGTCCCGGCCGCGCAAGTACGACTCGAGGGTGCCGCGCAGCCGCGCCTTCTGCTTCCGCAAGCGGTCGCGGATCGCTCGCAGGGCCGGGCTGGCATGGTCAACCACCTCCCCGGACGGATCGATTTTCTCGCGCGTTTGCGCGGTTTCACCGGTGAACGACGCGGCGCCGGCCGCGGCCCGATCGATGAGCGGAAACGAGCCCGAGACGCGACGAATGATGGTGCGCGTTTCTTCAATGGAGTCGAGAAACGACGACAACATCAACAAGCGCAGCGCCTCGAGCGCGCGCCCCTCGACCATCAGTGCCGCCAGGGTCAGCGGCAGGTCGGCGGCCGCCCGAATCGGGAAGAGCCCGTGCTTGAGGATGAACCTGACGGCTTCGGTTGTGGCGGCGAGCCAGCCGGCGACTGTCGCCCGATCGGGTGAGGGCGCGAGGGTCGCCAGACGTTCGTCCCCCATCGGGCTCAGCGCAAACTGGCGCACCGCCTCGACGATACGGTCAAACTCGAGGGCCCGAAGGACTGCAGGCTGCATCAGGAGGGAACCCCGTAGTGTACCGTACAGCCGGACCTCCAGGCCGTTCTTACAGGTGATTGATAAGGCTGGCGATGTTGGCGGCGCCGAAGCCGTTGTCGATGTTCACG
>WHSN01000233.1 GCA_009380045.1 Luteitalea sp.
GCCGGCAGATACAGGCGGACGCCGCCGCCGGCGACGTGCCGTGCATGGTCGTCGGAACGGCGGGGTCGGTCAGCACCGGCGCCGTCGATCCGCTGCCGGAGATCAGCGCGCTCTGCCGGGAGCACGACGTGTGGTTCCACGTCGATGGAGCCTACGGTGGCTTTGCGGCCGCTGTGCCAGAGGCGCCCGAGGACTTGCGCGGGCTGAGCCAGGCCGATTCCGTCGCGGTCGATCCGCACAAGTGGCTCTATGCGCCGCTCGAGGCCGGATGCGCGCTGGTGCGCGATCCGGAGGCGCTGCGCGCCGCGTTCGCCTATCACCCGCCCTACTATCACTTCGACGAGCGTGCGACCAACTACGTCGACTACGGCCCTCAGAACTCGCGCGGCTTTCGGGCGCTCAAAGTGTGGCTGGCGCTGAAGCACGCCGGCGCCGCGGCGTACCGCACCACGATCGCCGACGATCTCCGCCTGTCCCGGGCGATGGCTGACGCGATCGGGCGGCACCCTGAGCTGCAGCTGGTCACTCAGGATCTGAGCATCACCACGTTCCGCTATGTGCCGCCTGATCTTCGAGCGAAGGTGGGAGAACCGCCGGTCGAACACCATCTCGATGCGCTCAACCGGGCGCTGCTCGATCGGCTGCAGCGTGGGGGTGAGGTATTCGTCTCCAACGCCGTTGTCGGTGACCGGTACCTCCTACGCGCCTGCATCGTCAACTTCCACACCGCCCGAGCAGATGTCGAGGCGGTGCCGGAGATCGTCGCGCGAACCGGACGACGGGTGGATGCCGAGCTGCGCCCGACTGTCTCAGAGCGCAAATAAAACGGCGCTCCCCGCTCCTTCGCCCGAAGGGCAACCGCCTCGTGGTGCGATACGGATCACTTCAGCACCTGGGTCTCCTTCGCCGCCGCGACGTACCGTTCGGCGTCGTGGGGGAGGAGAAACCGCGCCTTGACCAACTCGGCCACGGCGTTCACGACCGCTCGGACGAAACCTTCCGCCGATGGAGCGATACCCCGATCGGCCCATTCGTCGATCGCGACGAGCAGGCTGCGCCCCAGATCGCCGGTGCCAGCGGGAACGGGATTTCCACAGCGCGCATTCCCGACCGGTTCCGGCACGAGCAGGCCGCCAGCGCCAAAGCCATGCGAGGTGCTAGAGCGAAGCCGAGGCGAGATCTCGAGCCGCCTCTTCGCCCACGCCAGAAAAGCGCGAACGGATGTCCTGCGCCCGCGTCAGCGCCGCTTGCACGTGCGGCACGATGTTGTTGGCGCCCACGTGATCGATGAACTTCGCCTGATGGAGGAACCTCGCAGGCTGGTGGCGGGCGCCGCACAGGATCAGCGTGCGCCCCGACCTGGTGAGCCGATCGCAGAATGTTTCCAGCGCGTGCAGGCCGGTGGCGTCGAGCGCGGTCATGTTCCGCAGTCGCAGGATCACGATCGGCGCGAACCTTGACAGTTCGGCCGTTGCATCCGCGAGCTTGTCCGTCATCCCGAAGAGGAACGGTCCGTGGATGCGCAGGATCGTCACGTAGGACGGCAGGTGCTTGTCCTGCAGGACGTGGGCGCGGCCGTCCTCGATGTACTCTTGCGTCACCGTTGACACACTGGTCGTATCCGTGACCCGGTAGATGTAGAGGAGGGCGGCCAGCGCCATCCCGACTTCGACCGCCAGCGTGAGGTCGGCCGTGACCGTGAGCGCGAACGTGATCAGCCATACCGACTTGTCGGCCCAGTCGAGCCGCCAGATGGTGCCGATTGCACGCCACTCTCCCATGTTGTAGGCCACCACGAAGAGGACCGCTGCGAGCGTCGCGAGCGGCACGTAGGTCGCCAGCGGCGCCAGGAGAAGCACGATCGCGAGGAGTGTGGCGGCGTGAACGAGTCCTGCAATCGGTGACACGGCGCCGGAGCGGAAGTTCGTGGCGGTTCGGGCGATGGCGCCGGTCACCGGAATGCCGCCGACCAGGGGCGCGGCCAGATTCGCCACGCCTTGTGCCATCAACTCCGCGTTCGAGTTGTGCCGATCACCGGTCATCGAATCGGCGACAACGGCGGACAGCAGACTCTCAACGGCGGCCAGGAGCGCCACCGTCAACGCCGACGGCAGCAGCGGCAAGATGAGGTCGGCGTGAAACGACGGCATCTGAACCGGCGGCAGGCCGCTCGGAATTCCCCCGAACCTGCTGCCGATCGTGTCCACCGGCAACTCGAACACGGCGACTGCTGCGGTGCCGAGGACCAGCGCGACGATCGACCCAGGGACCCGTGGCAGCCGGCGGGGCACGAGGAGGACGAGCGCCAATGAGACGCCCCCGACCGCCGACGCCACTGGATTCAGCGTCGACAGGCCGTTCGCCAGCGCGTTCATGCGCGCGAAGAACTCACTCGATGGATCGTCGATGGCGAGACCGAGGAAGTCTTTGATTTGGGTGGACGCGATGAGCAGCGCAATGCCGTTGGTGAAGCCCAGAACGACCGGACGCGGGATGAACTTCACCGCCTGCCCCAGTCCGGTGACGGCCAGGAGCATCAGGATCACGCCCGCCATCATCGTCACCATCCACAGGCCCGGCAGGCCGTGCGCGGCGATGATGCCGGCGACGATGACGACGAAGGCTCCCGTGGGTCCGGCGACTTGAATGCGTGAGCCCCCGAGGAGCGACACCAGGAATCCGCCAACGATCGCGGTGTAGATGCCCGCTTGAGGCGTGGCGCCGGACGCGATGCCGAATGCCATCGCCAGCGGAAGCGCCACGACGCCGACCGTCAGGCCGGCAATCCCGTCCGAGACCAATGCGCGGCGATCGAGGCGGAGGTGCGGCTCGAACAGCTTTGGCTGCCACGTTCGCCAGGGAATGCGATCGAAGAACTGATGCATCACCGGCGTTCCTGGGAGTCGATTTCGCCGAGCATCGCCACGGTCTCGTTCAGGTGCGCGTTGAAGTACTGCTTCAGGAGATCGAGCACCTGGATGAGCGCCCGGTCCCGGATCGAGTAGTAGACCTGGTTGCCCACCTTGCGGCTGACGACGACCTGCTTGGCTCGCAGTACCGTCAGGTGCTGTGAGAGGTTGGCCTGTTCGACCTGCAACTGCGCAAGCAGCGTCCCGGCGCTGACTTCACCGTCCCGGAGTGCCTCAACGATGGCGATGCGGGTGGGATGAGCAAGGGCCTGAAAGATCTGGGCTTTGAAGTTCCTGAGGGGGGAATCCACAAAAACAGAATATTCGATTGTTAGAATATACGCAAATAACCAACTACAATGCTCCGCCGGCCCGGGCGATCGTCGGTCGGTCTCCCCCTGAAGCCGCGAATTTGCAGTAATTTTGGACGAAGGCAAGGTTCTCGCTTGCGGCCGTCTCGTCCGATGCGAGAAAATCCCACGGTGCGTATACCGTCCACCATTGCCCTCATTTGCCTGTTTACATCGTTTTCGGTTGCAGCTTGCTCTGATATGGATGAGCCTGTGGCCGGCGTCGCTGCCGGCGCACCACGGCAAGTACATGTCGCGGCCGTCACCGAGAAGCACCTGGACCGGGTCATTACGGTCACCGGCACGCTCGCCGCCGAAGATCAGGTGGCGCTGGCGTTCAAGGTGACGGGGCGTGTCGAAGAGGTCGCCGTCGATCTCGGAAGTCAGGTGCGCCAGGGCCAGGTGGTCGCGCGGCTGCTTCCCACCGATTTCGAGCTCCGGCTGCATCAGGCCGAGGCCGCGCTGCAGCAAGCCCGGGCACGTCTCGGGCTGCCGTCCACCGGGGAGGAAGACGTCGTCGATGTCGACAGCACCGGGCTCTTGCGCCAGCGGCGCGCGGTGCTCCAGCAGGCGCGCCTCACGCGCGACCGCATGAAGACGTTTTTCGACCGCGGCCTCTCCTCGCGCGGCGACCTGGAAGAGGCCGAAGCGGCGCTCGAAGTCGCCGAGGGGCAGCACCAGGACTCCATCGAAGAGATCCGGAACCGGCAGGGCGTGCTGGCGCAGCGCCGTTCCGAGCTGGACCTCGCGCGCCAGCAGCTGGAGGACACGATTCTCCGCTCGCCGATCGACGGCGCCGTCCGCGAGCGGCAGGTGACGGTGGGCGAATACCGCTCGGCCGGCGCACCGGTGCTCACCGTCGTCAGCACCGATCCCCTGCGCCTGCAACTCGCCGTGCCTGAGCGTGCCGCGGCGGGCCTGGAGGTCGGACGGCCGGTCCACGTCCACGTCGAGGGGGACTCGGCGGTCCACGAAGGGCAGCTCGCTCGCATCGGCGCCGCCATCGACGAGGCGAATCGCACGCTGCCGGTCGAAGCGGTCGTCGCCAATCGCGCCGGGACGATCCGTCCGGGGCAGTTTGCGACCGCCGACATCGTGGTCGGTTCAGGCGAGACCGCCCTCCTCGTCCCGGCGGACGCGGTGGTCAGCTTTGCCGGCGTGCAGCGGGTGCTCATCCTGAAGGATGGAACGGCGCACGAGCAGCGGATTCGCACCGGGCGCCGCGAAGGGGACGAGATCGAAGTGGTGGAGGGGCTGCAGAGCGGCGACGTCGTGATCCGCACGCCCGGCGACCTCGCCGATGGCGTCTCTGTCCTGGTGAGCGGCGAATGAAGTCACTGGTAGGCATCTGCATCGACCGCCCGGTCTTCGCCGCGATGATCGTGCTGTCGCTGGTCGTGGTCGGCGGCGCCAGCTATTTCCGCCTCGGCGTGGACCGGTTTCCGCGCATCGACCTCCCGCAGGCGTCGGTCCGGACGACGCTGCCCGGCGGCGCGGTCGAGGTCGTCGAGACGCAGATTTCCGAGCCGATTGAAGCCGCGGTGAATACGGTGGAGGGGATCACCGAGGTGCGCTCCATCTCTGGCGCGGGCGCCTCCAACGTGACCGTCGTGTTCAACCTCGACCGCGACATCAACGTCGCAACCCAGGATCTCCGCGATCGGGTGTCGGCGGTCACCCGCAATCTCCCCGAGGAGACGCTGCCCCCGGTGATCCTCAAGTTCAACAACGACAACGCGGCCGCCATCTCGATCGCGCTCTCCGGCAACCTGTCATTGCGCGAGCTGACCGAGTTCGCCGACAAGATCGCGAAGCCGCGGCTGGAGCGCTCGGCCGGCGTGGGGGAGGTGCAGATCGTCGGCGGCCTCGAGCGGACGATCAACATCTGGGTCGACGCCGACCGGCTGGCCGCCTACCGTCTGCCGATCACCGAGATCCAGACGGCGCTGGCCAGGCAGAATCAGGACGCGCCTGGCGGCAACGTCACCGCCGGCGCGACCGAGCAGGTGCTCCGCACGACCGGCCGGCTCACCGATCCTGAGGCATTCAACGATCTCGTGATCAAGAGCGTGGACGGCGCCCCGATCCGAATCCGAGACATCGGGCGGGCCGAAGACGGAACGAAAGAGCAGCGGTCGGTCGCCCGGCTGAACGGCGTACCGACCGTGGTGCTGGACGTCCGCCGTCAGACCGGCTCCAACACGATCGAGGTGATCGACGCGGTGAAGCAGAACCTGGAGCTGGTGAAGGCTGAGCTCCCCGCGGGAGTGTCGGTCGAGATCATCCGCGACCAGTCCCGCTACATCAATGCGGCGCTGCACGAGATCAACGTCCACCTGCTGCTCGGCGCCATCCTCGCCTCGCTGGTCGTCTTTGCGTTCATGCGCGACTGGCGGGCGACGGTGATCGCGGCGATCGCCATCCCGTCGTCGGTGGTGGCGACCTTCGGCATGATGGCGGCGCTCGACTTCACGCTGAACAGC
>WHSN01000049.1 GCA_009380045.1 Luteitalea sp.
GGCCGGCGATCGTCGCGGCGACGCCTGAAGAGTAGCTCGCCTGATCGCCGGTGGCAGTCCAGAGCACTTTGCCGCTCTTGGCATCGAAGGCGACCACACCGGCCTTCGGTCCGCCGACGTTGGCGAGCACGCGGCCGTCTTCGACGAGCGGCGAGCCGGCCGCCCCGAAAAACCCCTTCGGCACATTGAATCGGCGCATCGCGTCCTCGCTCCAGACCCGCCGTCCGGTCGCGAGATCGACTGCGTGCAACTGCCCTTCGGCGCCGTAGGTGTAAACGACCCCGTTGGACACCACCGGCACCGAACGCGGACCCTCATCGAACCCGAAGTCGTCGCGATAGGTCGTCGGATACTCATACCGCCACTGGCTCTCACCGGTCTTGGCATCGAGCGCATCGACGATCTCGTTGTTCCCGATCCGGTGAAACACGATGACGCGGCCCTGCGCCACGACCGGTCCCGCGAAGCCCTGTCCGACCGGCTTCCGCCACACGACGCGGGGGCCGCCAGCGGGCCAGGTCTCGACCAGCGCCGGTCCCCGGTACACGCCGTTGCGCTCGGGACCGAGAAACTGCGGCCAGTCTTCAGCGGCGGCTCCAACACCGCAGACGACGACGGCCAGCGCGGCAGCGAGCCGAAACCGCTCGCCCGCGAGGACTGCGCCTCGAATGGAGCGGCTGACCGGGCCGCCGACCGGTGGGTCACTGAAGCGCATCAATCCCCTCGCTGATTCGGTACAGATGCGTGACGCTGCGGAGGAAGAACGATCCGTGCGAGACCGCCATCGACGCCAGCGTCGCGCCGTCAACCTCGCTTGCCGCGAGCTTGACGAACCGGGTCCCGGGCGCGATGACCGTCGTCAACCCCTCTTCGCTCAGGAAGTAGATGCGGCCATCGGCGAAGACCGGCGAGGCCGAGTAGTTGCCGTCGAGCCGCTGACGCCAGCGCAGCTCACCCGTTCTCGCGTCGAGGCAGGACGCCACGCCGACGTCGCTGACGACATACAGCTCGTCGCCGACGAGCAGCGGTGATGGCGTGTGCGGCGCCGCACGCGCCAGCGTCCACGCGATGTGCGTGCGGGTCACGTCGCCTGCGCCGTCTGGACGCACCGCCAACAGCGAAGGCTCCTGGAAGCCGGTCGAGATGTAGACCAGTCCGTGGCCGAAGACGGGACGCGGCACGTTCGAGAAGCCGTCCCCATAGCTGACACGCCAGATCTCGCGGCCCGACCCTGGATCGTAGGCCGCAGCCCTGAACGCGCCGACGCTGATCAGCTGATCGCGGTCTCCGACCCGGATCACGAGGGGCGTCGAGTAGGCCTGGTCCGACGGCTGGCGGCGCGGTGTTTTCCAGCGAACCTGTCCGGTCCGCTTGTCGAGCGCAACCACGAACGCGGTGTCGCTGCCGTCGCAGCTGAAAATCAACAGATCGCCGTGGATGACGGGTGACCCTCCTCCGCCATGTTGCGACTCATAGGGGAAGCGCTCCCGCCAGACCAGCTCGCCGGCGGTGGTCAGCGCCGCCGTCCCTTCGGCGCCGAAGTGGACGTACACCAGATCGCCATCGACGAGAGGGGTTGGCGACGCCCAGCTGTTCTTCAGATTGAGGAGCGGCGACCGAGGCTTGCGGAACACCTCGGTGCTCACCACCTGGCGTCCGGTCTCGATGTCGAAAGCCAGCGCGCGAAGAGAGACGTCGCCATCGTCCACCGCGGTCGTCAACCATGCGCGGTCGCCGGCAATCACGGGGGACGACCACCCCCGGCCAGCCACCGGAGACTTCCACTTGACGTTGTTCGACTCGTTCCAGTGAAGCGGCAGCCCCTTCTCGGCCGAGGCGCCCTGTCCCGACGGACCGCGAAATTGTGGCCAGTCGTCCGCCCTGGCGACGACGCTCCCGAACGCCGAGACCAGCATCGAGGCCGCCAGGATCGGTTTCCACGCGGGATCGCGCAGCGAAGCGGGCGACGACCGCGTGCCGACCATGATCGACATTCTACGCGCTTCGAACCGCGGGCCTTTCACCCGGCGACTGGATCCAACTCCGAGCATCGACCAACCTCGAGAATGCCCCTGCACGGCTGTAGCGCTCTCGGCCTCGGGAAACCGCGGCGCGGTGAAGTCAGTGACCGCTCTCTCCCATTCAGGCGCACTACAGGCGGGCGGCAGGCGGCGAGACCGGTTCGTGCAGCGTCCACCATTCGCGCGCGCGTTCGTCGTTCCACGGCGGAAGGCCGCCGACGTCCGCGAGCCGGCTCGACAACTCCTTGGCCGATTGCGGCCGGTTCGAGGGGGCCTTGGCCAGGCACGCCAAGACGAGGCGGTCGAGGTCGGGGGGGATCGGCAACTCCGATCTCTCGGACGGCGGGGTTGGAGCGGTGTGTGCGTGGTGCACTACCAGGGCCATCGGTGTGTCGGCCGTGAACACCAGTTGCCCGGTCAGGAGAAAGTAGGCGACGCACCCGGTGGCGTAGATGTCGGCGCGGCTGTCCACGGGCATTGTGCCGAGCGCCTGCTCAGGCGCGATGAACGCCGGCGTACCGCGGAAGACGTTGTCACGGGTGAAGCCGAGCGCCCCCGTCTCCATCGCATGGCCGGCGGCCTTCGCGATTCCGAAATCGAGCACCTTCACGAAGTCGAATTCGCCGCCGTACCGGCACACGAAGAGGTTCGCCGGCTTGATGTCGCGATGGATGAGGCCGAAAGACTCGGCCTCGGCCAGGGAGTGGCAGACTTGACGAAGCAGATAGATCGCCCGTTCTGCAGGCACCGGTCCATGCCGGCCTACGAGCGTCTCGATATCGAGGCCGTCCAGGAGCTCCATCACGTAATAGAAGCTGCCATCGTCGGCGACACCAAAGTCGAAGAGTTGCACGGTGTGGGGCGATGAGAGACCCGCAGTCACCTGCGCTTCGCGCTCGAACCGGCGAACCGCTTCGTCCGAATCGGCCGCGTTGGCCGACGCTCGAATGAGCTTGATCGCCGCCGGACGCGCCAGCAGACGGTGCTTGGCGCGCCAGACCTCCCCCATCCCGCCCTGGCCGAGGCGCTCCACGAGACGGTAGCTTCCAAGCTCCCGCGCTTCCGTGACCGCCTTGCCCAACGTGTAGACGACGCGCGCGCCGACATACGCCATGATCGTGGACAGCAGGTATGGAAAGACGATCCAGAAGAAGAACAGCGCGGGATCCGGCCTGAAAGTCGTTCTCCGAGTGACGACCATGAACCCGATGACGACGGGCACCGAGCTGACCGATGCCAGTGTCACCAGCACCGCCTTGCGCGGGTGGGTCGGGATCACGACCGTGAAGAGAAGCGTCCACACGGCGACCCAGGAGAGCCCGATCCAGCCGTTGATGTTCAGGCGCGTTGGCTCGAGGTACTCGGCGATGGCGATCCCGTAGCTGCTGACGACTTCGAAGCCGAGTCCAAGGTTCAACACGAGCGGCAGCGGCGCCCGCCGGCTCAGGGTGAACGCCGACACGAGAAGCGCCACCGCAATCGAGACCACTCCAGGCACCCAGTTTGCCGGCTCCCGAAACATCCGCGCGCGATCGGCCGCAAAGAGCAGGGCGGGGAAGAAACCTGCCATGAAGAACGTAAAGGCATAGAGCAGGGCGACAATGCGAAGCCTGCTGGCTGACTGGCTCAGAAGTTCAGGAGACAGCCCCGCTGTGCCCTGGCTGGAGGTCGAAATTCGCCGCCGGGCATGGGCCAGCAGAAGCGGAGCGCCCGCGGATGGCGATCCCATGAGGACTCCTGAACCTACACTAACGGATGCAGAAGAGCGTGTTCTGACTGCGCAGGTAGATCTCACCGTCCACGATCGCCGGCGTCGCGATGAAGACCTGATCCTTCAGTGTGTTGGTGGCGAGCAGCTCGAAGGTCCGACCCATCTTCACCACGATGACGTCGTCGTTCTCGGACGCGAGGTACAACTTGCCGTTCGCGCCCACGGGCGAGGACTTGAAGGCGATGAGGTGCCGGCGGTCGGTGACCGACGAGTTCGAGGCGAAGCTGCCGTATTGCTGATGGTGCGGCTGATGAGGAGTGGTGGTACGCGCCACCCGCTCCCATAGCAATCGACCGGTTTTGCGTTCGTAGGCGAGCACCATGAACCGGTGTCCGGTCAGAGAGCCTCGTCGATCGGCGCTCGGACTGCCGGTCGGCACGGCCGTGGTCAGGAAGATGCGGTCGCCCCAGACGACCGGCGACGAATGGCCCTTGCCGGGGATTGTGGCCTTCCACGCGACGCCTTCGGTGTCGCTCCATCGAAGTGGAGCATCGCCGCGGGCCATGCCGTCCCAGTTGGGTCCGCGCCACGCGGGCCAGTCCCCTTCAGCGGCGACAAATGGCGAGGCCAGGAGTGTCCAGGCGCACATGATGGCGGCGCACGTTCGCAGCATGGGGATTACTCTAGCATCCACGTCCCGACTCCGGGCGTGTGAAGTCCCGCCGGGACGCCGGAGATCCAAACGGCGGCCGTCATCGATTCGTCCGCCCTGGAGCCCTTCCGCGAGACAGGCCGACTCGTCCACAGACTTCGGCGAGCAGGGCGCGGTCAGCAGGCTGGTCGCAGCCCGGCGGTCGTCTGCAGCACCTCGATGCCGCGACGCATCTCGGCGACGGTGCAGGCCCGGGAGTCGCGTAATTCGTGACGTGATGGCTCGAGAAGATCAACAATCTCCACAGCGGGACCACAGCCGCTCGCAAGGCACGCAGCTCGAAGGGGAAACCGATGTCACTGCCGACGGAGATCATCACGATGAGACTGACACGAGGTGTCCTGCTCTTTCTGTTGTCGCTGATTGGTCCGGCGTCCGGCGCCGTGGCGCAGCAGCAGCCGCCGCCGACCCGCGCCATCGTCCGCGTTACCGGCGAGCTCTATCGCGCGCAGAACAACAACCACTACACCGTGTTTCTGGTGACGTCAGAGGGCATCATCATGAGCGATCCAATCAACCGGGATTTCTCGCGGTGGCTCAAGGCGGAGCTCGCCTCGCGGTTCAAGGTTCCTGTCCGCTACGTCCTCTACACGCATCGGGACTGGGATCACGCGTCGGGCGGGATCGTATTCGCCGACACGGCCCAGTTCGTCGGCCATCAAAACATGCTGGCGCCGCTCGCGCCTCCCGCCGGCAATCTCGCGTTGACCAGTGACGCGATGAAGATGGATGCAAACCGCAACGGGCTGGTCGAGCGCGGCGAAGCCGCCGACGCTGTCGCCGAGCGGTTCGCGTTGTGGGACCACAACCGCGACAATGTCGTGAGTGGCGCCGAGCTTGCCCGTGGCTCCTTGAGCGACGTCCATCCGCCGACCACGACCTTTACCGACCGACACACCGTGACGCTCGGGGGCAAGCGGGTGACGATGACCCATCTCGGCGTCGCCCACACCGACGACAGCTCGGTGCTCCATTTCCCTGACGAGCGCGCCGTGTTCAGCGCGGACATCCTGCAGGTGCGGCGTCTGCCGGGAAGCCTGGCGCCGACGGTCGGCTCGTGGATCGATGCGCTCGAAATCGTCAACGCGCTCGACTTCGAGCATGCGCTGACGGGACATGCGCTGGCCGGCACGAAAAAGGATGCCGCCGACCTCCTGCGCTACATGCAGGACATCTCGACCGGCGTCGCCGCCGGCATCGGGGCTGGCCGGAGCGTCGCCGAGGTTCAGAAGACACTCACGCTCGACGCCTATAAGGGCTTTGAGCGGTGGGACACCAATCGGGAGGCGCATATCGCGGCGGTCTACGCGATGCTCAAAGGGGCTCCGCGGTGACGCGCGGCGCAAAGGAGCGGCGGCGCTCATACCCAGGAATCTCGCGCTGATCGGTGGGGCGGCGATCGCTCAGGGTCACGTCAGCCCGACGCGGCATTCTCTTCGGGACTGGCCAGCCAGTGCTGATATTTGACGGCAATCCGCTCGAGCTGCTGAAGCTCTTCACGTGAACGGATCGCGTCGAGACTCCCGCCCTCGGGATCTGCGACAACCTGGGACAAATCCAACTGGGAAGGCGGTAGGGCCGACCTGGTGTGCAGCCTCATGTCAGCAGCGCGTGCCCTGCGCTCCGGTGCATCGGACAGTGCGCATGAAGGTGGATTCGGTTGGCGCTGTCATCCCTCGGTCGGGCCGCACGTCATGCCGCTCCGATCAGTCATGCCGCTCCGATCAAGGGGTACGTCGATTGCTGATCGCCCTGGAGATTTGCCCGGATCGCCGGCGCGCGTTGAGGAGTGAGATCCGCCACGGCCCAAATCTGAGCAACGCCCTTCTCAAGATGGCCAGGAGGTTGCCAATGACTACCCTTCCGAATCGGGAGGCATTCGAACGTATCCGGGCGGAGTACCTGGAGATGCCCGGAATGAGACTCACGCTGCAGCAGGTGCAGCGCTTGTCGGGCTTCGACACCTCGATCTGCGCGCCCGTCCTCGATTCTCTGGTGCAGGCCCGATTCCTCGACGTCGGGTCAGACGGGAGCTATGCACGGGCGACAGCGTCACGACCGCTTCAGCCGCCCGATTGGGCCGTTGTCGCCTCAATAGATCACAAAGTGACAAAGAAGCGGTACTAGCGGTCAGAAGGGCCGCCGGCCGGCAACGACGCGTAATGGGCGGCGACATCCTCGATCTGCTCGGCGGTCAAACCGCTGGCAATCTTGCGCATGATATGACCATAGGGTGAGCCGCCGCGTCGATCGCCAGCAAACAGACGCAACTGAAGACTCAGATACTCAGCGAACTGTCCAGTCAGGTTCGGATAGGCGGGATTGCGATCGTGAGTGGACGGACCATGACACTCCGAGCATGGAGGCACTTGCTGCGCCGGAATTCCGCGCGTCGCGATTTCGGCGCCGCGTAACACCGCAGCACCGCCGGTCGATCCCACGGGCGGCGGCAGGCCCGCATAGTAATCGGCGACGCTGCGCACCAGGCCGGTGTCCAGACCGGAGGCAATCGGCGTCATGGTGCCACTGTGGCGCGACCCGTCCGCGTATGCCTGAAGGGCCAGCCTCAGGTATTCTGCGCGTTGGCCGGCCAGTCGGGGAAAGGCCGCGTTCTCGCGGCCCTGGCCGTCTTTCCCGTGGCAGCGCTGGCAGCTGTCTCCTACGAGCCGGAGGACCGCCGAGGTTTCGCCTGAGGCCGGGCGTGCGTCGATGCTTTCCCGCTGGCCAGTTCCGCCAAAGACCAATCGCGCATACGCGTCGGCATCGAGCTCCGGCAGTGCGCGCAGGAACGCGACGACCGCCCACACTTCATCGTCGCGCTGGGCGGACGGCCACGCGGGCATGCCGGTGAACTTGATTCCGTGCTTGACTATGTAGAAGAGCTCCGCCGGGTCCCACCTGGGTACTTGCTGCCGGAGGTCCGGCGGGTGGGCTGTCATCCGTGCGGGGATTCTCGGCGGAGATGTCCCCGGACTACCGTGGCATGGCCGGCATCCGGTCTCGTAGTGGGCCGCACCCTTCAGAATCAGCGATGTGCCGTCAAGAGGAGGAACGCGAATCCCGATCGCATGAGTCGCGACCGATCGGCGCTTGGTGAAATCCAGGAACCACGCCGTCAGCGGCCAATGCCCGGAGCTGGCCTTGATGGAAATGATTCCGGAAACAACGACGAGTCCAGCGGCGACGACGGCCAGCAGCGCAAGCGTGATCGCCCTGCTCATGCCGGTCTCACCTGCGGAGGCGCCTTCCGAAGCAGGCGGTGGCTGAGCCACAGACCGCCCCCGATGTAGGAAATCCCACCGGACAGCAGCATGATGGTCCCGCCCAGGTGCTGGTCGTCGAGCAGCGCGGGAATCGAGCGCGTGTCGGCATGGCGATAGAGCGGCCGCGGCGTCAACGCCAGCAAGGCGCCCAGAAGCGTCATGTGCGCGAAGGTCAGCAGCAGCGCGATGGCGCCGCTGCCGGCTCGCGCGCGTCGGGTCGCAGGATCGCCGCCCAGCACGGAAAGCCAGAGGAACAATCCGGCGGCGAGGAAGGATGCCTGCTCGGCGACGAACATGTCGGCACGATGCCTGGCGGCGAGGTGCAGCGCCGGCGCATGCCACGCCCAGACGACGACCAGTTCGACAAGCGATGCTGGAATCGCCACGAAGAGTGCCGGGGCTGATCGGACCGGATCGAAACGGCTATTGGCGAGTCCGGCGGCGATGAGAGGGGAGGCAATCGCGACGATCGTCATGTGCACGCTCATGTGCGCGGCGAACCGCTCCGCCGACAGGGCATGCAGAGGACCGAACCACGCCAGGCCGAGCGCGGTGATTCCGGCGATCAACGCGGCCCGGCGCATCAGGAACACTCGCCAACGACAGCCGCGGCGAGCGCGACAAACCCGGTCGCCACCAGGCTCAATCCCGCGAGCAGCATGGTCGTGAAGGCCAGGAAATGACGCCGATCCTCCGGCGTGTCGTCGTCATGCGTCCGGGACGGCAGGTGATATCCGTGCCGGCGCAGTCCGTGCACGAAGCACGCGATCATGCCGGCCATCGCGACCGCGGTGTAGGCGCCAACCAGCACACGAAGCCCACTGGATCCAGTCGCCGGCCCGAAGCGTCCACACCAGAGGGCCGCCGTGATGTAACACAGCGTGAAGTGAACCGCCCATATCCCCGGCGCAGCCACCGGCACCCATAGCCGCTCGCTTCGTTCCGACAGGTCGGATGACATGCGCGCCCGCTATGCCACGAGAGGAAAGCCGGCGACCACGGCGACGGTGATCGCGACGGTGATTGCGGTGAAATGCCAGTAGAGGACGACGTTGGCAAGCTCCATGTCGTAGCGCGATGTCAGCCGGCCCGCGATCCGGCGGGCGAGGCAATACAGCTGCATGATGACACCGATGGCGACGTGGAGCGCGGCCCAGATCACGAGCAGCCAGACTGTGGCCGCGTAGACGCCCGCCGACGGGTCGAGCCTCGCGGACCAGGGCCCCATCAGCAGAGCCGAAGCGCCGAGAACCGACAGGACCACCGCTGCGATCACCCCCCGGTAGAAGCCGCGCGCCGATCCCCGCGCGTTCCACTGGTGCGAGAGCACGGTGAGACACCACGCGCCGGCGAGCAGTGTCGCGCCCAGCCCGAGCCACGACACACCTGAGCCTGGGACAGGACCGGGCGGAAAGCTCGGGTGCAGCGTCCAGTAGAAGAAGTAGCCGAAGACCAGGGACATGAAGGCCGTGAACACCGCGAGCATCGTGATGAACATCGCCCACCAGCCGACCGAGTCGCGTCCCGACACATAGAGCGGCAGCGTCACGCCAAGTCCGACGTCCTTGGTTTCCTTCTCGGGGATCTCGCCCGTGCCGTTCCACAGCCAGATGACGATGGCGCCCAGCGCCAGCACGGCGCTCACCCCCATCCACGCGTACAGCTTGTAAGTGGGGAAGATGAAGATCCCGCCGACAAAGATCGCCGCAACGAGGGTGATGAACGTCGGACCAGGAATGCGCATGCACTGCACCGGCATCGCATCGACGCTCGTCGTCACGAGCATCTCCCGCCGGCCTTCCTCGGCGTCGGGAAGGAAGAACCGTCCCTGGTCGTAGTCGCGAAGGAAATCCGGCTGCTCCCACAGCGGATAGCGCCCGTCGATCTCGGGAACCGTACGGAGGCCCCATGGCTGTCCGGGCATCTCCTGCAGCCACTCGAGAGTACCGGCGTTCCAGGGATTGCGTGGAGCGTAAGGCGCCTTACTCTTGGGTCGCACGACATCCCACACGACGACGGCGAAGCCGCCGCCAGCACGAAGGCGCCGATGGTCGAGACCAGGTTCAACGTCTCCCAGCTCAGGCCCGTAGGGTAGGTGAACACGCGCCGCGGCATGCCCAGGAGTCCCGAGACGTGCATCGGCATGAAGGTGACGTTGAACCCGATGAACACCAGCCAGAACGAGGCGCGGCCGAGCCGGTCGGACAACAGCTTCCCGTTGACCAGCGGAAAGTAGTAGTAGAGGCCGGCCAGCAGCGGGAAGACGGCGCCGCCAATCAACACCGTGTGCAGATGGGCGACCACGAAGAAGGTGTCGTGCGCCTGGAAGTTGAAGGGCGCCATGGCCACCATCACGCCGGTCAGCCCGCCGATGACGAAGGTCGACAGACCGCCGAGCACGTAGAGCATCGGGACCGACCGCGCCAGCTGTCCCGCGAGGAGCGTCGCCAGAAAGCAGAAGAACTGGACGCCGGTGGGAATGGCCACGGCGGTGGACGCCGCCGAGAAGAGCGCGAGCGTGATACCCGGCAGGCCGGTGGTGAACATGTGATGCACCCACAACCCGAAGCTGAGGAAGCCGGTGCCGATAGCGGACAGTACCACCCAGCTGTAGCCGACGATCGGGCGCTGCGCAGCCGTCGGCACGATCATCGCGACCAGCGCCACCGACGGAAGAAAGATGATGTAGACCTCCGGATGGCCGAAGATCCAGAACAGGTGCTGCCACAACAGCGGATCGCCGCCGCCGGCGGGACTGAAGAACGGCCAGCCGAACGCCCGCTCGAGCTCGAGCAGGATCGTCCCGGCAATCAGCGGCGGGAATGCAAAGAGCACCATGAACGCCGCGACCAGCACGTACCACGCATAGAGCGGCACCAGATTCAGCCGCATTCCAGGCGGCCGGCATTTGAGCACTCCGACGATCAACTCGACCGCCGCCGCGATGGCAGCGACCTCGATGAACGAAAAGCCGAGCAGCCAGATGTCGGCGCCGATGTCCGGCTGATACGCGCTGGTGAGCGGTGGGTACATGAACCACCCGCCGCGCGGCGCGGCGTTGAAGAAGATCGAACCGCAGAGAAAAGTGCCGCCGATCGCGAACGCCCAGAAACCGAACGCCGACAGCCGGGGAAAGGGCAGCTCCCGAGCGCCGATCATCTGCGGCAGAAACATGATCGAGACCGCCTCGAAAATCGGAATCGCGAACAGGAACATCATCACCGAGCCGTGCAGCGTGAAGACCTGGCTGTAGAGATCCGCCGACAGGAAATCGTTGCCGGCGCCGGCGAGCTGGAGGCGCATCGCCAGCGCGAGGATTCCACCGAAGAGAAAGAACACCAGCGTCAGCGCGACGTACCAGAGACCGACGACGGTGTTGTTGACGGCCGACCAGTAGCGCCACCCGGTCGGGATCTTCCAGGCGCGCAGCAAGCGCTCCTCCTGCGCCCGCCGCAGCGCCGGGGGCGGTGGATTGTCCAGAGGATCGGCATCCGAGGATCTCGCGCCGGGCGACGGCGAGGCGCTCATCGGAGGCCGATCAAGTACGCGGCAAGGGCGTGCAGTTGTTCGGCGCCGAGCATGCCGAACGCGGGCATGTGCGCCGCCGGTTTCGCCCGCTCAGGCTCCGCGATCCAGTTGACCATGTGCGCCATCTCGTTCGGAAGCGTCGCGGCGGCGAGACTCATTCGGCTTCCGACGTGCGTCAAGTCCGGACCGATCACGCCGGCTGCCGGCGTGCCGCGGATCGTGTGGCAGGCGCCGCAGCCATTCTCGAGGAACAGCTCCCCTCCTCGTGCCGCCTGTGACGTCGCCGGCGCCTGCGCCGGCTGTGACTGTTCCGCGAGCCACCGGTCGAACGCGTCGTGCTCGAGCACCACCACCGGAAACGCCATCAAGGCGTGAGACGTTCCGCAATATTCCGCGCACGTCCCCCGGAAGGTGCCTGTCCGCGTCGGCTCGAGCGAGAGATGTGTGGTCCGGCCCGGAATCATGTCGACCTTTCCCGAGATCGCTGGAATCCAGAACGAATGGATCACGTTGTCGCTGGTCAGGGAGACGTCAACCCGCTCACCGATTGGCAACCGGATCTCGTTGGCCAGGTCGATGTCGCCGCCAGCCGGCGTGAGGTACCGGACCCGCCACCACCATTGCTCGCCGGACACGGCAATCGAGAGGTGACCGGTCCAGGGCGCGTCAACCAGGCGCGGAAGCGACGGCAATCCCAATGCGAGCAGGGCGGTCAGGACCACCGCCGGCAGGGCGACGCCCCCGCCAACGATGAGCAGCGGCGTGAAGCGCTGAGCGTTCTGCACTCGAGGGCCGCGTGCGCAGTACATCGTCAGGCTGATCACCGCCACCCAGATGATCGCCGCAGCCCCCGTCATCCACCAGAACAGCCGGGCGATCTCCTCCGCATCCCTTCCGGCGGCGTCGAGCGCCGACAATGGCCGCGCATGACAACCGGTCAACGTGGAGACGAGGACCACGACCAGCATGGCTCGGGTGGCCAAGGATCTGGTCCGCGCTCCGTTCCAGGCTACAACCAGCTCGTGTATTGATAGTGGGTCAATCCTCCGGGGCTGGCCTGGCGCGGGTGCCGCTGTTGCCGCGAAAGCGGGAGAGGTGGCGGACATTGATGTCGGCGGGCGTTGAGGACCTGACGGAACCGAACCTTACTTGACCACCACCTGAACCTGCTCACGAACCTCCTGGGTGGATTCCGACGCCGTCGGAGCCGCGAGAACATCAATCGTCATCGCGTGCTGACCGGCGATGGCCGTCACGATCCCGGTCACGCTGTGGTTGCCGGGCGCTCCACCTGCTTTCACGCTGACATCGGCCTTGACGTCAGCCGCATTCTCGAAGAAACCGATGTGAACCAATCCCGTGTATCTCAGGTCCACTGCAGCTGGATGAAAGTACAGGTGAACATGGGCGTACACTCTGCGGTCGGGACGGCTGACCGGCAGTACGCACTCTTCGCGCGGGCTCGACTGACAGACGAAATCCTGGTCAGGGTTCTCGCGATCGCCGGTCATGATGACCCACCCGACCAATGCGGCATCAGGACCAACCGCTGGCCTCGGGGGGATGCGGTTTGCACAACCCGGCCACAGACACGAGCACGCGAGAGTCATCCACACCGCCCAACGCATCACCGCCTCCAGCCTGGTTCCGTCGAGATGTATCGCGCTTGATCCGTCGAGATGCATCGCGCGCCCGATGTCACGAAAAAGACGAGCCAGGCGTCACCCGGACTGCGGGCGCCGGCGGAGCGATGTCATGTGTCGGTCAGCTTATGCCGAGCGGTGGCTTGCGGGCAATCTCCCGGTGACGAGATCCTTCTGCTCTTCGACAACGCTGCCAGTTCGCCGTAGTGCTCGGCCTCGCCGAGACACGAGGTCGACGACGGAACGGAGTCCGCTCTCTGCCCCCTACGCACCGAACTGACGGAGATGGTGGTCGACATGGAGATACCCCCAGCGGAGCCAGGCGGCCTCAGACATTCGTCCGAACGTCGGATGCGCCTGCGGGTGGAACGCACCAGGCCGGGCGGCGAGATCCAGCAGCGCTTCCAGCTCCGCGAGGTCCGCTGCGAAGTCAACCGGCTTGGTGCCTTCCCGCTCTTGATCGATCTCCGGTCTCGTCGGGATTCCGGCCGGCCACGGCAGGGGAAGGTACAAGGAGAGCCATTTCACGATCGTTCGTTCGACCAGGCTGGGGGCATGGCGCACCGGCTTCCGGCCTGTCTGCATGCGGAAGGAGTCACTGAGATGGCACACCATCTGATGCGCCGACATCCTTCCCCAACGACCGACGCTTTCGGGGCGCACATCCTTCAGCCGTTGACGAATCTCGGTCCGGTCGCGGTTTCGAGCAAGCGTCTTCATGTCGTGTCGCCTCGACGCGCCCGGCCGCGCGGCGCGCCGTCACAACAGTCGGTCACCGGCCGAGCAGCCGTTCACCGTCGGCCTCGCGAAACGCGGCCAGTGCCTGCTGGCGGCCCTCTTCCGCTTGCGCCAGGAGCTTCTGAAAGGCGGGATCGGTCCGGAGCGCGTCGAAGGCCCGGCTGCCCGAGAGCGTCGGCGCCACGAAGTAGGCCTTGGCCACCGCCTGCTGCAGGTGCCCGAGTCCCCGCTGGTGCTGGCCGATGTCACAGAGCAGCCATCCCTGCTGGAAGATCGCTTCCGGGTCCTCCTGAATCTTCAATGCGCTCAGAGCGGACAGGCCGAGCTCCATGTCCTCTGGACGGCGTTCGAGCCAGGCCATCAGGTAGTCGGTCCACGTCTGAAACGCCCGAATCTGCGGCCGTCCCTCCCGCATGGCGAGCAGCGCCAGGCGCGCCTCGTCGCGGCGCCCCGCCAGTCCCAGTCCGATCACCCGGATGCCGTCGTCGGCGCCGGCGTCAACCGCCCGCGGTTCGACGGCCATGAGGCGATCGATGTCACTCGTCATCAGCAACGTCTGTTCGAGGCTCGTGAAGACGTTCGGGTCGAGCCGGCGAGCCTCGGCATGCGCCGCAACGGAATGTTCGTAGAGCCCGCAGTAGCGGCAGGCGTGCACAATCCCTGCGAACAACTCGGGATCGTTGCCGTGACGGTTGGCCTCACCGATCAGGCGCACCAGCGCTCGCGGCGCCTGACCGATGTCGGCCTCCAGGTTGGCGAAGAACTTGTGCGCCAGCGAAAGGCGGGGGTTGAGCTCGAGGGCGCGGCGGAAGGCCTCTTCGGCGCGGGTCTCGCTGTCGGGTGTGCCCTCGATGTACTTGCCGATGACCCGGTGGCAGCGACCGACATGGGCCCACGCGGGGGCGAAGCGAGGATCCAACTCCAGGCAGCGCTGGTACAAGTCGCGCGCCTGGGCGAGGCCACTGTAAGTGCGGGCCAGCTCGTTCGCCCGAAGGTAGAGCTCGTAGGCACGGGCGTTGGGCGGGGCGTCGGGCGTGGACGACGCCAATCCTCCGCTGAGCGGCAGTGACAGCGCCTCGACCACGCGGCGGGCGATGTCGTCCTGCAGCCGGAACAGGTCGCCGAGCGACGACTGGACCGTGTGTGAGGTCAGCAGCGTCCCGCCCGGCGCCTCGACGAGCTGCACGGTGGCTCGCAGCTGTTCGCCGGAGCGCAGCACCGTTCCCATGACCACCCGGTCGACGTCGGCCTCCGCGGCCAGGGCAGCGAGGTCCGGCGTCTCGCCGGCGAAACGCGCGGCGGTGGCGCTCGAGCGCACGATCATCGAGCCGCTCGCCGACAATGAGGTCGCGATGGCATCGGGCAGGCTGAAGGCCAGAAAATCGGTTTCGGGATCGGAACGCAGGATGCGGAACGGCAGCACCACGAGGCGGGTGAGGGTGCGGGCCAGCGCCGACGTATCGTCGCCGTCCACACCGCGAACGGCGCGGAGCTCCTCGGCCATGGCGTCGGCGGACGCCGGACGTTCCGTCGGGCGCTTGGCCAGCGCGTGGCGGATCACGCGGTCCACCGCCGCCACCGCCGGAGCGCCAGTCAGCGCCGGGGGCTGTTCGTAGACGTCGCATGGAGGACCTCGACGACAGTCCGGCCGGCGAACGCCGGGCGGCACGCGAGCACCTCGAACAGGATGGCGCCGGCCGCGAACAGATCGCTGCGGGCGTCGACCGGTTCGCCGGTCACCTGTTCGGGGGCCATGTAGTGCGGAGTGCCGATCACGATCCCGGAGCGCGTCAGCACCGTGGGCTCGCTCAACGACCGCTCGAGCGGCGGCCGCGCCAGGCCGAAGTCGAGCAGCTTCAATCCATGCCGGGTGAGGAACACGTTGGACGGTTTGAGGTCGCGGTGGACGATGCCGCGGCCATGCAGCGCAGAAAGCGCCGCCAGCATGTCGAGGCCGATCGACACCGCCTCGGACACGGTCAGGGCGCCGCGCCGCAGACGCTCGGCGAGCGCCTCGCCCTCGAGCAGCTCCATGGCGATGAACAGCTCACCGGCGTCCTCGCCGATCTCGTAGATCTGGCAGACGTTCGGATGATTGACGCTCGCCGCCGCCCGGGCTTCGCGCCAGAAGCGCTTGCGGGCCGTCTCGTCGCTGGCCAGCGACGAGATCGTCTTCAGCGCGACGTTGCGCTCGAGCCGCTCGTCGCGCGCCGCGTAGACGACGCCCATCCCGCCTTCCCCCAGCTTGCGGACGATCGCATAGTGTCCGAGCCGAGCGGGCAGGTCCGCTCGACCGACAGCGCGCGCGAAAGTCGAAGGTGGATCCGGGGACGGTGCTGCTCTCGCCAGCCACTCGTAGAAGGCGCGCAGCCGTCCCCGCGGCGTGCTGTCGAAGGGCCTGTCCGGCATGCGAGACATCGATCATACCCCCAGCCGACGGAGCGCCCGGCATTCACCCGGGGCTCCTGCCTCCGTGAACCGGGCAGCGTGTTCGCCGGTCCGGGCCGGTGACGATTCGCGGCTCGACGCGAGCGCACGGCGGCGCCTGTAACAGGCGCCGCGTCTCCACGCATGTCGTGTCCGTCAAGAAGGGAGCGTCTCAGGCGGGAACGCCTCGAGTGACCTGCCCGACCAGGTTCTCGATCTCGTGGTACTCGCGCCAGTGGCGGTAGGTCACCTGCATCGCGCCGACGACGGGGACTGCGAGACAGACGCCGATCACGCCGCCGATCGCGGCGCCGGCCCAAAGCAGGACGACGACCGCGAGCGGGTGGAGGTGCATGGCGCGGCTGATCAATCGCGGGTAGATCACGTAGTCCTGCACCAGTCGCAAGGCGGCCAGGAATACGAGGACCGGCACCACGTGATCCGTCGCCATCGCGGTCGCGACGACCGCGGCGATGATCGGACCGGCGAGCGGCACCATTTCGAGCAGGCCGGCGGAAATCGCCAGTGTGCCGGGATATGACAGCCGCAGCGCCGCGAATCCTGGCCAGCACATCGCCACGACGATGAGCGCGGAAAGCGCCTGCGCACGGGTGTAGGCCGCGAGCAGGCCGTTCAGGTTTCGCAGGAACTCGTTGCCGCGCCACTGCAGATGCGGCGTCGGCAGCACGCGGGTCCTCGACCGTCGAAAGCGGGTCCAGCGCGTGAGCATCAGGAACGCGGCCACCGGCACCATCGAGAGCCACGGCACGAGGCGTCGGATGCCGGCCAGCTCGATGCCGAGGGCGCGGGCTTCGCGTTCGACGCCGTGTGTCACACGGCGCGTCATCCTTTCGATTGGGTCGTGGATCGCCGGCGGGAGGCCAAGCGCCTGGTGCCACCGTTCACTCGTGTGGAGCTGGTCGACGAACCGCGCGGTGTGCTGCGGCACCAGACTTGTCATCCGATCCAGCGCCATGTCGAAGCGGTGGCCGGCGAGCATCCAGAGCGGAAGCATCACGGTGGCGGTCAACGCGTAAATCGCCAGCACCGCAATGCCGCGTGACAGCGGCCATCCCCCCCCTCGAGAATGCGGCGCGGTGTCGCAGCCACTCCACGGCAGGCGCGATCAAATACGCGAGGATGAACGACAGGAAGACCACGAGCAGCACGCCGGTCGCGGCGAGCTCGTCGAAGACGACTGCGAGGACCACGAGGGTGATCGAGGCGGCGGTGGTCGCGATGTAGAGCGCGGCGCGCCAGCGCTCCCGGCGGCTCGCCGGTTCACCCGACGGCAAGTCGTTCAACGAGCCGGATGTGGACCAATGGCGCACGTCTGATTCTGAGATGATGATCCGATGCTGCTCACGAAGATCGCCATTCTCGACCAGCTGCTGGATGCCCATGCCACTGCGCTTGGTGGCGACTTGATGGCCTACAGAAATCACGCCTATCGGGTGGTGAATCTGTGCGTCGCTTTCTCCCCCGACGACCCGGAGCAGCTCCAGAAGATGGCCGTCGCTGCGGCGTTTCATGACCTGGCGATCTGGACCGACGGCACATTCGACTATCTGCAGCCATCGATCAGGCTGGCGAGCGCCCACCTCGCCCAGTCGGGTCGAGCCGAATGGACGACGGAGATCGCAGGGATGATCCGCGAGCACCACAAGATTTCACGGTATCGAGGCGATCCGGAAGGGCTGGTCGAATCGTTTCGCCGCGCCGACTGGGTGGATGTCTCACGGGGGCTGCTCACGTTCGGGCTGCCGCGGAGGCTCCTGCGTGAGATTTCCTCGACCTGGCCCAGTGCGGGCTTTCACAAGCGGCTCGTCCAGCTCGCGCTCAGGCGCCTGTGGACACATCCCTCTAATCCTCTGCCGATGGTGAAACTCTAAGAGCGCGCTGCGCTCGATTCCGCGGAGAGTCGAGCGTCATCCGCAGGAATGGCCCGCCCTCCGCCTGGAGAGCGGACCGTTGCCTGCCAGGTCAGTCGAACCAACTGGTTCTGCACCCACTGGTCCTCGATGCCGGGCGAGCCGTCGGCGTAGAAGTTGTCGGCAACGACCTCGTTTGGAGCGAGCCCCCTGTGGTCGCGCTTCTTGTCGGCCAACTGTGCCGGGGGCAGGCCCGGTCCCGCTTGTCGCCGATCGGCGGCTCAGTCCGAGATACAGCACGAAGCTGAGAGTGAAGGTGACGAACCACGCATAGGTGTACAGCACGTCGAGAAACGTCGGGTCCGCCACCTGCCCTCCCGGCGTCGTCGCCGCGCGCAGAAAGCCTGGAACGACCGGCAGGACGGCGAGCACGAGCGCGGCGATCGCGACCGGGTTCACCCCACCCGAGTACGAATATTGCCCCTGCACCTTGAACAGCTCCGGGAGCGCCAGCTGGCGTCGCCGCAGAACCCAATAGTCGGCGATCAGGATGCCGCCGATCGCTCCCATGAGGCTGGAGTACCCGAGCAGCCAGGTGAAGATGTATGCCGACGCGTCAGCGTACAGCTTCCACGGGAGCATGACGATGCCGATCACGGCCGTCACGAGACCTCCGGCGACGTAGCTGATCCGCCGCGGCGCGAGGCTCGAGAAGTCGTTGGCCGGTGAGACGACGTTCGCCGCCATGTTCGTGGTGAGCTGCGCGATCAGGATGATGAACGCGCCGGTGATGATGACCGGACGGCTGCCGATGCGGGCGATGAGCGTCACCGGATCCCAGATCGCCTCCCCGAATACGACGATCGTCGCGCTGGTCACCGCCACGCCGATGAACGCGAACGCGGTCATCGTCGCCGGGAGACCAAGCGCCTGCCCGAGCGCTTGCGATCGTTGGTTTCGCGCGTACCGCGTGAAGTCCGGGATGTTGAGGCTGAGCGTCGCCCAGTAGCCGACGTTGGCGGTCAGCGCCGCCGGGAACAGCTGCCAGAAGGGCCTGTGCGCCGTCTGGAGACCTGCCGATTCGCCCAGGATGCGGCCCAGGCCGCCGCCTCGATGAATCGCCCAACCCAGCAAGACAGCCCCGCCCGCCAGCAGCAGCGGCGCCGACCAGCTCTCCAGTTTCTTGATGCCCTCCAGGCCGCGGATGATGATGGCCACCTGCACCAGCCAGAACATCGCGAACGCAATCCATACTCGGCCGGGAAGCGCCGCCCACCAGGGGAAGGCGGCGTCGAGCAGTGTGCTGAGCGCCAGACCGCCAATCCAGGTCTGAATGCCGAACCATCCGCACGCGACCACTGCACGGAGCACGGCGGGGACGTTGGCGCCTCTCACGCCAAAGCTGGCGCGGCAAAGGACCGGAAACGAGACGCCATATTTCGTGCCGGCGTGCGCGTTCAGGATCATCGGCGCCAGCACGATCGCGTTGCCGAGGAGGATCGTGGCCATCGCCTGCCACCAGGTCATGCCCTGCTGCATCAGACCGGAGGCCAGCGTGTAGGTGGTGATCACCACGCTCATGCCAATCCAGAGCGCAGCGATGTGATAGGTCGACCAGGTGCGCCGCTCGAGCGGGGTCGGCGCCAGGTCGGCGTTCCAGAGCGGGCTCGCCGACAGATCCTCGGTCAGCTCGACGAAGTCGCGCGTGCTCGCGTCGGGAGCCACGCTCACGCTTTGGTCGTGGTCGGGGCCTCAGGAGCCGCATAACCTTCGGCTTCGTACCCGCCGTGGTATGCCTTCGCGTCGGGCCGACGGATCCGGGAGTGGGGGACGACGCGGTCGCGCCTGATGCCGCGGAAATCCTCCAGCGTCTCCCAGCCCCGGCGCTCCATCGCGGTTCGCATCTCCGAGAGCAGTCGGTGAACCACGTTCGGACCGACGGCGTGGTCGAGCATCGCCGCGGTACAGACCTGCACGGTGCCGCACCCGAGCAGGAAGTAGTTGAGCGCGTGCGAGAAGTCGGCGATGCCGCCAATCCCCGAGAAGGCCTTGTCGGGAAACGCCTGCGTGAGCTCGGCCATCTTGGCCATCGACAGCGGCAGGATGGCGGGACCGCCGAGGCCGCCGCTCGACACCATGCCGTCGACGTTCATCTCGAACTCGAGCGTCTCGGGATCGATCAACGGCAGCGAGGGAAACGTATTGGACGAGGTGATCGCATCGGCGCCGCCGAGAAACGCCGCGCGCGCTTCCTCGACGATGTCGGTCGTGGAGGGCGTGAGCTTGGCCCACACCGGCACGCGCGACACCTGCTTGACGACCTGCGCGACGATCGAGATGAGCTCCTGGTCCTTCCCGATGTTCGAGCCCATGTCCTTGCGGTCCATGTGAGGGCAGGACAGGTTCAGCTCGAGCGCATCCACCCCTTCGTTCTGACACGCCACCGCGAGGGTCTGCCAATTGGCGAGCTCTTCGTCGCTTCCGGAGCCGGCCATGATCGAGGCCACGAGGATGCGCGAGGGATAGGCCTGCTTGATCCGGCCGAGCCGCGGCACCCACCAGTCGATCGTCTTGTCCGAGATCAGCTCCCAGTTCCAGGAGGAATGGAGCGCGCTGCCCGGACGCCTCTGCATCGACAGGTGCGGCGAGTCGGGCGTCGCGCGGAGGAACCTGGTTTTCGGGCCGGCGACGTTGACGACCGGATGCAGGCCGATGGTTTTCGTGACCACGCCCCCCCATCCGGCGTCGAAGGCGCGCATGATGTTGCTGTCCGATTCGGTGGGCGGGGCGGACGCGAGCAGGAACGGGTTGTCGAAGCGAAGCCCGGTGAATGAGACGCTCAACTGCGGACCCATGATGTCGTTCCTCCGCTTCCTGCCACTATAGCGCAGGGGTGAACGCCAGTAGTGTGAGAATCTAGTGTCCCGGAACCGTGAGTCGTGGCCCAAGGCCGGAGCGCGGCGGGATGCCCCGCCCGGGCGTCATGTGACGAATCGCGGCTACGGGACACCAGGTGATGTCAGGAGCACACCGATGCCAAGACGAGTTGTTGTTGGCGGGCTGATCCAGGCGGCGGCGCCGCTCACCGATCCGTCAGTTCCCATCGAGAAGGTTCGCCAGGCGGCAATCGATGCCCACATCCCGCTGATCGAGGAAGCCGGGCGGCGCGGCGTGCAGATTCTCGGCCTGCAGGAAGTCTTCAACGGCCCCTACTTCTGTCCCTCGCAGGACGCGCACTGGTACGACATCGCCGAGCCGGTGCCGGGGCCGACCACCGAGCTGATGGCGCAGTACGCGAAGAAATACGCCATGGCGATGGTCGTGCCGGTCTACGAACGTGAGCAGGCTGGCGTCTACTACAACACCGCGGCCGTGTACGACGCCGACGGCAGTTATCTCGGAAAGTACCGGAAGAACCACATCCCGCATACCGCCGGTTTCTGGGAGAAATACTTCTTCAAGCCGGGCAACCTCGGATATCCGGTGTTCCAGACCCGTTTCGCCACCATTGGCGTCTACATCTGCTACGACCGCCACTTCCCGGAAGGGGCGCGCCTGCTCGGCCTCCACGGCGCGGAGATCGTGTTCAACCCGTCGGCGACCGTCGCCGGGCTGTCACAGTACCTCTGGAAGCTGGAACAGCCGGCGCACGCCGTCGCCAATGGCTACTTCATGGCGTGCAGCAACCGCGTCGGCACCGAGTCCCCGTGGGACATCGGCCGCTTCTACGGATCGTCGTATTTCGTCGATCCGCGGGGGAACTTCCTCGCGGTCGGATCCGAGGACCGAGACGAGCTGGTCGTCGCCGAGATGGACCTCGACCTGATCGAAGAAGTCCGCCGCATCTGGCAGTTCTACCGCGACCGCCGCCCGGAAACCTATCACGCCATGGCGGAGCAGAAGCCATGACCCTCCTCATCCAGCGCGGCACCATCGTGACCGCGAGCGATCAGTACACCGGAGATGTCTTCATCGACGGCGAGAAGATCACGACCATCGGGACGTCGCTGACGATGGCCGCGGACAGGGTCATCGACGCGACGGGCAAGTACCTGTTTCCCGGCGGCATCGACGTGCACACCCATCTCGACATGCCGTTCGGCGGCACCACGTCGGCCGACGACTTCGAGTCGGGGACGATCGCGGCGGCGCACGGCGGGACGACGACGGTCGTCGACTTCGCGATCCAGTACCGGGGGCAGACGCTCCACCATGCCTGGGACACCTGGATGAAGAAGGCGGAGGGAAAAGCCGCGATCGACTACGGCTTTCACATGATCATCACCGAGCTCACCGATCAGGTGGAGCAGGAAATGGACGCGCTCGTCCGCCAGGGCGTGACATCCTTCAAGCTGTTCATGGCCTACCCCGGCGTATTCATGCTCGACGACGCGAGCATTTTCAGGGCGCTGCTCAGGACCGGCCAGAATGGCGGCACGATCTGCATGCACGCCGAGAACGGCGGAGTGATCGACGTGCTGGTCAAGAAGGCGCTGGCGGAAGGCAAGACGGCGCCGAAATATCACGCCCTGACGCGGCCGGCCCGCGCCGAAGCCGAAGCGACCCACCGCGCGATCGCACTCGCCGAGATCGCGGAGGTCCCGATTTACATCGTGCACCTGTCGGCAGCCGAGGCGCTCGAGATGGTCACCGAGGCGCGCGATCGCGGCCTGCCGGCCTACGCCGAGACCTGTCCTCAGTATCTGTTTTTGTCGTACGACAACTACGAGGAGCCTGGCTTCGCAGGCGCCAAGTACGTCATGAGCCCGCCGCTCCGGTCGAAGGAGACGCAGGACCGCCTGTGGCGCGGCCTTGCTTTCAACGACCTGCAGGCGATTTCGACCGATCACTGTCCGTTCTGCATGAAGGAGCAGAAGACCCTCGGTGAAGGCGACTTCTCGAAGATTCCCAACGGCGCGCCCGGAATCGAAACCAGGATGAGCCTGGTCTACGACGGCGGCGTCAGGTCCGGCCGCCTCTCGTTGAACCGGTTCGTCGAGCTCACCGCCACCTCGCCAGCGAAGATCTTCGGCCTCTTCCCGCGCAAGGGGACGATTGCCCCCGGCTCGGATGCCGACATCGTCATCTTCGATCCCGAGAAGACGATCCGGCTCGCGGCGAAGACCCTGCACATGAACGTGGACTACAACCCGTACGAAGGGCGCGAAGTGACCGGAGCGACCGATACCGTGATCTCGCGCGGACGGATCGTCGTCGATGCAGGCACGTTCGTCGGCCGACCGGGCGCCGGCTCGTTCCTGAAACGGAGCGCCCGATGACCAGCGAAGAAACGAGGAGGATACCGATGTCGCGTCCGTCGCTGACCGAGCTGCTGCACCTCACGTCAGCCCCGATTGCCATTGCATTTGTCGACGCGGCGCCAGAAGGTGTGCCGCAGGTCGCCGCGGTCGAACCGGCCGGCTGCGGCTACTGGCGGCGCGCCGCCGCTGGAGAAGTGTTCTTCACCGTCGCCGACGATCACAAGCGCTGCCCGGTGGGGGCGCACACACACAACGTGACGCTGTCGCCGGCGGAACGGCAGGAACTGCTCGGCCTGGTGCAGACGATGGTGGGCCTTTCGTACCTCAAGATGGAGGACGTGGCGCAGATCCCGACGCGCCAGACGCCGCTGAAGGTGGCGGTCTACGCTCCGCTCGCCGCCACCCCGGTGCCGCCCGACGTGGTGCTGATCCGGGGCAACCCACGGCAGCTGATGCTGCTGGTGGAGGCGGCGCAGGCGGCGGGTGTGGCCGGATCGGGCGCCACGATGGGGCGACCGACCTGCGCGGTGCTGCCGGAGGCGATCAACTCGGCGCGCACCGCCGCCAGCTTCGGCTGCGTCGGCAACCGCGTCTACACCGGCGCTGACGACTCCGAGGCCTACTTCGCCATCCCAGGGCCGCAGCTTGGCGCCGTCGAGGAGAGCCTGGCGATCATCGTGCACGCCAACCAGGAGCTGGAGACGTTCCACCGGCGGCGTGGCGCCTCGATCGCACCGGCGTAAGGCCAGCGCGCAGCCGACTCCGGGCCGGCCCTACCCAGATGAGTCGTGGCCGGGTGCCTCAATCCACCACGAATGGCGCGCCGTGTGACCGAGGTCGAACGGCCGCCAACCGGCGCCGAACCGTCCACCTCCCGATGCCGCCGCCGGCGCCACATGGTGGATAATAACCATGAGGACGCGGTTGTCAGGCACCGGTGGAGTCGCATCAGCGTCTCTGACGGCGGCAACGACGCGAAACAGCGAACGGCAATGGCCCCTTCTGAGAGCTCCGGGAACGGACACTCGTGTGACGTCGCCGCGCACGAGGGCGACAGCGCCGGGCTTGGTGATCTGCTCCGGCGCGCCCGCGAGCGCCGCGGCCTCACGCTCGAACAGATCGCCAACGAAACGAAAATCCCACGGCGTTACCTCGAGGCGCTCGAACGCGACAACCTGGCGGCTCTGCCAAGCGGGTTCTATCGGCGCGCGCAGATACGCACCTACGCGCGAGCCGTCCACGTCGATCAGAATCTTGCCTTGGCGCGGCTCGATTGCGCATCCGATCCGGCTGTGAAACGGAAAGCCGCGCGTGAGACGGGGGGGATGCAACAGCCGGCGTTCTCCCGGACCCGCGCGCTGATCGTCGTCGGCGTGATCGTGGCCGGCGTGGTGTTCGGGCGCGCGATGGGCGGACGCGAAGCGGCGCGTGACCATGAGGCGCCACCCGCCCGCGCCGTCGATTCACCGCAGCCGGACCGACCGCTGGTGCGAGACATGCCGCCTGGCGACCTGGTCCTGACGTCCGCTCGAACATCGTTGGATGAACCCGCGCCGCCGCAGCCGACACCCGCGTTGGCGGCTGCGATTGAACCACCAACGACTCCAGCCGCCTCGATTCCAAATGGCGACGCTGCGGCGCCGGCGACAGAGGCTGAGGCCCGGCCACCCGCCGAGGCGGTCACTGAGCTTGTCGTCACGACCGAGCCTGCTGGAGCGCGCGTGACGGTGAACGGGATCGGCTGGGGCGTTGCCCCGGTGACGATTCGCTACCTGCCGCCTGGAGACAGCCTCATTCGAGTGAGCAAGGAGGGCTACGCCGCCGAAGAACGGACGGTCAGCGTCGCCGAGGGTCGCCGGCGGACCGTTGACATTCAACTGCGCGGCACACCATAGCCTTCGTCTCGCTATCCGCTCGAGTGAACACGACAACGACCGACAGCAGCAGCAGGCTCACGCCACTGGCAGCAATCATCCCCCGCATCCGCGGGCGGGCCAGCCCCAGCCTACGACTGGCGAGCGGCAGTCGCCGTCCGAAGAACACCCGCTCGACAGCGGCGGTCGCTCTCGACCACGAGAGCGCCGACGATCA
>WHSN01000217.1 GCA_009380045.1 Luteitalea sp.
AGCAGCGATGCCTGCAGCGCGTCGATGTGGACGTCGACGGGCTGCTGCTCCACGTCTACAACGTGCACCTCGGGACGGCGATTCTCGAGCGCCGGTATCAGGCGCAGCGGCTGGCGACGCTGGTGTCGGACAAACACGTCACCGGACCGAAGATCGTCCTGGGCGACTTCAACGAGTGGATGAAAGGCCTCACGACCAGCCTGCTCAGCTCGAAGTTGAAGAGCGTCGACCTCGGGGCGTACCTGACGCGACGCCGGACCTACCCCGGGCTGTTCCCGCTCGTCCACCTCGATCACATCTACTACGACGGTCCGCTCGAAATCGTCCACATCGAGCTGCCGCGCTCGCGCCTGTCCCTGGTCGCCTCCGATCACCTGCCGCTTGTCGCCGACATCCGTCTCGGCGCGTAAGCGTCGCTCGTCGCTTTGCAGTTGCACGGCCGCTCAGGCCGGGTGCACACTTGCCCCGCCCATGAACGCTTCAGCCGGCAGTGCGGCGGTCGGAAGCAGGCCGCTTCGCCGGCACGCCCGCCGCATGACGGAACGAGGCGCAAGCAGCGAGAAGCCTCAGCGAGTGAGATTCAACCCGACAGAACAGGGAGACGCCCATGAAACGCCTACTCATCGCGTGCGCCGCCGGGACCGCGGCAATCGTCTCTGTCGCGGCGCAGGGCGACCTGCGGCCGACGTGCCGCAACTGCCCGGCCAAGTACATCCCGACCAGCGAACTGCAGGCCTATGTCGCGCGTGCGGTAGCGAATCGCATTGTCGATCAGCAGGTGCGGGCGCTCGACGTCGGGAAGGCGAACGTGGGCGTGGGGGTGGTGCACCGCGGCCGGCTCACCCAGCCGGCACCCAACAGCGTCGCGGAACACGACCAGGTGAGCGAGGTGTATCACATCATCGACGGCGCCGCGACCCTGGTCACCGGGCCCGATCTGGTGGACGCACGGCGGCGCCCGGCCGACAACCAGGCGGTCCGCATGTTGAACGGGCCCGGCGGCAATGCCGCGTCGATCCGCGACGGCGTGACCCACGAGCTGAAGGCGGGCGACGTGATCGTGATTCCGGCCGGCACCGGACACTGGTTCACGAAGATCGACGATCACATCACCTATCTGATGGTGCGGATCGATCCCGACAAGGTGGTTCCGTTGAAGGATGAGGCGGCGTCGAAGGCGGACCTGGCCGGCAAATAGCCTTCGACGCGGGCGCGCTGAGCGTTATTCGGCGTCTTCCGCCAGTTCGAGACCGATCGGCCCCGGCTCGAGCACGCTCGGCGCCGTCCGCCTGACGCGGCGGGCACGGCTGGCGCGCGCCTCTGCGTAAATGCGCGCCGGCACCGGTTGCACGTCCCAGGCCAGCCCCAGTCCCTGCATGAGACGAATGGTGTACCAGGTCGGGTCGAACTCCCACCAATAGAAGCCGTTTCTGGCGGCGCGCTGGTAGCGGTGATGGTTGTTGTGCCAGCCTTCACCAGCCGCGAACAGCGCGGTGATAATGTTGTTCCGCGATTCGTCGATGGTCTCGAAGCGCCGCGAGCCGAACAGGTGGTTGACGGTGTTGATGGCAAACGTCGCGTGGGCGAGGGTGACTGTGGGGAGGCAGAAACCCCAGACCAGCCACGGCATGCCGCCGGCCAGGTACATCGCTGCCGCCAGCATGATCGGCGGCACGAAGAAGAACCGATCGAGCCAGACGATTTCCGGCGCCTTCGAAAAATCCCGAATCACCGGATTCGACGCCTCGATGACGTTGTGCTTGGCGTCGTTCAAGAACCAGCCGATGTGCGCATAGTAGACGCCGCTCACCATCGGGCTGTGCGGGTCGCCTTCGCGGTCGGCGAACCGGTGATGGTTCACGTGATGGCCGGCCCACCAGAGCGGACCCTTCTGCATGGCGGCGGTGCCGACGAACGTCCAGAAGAAACGGGCGGCGCGGTTCATCTGGAACGCGCGGTGCGCGAAGTAGCGATGGAAGGCCAAAGTGAGGCCGATGGCGCGCAGAAAGTGCGACACCGCCCACAGGCCGATGTAGCCGGCCGAGAACGGCACGACCAGTACCAGCAGCGCCGAAACCTGGACCAGCCAGAACACGAGCATCGCGATCGTTTTCAGCATCTAGGCAGTTCTCTCGCCGAGCGTGGGAGGTCGATTGACGGAGGGTCGAGCGACGGGCACTAGCCCTCTTCTTCGTACTCTTCTTCCTCGGGCGGGCCGAGCCTGGTCGAAGGACGAAGCGCTTCGCGGTAGTCGAACAGGGGGAGATCGCGGACGTGAAGCGGCAGCGTGCAGACGGGCGACTTCTGGTCGACGACGACCGTGACCGGGCTGCCTTCGACGCCTTCGCGGAACGTGATCCGGCACCCACAGGCCAGTCGCGCGTGCGTAAATCCCTTCAACATTCGATGCTCATCATACCACGCGGTTCCCCGTTCCCGCGTTTTCGTCCCGTCGTGGCCAACCCTACAGCAGCGCTTTGATCTCGCGCTCGAACACATCCTTGGCGGTCAGGCCGGTGTGGGTTGCGCAGATCTTCCCGTCGCGCGAGATCACCACGCTCACCGGAATGCCGAGAATCGGTCCGTAGGCGTCCTGCACGTCGTCGTGACCGAGCCCCTGCAGCACCGGGTAGTTCATCTTCATCTCGCGCACGTACGGCTCGAGCTTGTCGACGGTGTCGTCGACCGAAATGCCGACGATCTGCAGGCCGTCCTTCCCGTATTTGTCCTGGAACTCGATGAAGTGCGGAATCTCCACCTTGCAGGGCCCGCACCAGGTGGCCCAGAAGTCGACCACCAGCACCTTGCCCTTGAAGTCCGACAGCGTCACGTCCTTGCCGGCGACATCCTTCAAGGTGAAGTTCAAGTTCGCCGGCTTGGCGTCGGCGGGACACGACAGCATCGGCTCGCTGCTGGCTGATTCCGCGTCAGCCGGCGCGTCGGCTTCGGTTGTCTCGACCATGGCCGGCGCCTCGCGCAACAGCCACGGCATCTGGGTCGTCAGCGTCAACGCCGCAAGGGCGATGACGCCGACGACGGCGATCGCCCACCTGATTCGCATGCTCATCGTAATCCTCGATCTCCTGGTTCACTTCATCGCGGCGTGGATGAACGCCGCCATGCGCTCCACTTCGGAGCGCGCCTCGCGCGCCACCAGCACGAACGTGCGGTCGCCGATCGACCAGATGGCCGCTTCGTGTCCGAGTACGTCGATCAACTGGTCGGGCCGCTTGCTGCGCGGCAGCATGAACAGCGACACCGGACGTCCGTTGTGCCGGTACATGATGTGCGCGACCTTGCCCTGGCCATAGAGGCAGGGGCGCGAGCCGACCAGCTCCAGCCCCTCGCGGCCGGCATCGTCGGGCAGGTGCACGTCCCAGTTGAAACCGGAGGCCAGCGCGCTCTCGACCGCGGCGGGCGACTGCTGGGTCCGCAACACCGCGTTCATCGCGAAGCACTTGACATGGTCGGCGGTGAGCTCGGCCGCCATCAGCCGCGGCGAGCTTCCGGTGACCCGGTAGACGAACGCTCCGCCGACGATCAGCACCAGCGTGGCGGCGATCGCGAGCGGCGCCAGACGGGCGGTGAACGGCTCGCCGGCGAATCGACGCGTCGTGCCGCGGGCCGGCGCCACACGATCCGCGTCGGTCTGCCGGCAGAGGCTGGCGCACTTCGCGCGCAGCGCGCCCGAGGCCGACTGGTGGTGCAGCGCCGGCTTCCGCGCCTGAAGGAGATCGCGAACCGACCGCTCCGCGCCGACGCGCGAACGGCACGGCGCGCAGCCGCCAAGATGCCGCTCGAGCGCCTGGCGCTCGGCCGCGCCGAGCTCGCCGTCGACGTACGGCGTGACCAGCGGCTCGATCGCCGTACAGGACCAGGAGTCAGGCATTGACGGGCCTCATGTGCTGCAGCCGATCGAACAGCATCCGGCGGCCGCGAGAGATGCGCGACATCACCGTCCCGGCGGGAACGTGCAGCATGTCGGCGATTTCGGCGTACGAGAACTCTTCGACGTCGCGCAGCCACACCGCCTCGCGGAAGGCGACCGGCAGGGCGTCGATCGCCGCCTGGAGGTCGGGCGTCAGGGTGTCTCGCAACAGCAGCGCTTCAGGCGTGATCGTGTGTCCTCCCATCACGCCGGTGGTGAGCGCGTCTGCTGCCTGGTCCACGGTGTCGCTGTCGGAGGTGACCGTGTCGCGTGCCCGGTCTCGAGCGCGGTTCCGCGCGGTGTTATGAAGGATGGTGAACAACCAGGCCCTCAGGTTCGTTCCCGGCTCGAAGCTGTCCGCGGCACGGAATGCCTTGAGATATGTGTCCTGCACGAGATCTTCCGCGTCGGCTGGCGAGCGGGTGAGCCGCAGCGCCGTTCGATAAAGGCTGTCGACACACATCAGCGCCTCGGCCTCGAACGCCGCCCGCGCCCGGGCAATCTCTTCGGGCGACGTCTCCGGAACCCGTCGGATGCGCATGTCAACGTGGGCGCAGAGGAGTAAACCCCGGCACGCCCTTGTCTATTCCCATGGTAGCCCAGGCACCCGCCCGGCAGGAGCGCGAACGGCGCGTCACGCCCTTTTGCGCGCAGACGCCCTCGCTTCTCGTCGTTTGTCCTTGGAACCGCGTCGCTCGTGGCGCTCGGGGACGGGATTTTGTCCGCCGCCGAGGTTCGAAATGACAATCGGGCCTGTCCCCTCGCACGAAGGTGGCTGTCCGCCTTCGGGGTCACCCGTGGACCTCGAGGAGGACAGCCAGGCTCGTCGATCCTGGGGACCCGAGGGTGGTCGATCCTGCAGACAGCCCGCGGACGCCAACGCGGCAGCTCGGTGGAAATGGAGCAGGATCATCGTTTGCAGGACGCCGAAATGTCACAGTAAGATCCCAACCACAGTTTCCGAGGTCTCGCTGCCCGTTCCGAGGTAAAGCTATGCGTATCCGCGCCGCCTTAACGATGCTCGTTCTCGTCGGCTTCAGCGGCTACGCCGCAGCGCAGACCCCCTTTGTCCCCTACTTCGGCAAGAACAATGTTCACTACGATCGGTTCGACTGGCACATCTACGTCACCGATCACTTCGAGATCTACTATTACCCGGAGCTCGAGAAACATCTCGAGCGCATCGCCGGCTACGCCGAGAGCGCGTATCAGCAGGTCAGTTCCGATCTCAAGCACGACCTGTCGGCCAAGACGCCGCTCATCCTGTTCAAGACCCACAGCGAGTTCGAGCAGCAGAACGTCATCCCCGGCGCCGCCCAGGAGGGAGTGGCGGCGTTCGCCGAGCCGTTCCGCGATCGCATGCTGCTCCCGATCGACGATCCGCCGGACCGGCTCTACGGCCTGATCGTCCACGAGCTCACACACATCTTCGAGTTCGACATCATCCCGCAGGGGCTGATTCGCCGGAGCGTGCCGCTGTGGGTGAACGAAGGGCTCTCCGACTACGAGCGCGCCCAGTGGGACCCGCTCGACCTGATGATGATTCGCGACGCCGCGGTGGCCGACATCATCCCGAAGATGAGCGAGCTCGAAGGCTACGGCGATTCGAGCAACCCGCGCCTCATCTACAACCTCGGGCACGCGGTGTTCGAGTTCATCGAGGCCAGGTTCGGGAAGGAAGGGATCCGACAGTTCCTGTTCGCGTTGCGCAAGAGCGTGATCGGCGGCGGCGAGGATGCCTACGAAGAAGCGCTGCGGATGAAGCCGGACGAGTTCGACCAGGCGTTCGAGCGCTACCTCAAGGACCGGTTCAGGCCGTTCCGCGACAAGGAGCGGCCGATCGACTACGGACGGAACCTGGCGCCGAACGCGGAGAAAACCCACTACACCCAGGCGCTCTCGATTGCGCCGTCGCCGTCAGGCGACCTCATTGCGGTGGTCACGGTGAACCGCAAGGACGGCGAGCTCGACATCGTCCTGCTGTCGTCGAAGGACGGTTCGATGGTCCGCAACCTGACCAGCGGATTCGACAAGGACTTCGGCTTCAATCACATCGTGTCACCCACCAGCTTCAATACGATTCCGTGGATGTCGTGGTCGCCCAGGGGCGACCGGATCGCCTATTTCGTGCGCACCGAGAAGGAACGGACGTTGATCGTCCAGAACGTCCTCACGCGCGAGGTCGAGATCCGGGTGCCGATGAAGTCGGTTGACGAGCCCGAGTCGCCGTCGTTTTCGCCGGACGGCCGCACGGTGGCGTTCTCGGCGCTTCGCGGCGGCGTCGGGGACATCTTCACGGTGGATCTCGAGTCGCAGCAGGTCGAGAACCTCACGACCGACGACTTCTTCGACTACGGGTCGGTGTTCTCGCCGGACGGCAAGTTCG
>WHSN01000232.1 GCA_009380045.1 Luteitalea sp.
CTGGCTCACTGCTCTCGTCGTCCTGGCTCTTCTCGTTGGTGGCGGGGTGTTCGTCGCGGCGGGACGTGGCGCCGCACCATCACTCTCAATCGATCGACCGGAGCGTTTCATCGGTCTACAGAGCGAGCTGCAGGTCACGGCCGGCGCCCCCGGCGGAAAGCTCTCGAGCCTGACGATCACGCTCGAGCAGAACGGAACGGCGATCCCGCTGTTCGCTCTCGACTCCCCCGGCGCAGCGACCGTCGGGCAGCCAGATCCCGATCGCGTGCGGATCACCAGGGCGGTCGGCAAGTCGGCGGTGCCCGAGCTGCAGCAGGGCGCGGCCCGAATCACGGTTGCCGCGACCCGCCGGTCGTGGCTGAACCTCCGGGCGCTCTCGAGCACCGCCTCGAAGGACATCCAGGTTCGCCTCGAACCGCCCCGCGTCGCCGTGCTGTCCTCGCATCATTTCGTCAACCACGGTGGCTCCGAAATGGTCGTCTATCGCGCGACGCCTGCCGACGTCACGTCAGGCGTGCGCGTCGGCGGCCTGGAATACCCGGGGTTTCCCGCGTCAGGCGCCGGCATGCCGGGAGTGACCGATCCGGCGCTCAAGGTGGCCTTCTTCGCGCTGCTCCACGATCAGGACCTGTCGACGCCGATCACGGTCTTCGCGCGCGACGAGGCCGCGAACGAGGTGACGGCTGCCTTCGTCGACAAAGTATTCTCCAAGTCGTTCAAGAAGAGCCGGATCGAGGTGGACGACCGATTCTTTCAGCGCGTCCTGCCGGAAACGCTCGAGCACTCGCCGGAGCTGAAAATGGATCCCTCGTCCGCGGATCTGCCGGCATTCCTGAAGGTGAACGGCGATCTCCGGCAGCTGAATGCCGAACGGATTGTCGAGCTGACCGGCGCGACCTCCCCGACCCTCCTGTTCAGCGGACCATTCGCCCAGCTTGGCAATTCACAGGTCGAGGCGGGCTTCGCCGATCACCGCACGTATCTCTACGAGGGCAAGGAGGTGGACCAGCAGGTACATCTGGGGTTCGATCTCGCGGTCACGGCCCGAGTTCCGGTGGTTGCCGCGAATGACGGCACGGTGCTCAACGCGACCTGGCTCGGCATTTACGGAAACTGCGTCATCCTGGATCATGGCATGGGGATCGCAACACTTTATGGGCACCTGTCGGCGATGGATGTCAAGGTCGGCGACAGGGTCAGGAAGGGACAGGTGTTGGGCCGCAGCGGTACGACAGGGCTCGCCGGTGGCGACCATCTCCATTTCACCGTGTTGCTGAGCGGACGTCCGGTCAATCCGGTTGAGTGGTGGGATCCGCACTGGATTCAGGACCGCATCATCCGGAAGCTGGGCGAGGCGGCCGGGAGCCCAGCCGTCGCTCCATAAGGTATGATGACCAGTCGGTTTCAGCATTTTCTCGCGCTCATTTCGTCAGGAGAGGATCCATGCGTCTACGAAGCCTTGGGTTATACGGGATCGGTTTGACACTCGCGGTATCGATCACCGCGTGCGGCGGCGGGCAGGAAACATCGAGCACCTCAGCTGAACCCAGCTCGCCGGCTGGCGCGTCTGGCGGACAGCGAGTCGACACAGCCACCGCGGGGTCCCTGAAGGGAATGGTGGCCCTCGAAGGCGCGGCGCCGAGGAACGAACCTATCAGGATGAACGCAGATCCGATTTGCGTGAAGGAAGCGACCGGCCCTCAGGCGCAGGAGACGTTCGTCGTCGGCAGCGATGGCAAGACGCTCGGCAACGTGTTCGTCTACGTCAAGGACGGGTTGGGCGACTACGTGTTCGACACCCCGACCGAGGTCGCCAAAATCGATCAACGGCAGTGCCGGTATCATCCGCACGTGTTCGGCATGCGCGTCGGCCAGCCGCTGGAGATTTCCAACAGCGATCCGACGCTGCACAATATCCACGCGACGCCGAAGAACAACCAGGAGTTCAACACCGGTCAGCCGATCAAAGACATGAAGACGACGCACACCTTCACCTCGGCAGAGGTGATGGTGCCGTTCAAGTGCGACGTCCACGGCTGGATGAACGCCTATGTCGGCGTGATGGAGCACCCGTACTACGCGGTGACAGGTGAAGACGGGGCGTTCGAGCTGAGGGACGTGCCGCCGGGCACCTACACCATCGAGGCGTGGCATGAAAGACTCGGGCCGATGACGCAGAGCGTCACGCTCGCCGCGAAGGAAGCCAAAGAAGTGACGTTTACCTTCAAAGCGCCGGCGGCCGCCACGAACTAGACAGATTGGTGAGGCAGGGGGGCCGGGGCAGGCAGGCGCCGCTCCCCCTGTCCATCATTGCTGCCCAACCAGGCTCGCCTGCCCTGCCCGCCTGCCCGAGCAAGATGCTTCACAGGTTCTCCAAGTTCGTCTGCGGCTCCACCGTGTTTCTGCTGCTCGCGGGCAGTCTCGTCACCAGCACCGAATCCGGCCTGTCGGTTCCTGACTGGCCCACGACCTACGGGTGGAACATGTTCACGTTCCCTCCGTCAAAATGGGTCGGTGGCATCTTCTACGAGCACGGTCACCGGCTGATCGCCAGTCTCGTCGGCCTGCTGACCATCGTTCTCGCTGCCTGGATATGGCGTGTGGAATCCCGCCGCTGGATGAAGCGTCTGGGAGCGGCCGCGCTTGCCGCCGTGATTTTTCAGGGGATTCTCGGCGGCATCACCGTGCTGTACTTTCTTCCGGCGCCGGTATCGACGGCCCATGCGGCGCTGGCCGAAATTTTCTTCAGCCTGACGGTCGCTATCGCCCTGTTCACCTCGCCCGCGTGGATTCGCGGCGACGAAGCCGTGGACGACGCGGCGCTGCGGTGGGTGGCTACAGCGGCCACCGGGCTCATCTTCGCGCAGATCCTCATCGGAGCGGCGATGCGTCACACCGACGCCGGCCTCGCGATTCCAGATTTTCCGCTGATGTTCGGCCGACTGATCCCCGACCATTGGGACGGGAAGATCGCCGTGCACTTCGCCCATCGCGTCGGGGCGCTGGTCGTCACGATGGCGGTGTTCGCGGCGGCCGGGCACGTGTGGCGCCATCACCGGGCTCGCCGTCTTCTGACGCGGCCGGCCGGACTGTTCGTGATCCTCGTCGCCATCCAGCTGACCCTTGGCGCTCTCACCGTCATCACCGGACGGGAGGTCTGGGTCAACAGCGTGCACCTCGTGTGTGGCGCTCTCGTGCTCGCCACTTCCATCGTCATCACGCTGAGAAGCTGGCGTGTCGCCTTCGCGATGCCTCGAGCGGCGTCGGCGGTCGGGGCCGAACGTGAGGCCGATCGGGCCGCTGCGGCGGCACTCGCGGTTGGCCGGCCGGGCCTGCAGCCCGATCGCGGAGCACGTGCGTGAAGAACGCCCGGGCGGAAGCCGCTGCGGTGCATCTGCCCGTCTCACGGAGGTCGTCAGTTCTCGGGGACTATTTCGCGCTCACGAAGCCGCGGTTGAACCTGCTCGTCGTGTTGACGAGCGCGGCGGGCTACTACCTCGGAGCGGCGGCACCGCCCACTTGGCTCGCCATGGCGCCGGCCGTGGCCGGCACTGCGCTCGTGGCCGGCGGGGCGGCCGTCCTCAACCAGCTGTACGAACGCGATACCGACGCGCTGATGCGGCGTACCAGGCTGCGTCCCTTGCCCGACGGCCGCGTCGGGCCCGACGATGCGCGGATGTTCGGCGCGAGTCTGGCGTTGGCCGGGCTCGTGCTCCTTGCATTGACCTCCAACCTGACGGCGGCCAGCCTCGCGGTCGCGACGCTGGTCATCTACCTGATCATTTACACCCCGATGAAGCGCCGTTCCTCGGCCTCGACCCTCGTCGGTGCCGTCCCCGGGGCGTTGCCGCCGCTGATCGGATGGGCGGCCGCGAACGGGTCGCTGTCGGTCGGTGGATGGGCGCTGTTCGCGATCGTGTTCTTGTGGCAGATCCCGCACTTCATGGCGATCGCCTGGATGTATCGCGACGATTACCGGAGCGCCGGGTTTCCGATGCTGCCGGTCGTCGAACCCGATGGGAGACGCACCGGACGCCAGGCGGTGATCTACGCAACGGCGCTGCTGCCGGTGAGCCTGGTGCCTTCGTTCGTCGGCGTGAGCGGTCAGCTGTATCTGTGCACGGCCTTCTGGCTCGGCGTCGTGCTCGTCGGCCTGGCGATCAACTTCGCCGTCTCACGCAGCGAAGCGTCGGCCCGCGCGCTCTTCTTCGGCTCGATCACCTACCTGCCGCTCATCTGGGTGGCGATGATCCTGGACCATTGACCGTTCACGATCTCCCGGCCGTGAATGCGACCCTGAACGCCTTGTCGGGCGTCTTGCTGCTGGTCGGGTACGTGCTCATCCGCAAGGGCCGCATCCAGCAGCACCGTCGCGTGATGATCGCGGCATTCCTCACCTCGTCGTTGTTCCTGGTCTGCTACCTCACCTATCACGCGCAGGTGGGATCGGTCAGGTTCACCCGCCAGGGGCTGGTGCGACCACTGTATTTTTCCATCCTGCTCACGCACGTCGTGCTCGCGGCGGCCGTGCTGCCTCTCGCGGTCGTGACGCTCTCGCGGGGCTTGAAGGGACGCTATCCGAGGCACCGCGCCATTGCCCGCTGGACCTTTCCGATCTGGATGTATGTCTCGGTGACCGGGGTGCTGGTGTACGTCCTTCTGTACCAGCCGACGTGGCTGCTCTAGGTATATACTTGGCGCACCGCGAAGGATTCAGGAGCCTCGGCCATGCGTCAGAGTCGATTCGTTTCGCTCGCGTTCCTGGTCGCGCTGATGTGCCCCGCGCTGATCGAGCCGGCGTCTGCACAGAGCGGGCGCGTCGGCGGCATCGTGAGGGGGGAGGACGGCCAACCGATCAAAGGCGCCACCGTCACCGCTGAAAACCCGAACATCGCGCAGAGCTTCACGGCCACGACCGACGACAAGGGCCGCTTCGTCATGATCGGCCTGCGTGGCGGCCAGTGGCGATTCATCTCTCAGGCCCCTGGCTATTCACCCGAAGGCACGGTGGCCAACGTACGGATGGGCACCCCGAACCCGCCAGTCTCGTTCGCCTTGAGGCGCACCGGCAACGACCATTTCGGCGCCCTCGGCGGCCTGATCGCGAAGGATCTCCAGGCGGATCTGGCCCGCGCCGATGCACTGTTCGAGGAACAGCGGTGGGACGAGGCGATTTCGGCCTACCGCGGGGTCCTCACCGAAGCACCGCCTCTTGGCGTCATTCACCTTCAGATTGCCACGGCATACCGCCTCAAGAAGGACTACGCGGCAGCGCTCGACGCCTACAGCGAACTGCTGAAGAGCGAGCCGAACAATGACAAAGCCGTCGTCGGAATTGCGTTGACCCAGCGCGAGCGCGGCGACGTCGACGCCGCCGAACGGACGCTCGTGGAAGCGGCCCTCGTTCCGGACGCCGGCCGCGACGTGTTCTACGCTCTCGCCGACCTCAAGCTCGAACGGGGCGAGCTCGATCAGGCCAGCGCCTACTACCAGAAGGCGGCGGACGCGGATCCCGCATGGGGGAAACCGCTGTACATGCTGGGCATGGGCGCGCTGAAAAAGGGCGACACCTCGCTTGCCGCAAAGCTGCTGCAGCAGGTGATCGCCGTCGATCCGGTGTCGGCTGAGGCGGTGCTGGCCAAAACCAGCCTCGAAACCCTGAACAAGTAGTTGGCTCGCCCCTTTCGACACACGTTCATCGTGATCCTGGTTGCGCTCAGCGCCTGCATGGCGGCGTTCGGCGGCTGGCGCTTCGCGCGCGCGTCGGCGCCGGTCAGC
>WHSN01000034.1 GCA_009380045.1 Luteitalea sp.
AGACGATCAAAGCCGCCCGGTCGGAGACGGCTTCGTCAACAAGTCGCTGAACCGGCGAAAGTAGTCGGCCGCCGACACCAGCGCCGCGATTACGCACACCCACAGCGCGACCTGGCCGATCACGAAGAACCCCTGGAGATGATCCTTGCCCAGGATCAGGGCGAGGATGGCGATGACCTGCGTCACCATCTTGATCTTGCCGAGCGGCGACGCCGGCATCACGGCGCCGCGCGCGTGCGCCAGCGTCCGCAGCGCGGTCACCGCGAACTCGCGGCCGACGATGATCGCCACCATCCACGCCGGCGCCAGATCCATCTGCACCAGCGAGATGAACGCGGCGATCGTCAGCAGCTTGTCGGCGAACGGATCGATGAACTGGCCGAGCGGCGTCACCTGACCGCGCCGCCGCGCCAGATAGCCGTCGAGCCAGTCGGTGAACGAGGCGATGGCGAAGATCGCCGCGCCGACGAGCTCCTTCCGCACGCCAAGGATCATGCGCCCCTCGAACTTGGTCAGGAGCACGACAACGAGCAGCGGCACGAGAAAGATCCGCGTGACCGACAGCGAGTTCGGCAGGTTCATGCGCGAGTACGCTCATGATAACATCTGCGGTTGCTCATGAAGGCGATCCTGCTCGCAGGGGGCAAGGGTACGCGGCTCCGTCCGCTGACCATTCACACCCCGAAGCCGATTGTTCCGATCTTCGAACGGCCGTTTCTGCACTATCAGCTCGACCTGCTGAAGCAGGTGCCCGAGATCGACGAAGTGATCCTCAGCCTCAACTATCAGCCGCGCCGGATCGAGGAGATCTTCGGCGACGGCAGCGATGCCGGCCTCAGCATCCGCTACGTCGTCGAGCCGGCGCCGCTCGGCACGGCCGGCGCCGTGCGGTACGCCGGCGAGTCGCTCCACGAGTCGGTGGTGGTGTTCAACGGCGATGTGCTCACCGAAGTCGATCTGGCGGCCGTGATCAGGCTGCACCGCGAGCGCAAGGCCAAGGCGACGATCGTGCTGACGCCGGTCGAGAACCCGAGCGCCTACGGCCTGGTCGAGACCGATGCCGCAGGAAACATCCTGCGCTTCCTCGAGAAACCGAAGGCCGACGAAATCACCTGCGACACGATCAACGCCGGCATCTACGTGCTCGAGCCGGACACCTTCGAGCGCATCCCGAGGGAGACGGCCTGGTCGATCGAGCGGAGCTTCTTCCCGTCGCTGATCGAGCGCAACGAAACCTTCATGGCCTATGTCTACCGCGGCTACTGGATCGACATCGGGACGCCTGAAAAGTACGTCCAGGTGCATCACGACATCATGGACGGCCGCTATCACACGCCGCCATTCAACGGCGCCGCCGCCACCAGCTGGGTGTCGCCCAAGGCCCGGGTCGACGACAGCGCGGTGCTCGAGGCGCCCTGCTTCATCGACGAGGGCGCCGTTGTCAAAGCGGGAGCGAAGATTGGCCCCTATGCCGTGATCGGCCGCCAGTGCCAGATCGAAGAGCACGCGGTCGTCGATCGATCCATCGTGTGGGCCAATACGAGGGTCGGCCAGGATGCCGTCGTGCGCCAGGCGATCCTCGGACGCCAATGCCACATCGGCCGGAGCGCGTCGGTCGGGGACGGCGCCGTTCTCGGCGACAAATCGGTCGTCACCGACCATAGTCGTCTATGATCCCTGATCCATCGCGGATCGCTGACTTCTGATCCCTGGTCCCTGATTCGCGATCCCTGACAAGGTCCATCACGCCATGCCCGTCTCACTGAACCCGGACATCTTCAAGGCCTACGACGTGCGCGGCATCTACCCCGATCAGATCAACGAGGAGGCGGCGCGGGCGATCGGCAGGGCATTTGTCGCCTACCTCGAGGCGACGCGCATCGCGGTCGGCCGGGACATGCGGCTGTCGTCCCCGGCGATCGCCGCGGCGTTCATCGACGGGGCAACGTCGCAGGGGGCCGATGTCGTCGACTACGGGATGATTGCCACCGACATGCTCTATTTCGCGGCGGCGCGCGATCAGCACGACGGCGGTGTGCAGATCACGGCGTCGCACAACCCCAAGCAGTACAACGGCATGAAGATGGTCCGTCGCGAGGCCTTCCCGTTGAGCGGCGAGGAAGGCATCTCCGACATCCGCGAGATGATCGCCGCCGACGGCGTGCCGCCGCCGGCCGCCCGGCGCGGCGAGGTGACGACGAAGGACACGTTGGCGGCGTATGTCGATCACGTGATGGGCTTCATCGACCCGATGGTCGTCAAGCCTTTCAACGTGGTGCTCGACGCCGGCAGCGGCATGGGTGGCCTGGTTGCGCCGAGGTTGTTCGATCGCCTGCCGTGCCGGACGACGCGGCTCTGCTTCGAGATCGACGGCCGGTTCCCGAACCACGAGGCCAACCCGCTGATCGAAGAGAACCGCCGCCACATCGTCGAGGCGGTCGTCGCGCAGAAGGCGGACATCGGTATCGCGTGGGATGGTGACGCCGACCGCTGCTTCTTCATCGACGGCAGCGGCGAGTTCATCTCCGGCGATTTCGTCACCGCGCTGCTGGCAGAGGCATTTCTGCTGAAGCATCCGGGCGCGACGATCATCTACGATCTCCGCGCCAGCTACGCCGTGCGCGACGTGGTCGCGAAGTACGGTGGCACGTCGCTCATGAACCGGGTCGGCCACGCCTTCTTCAAGCGCCGGATGCGCGAGACCAACGCCATCTTTGGCGGCGAGGTGACCGGGCACTATTATTTCCGCGACAATTTCTACGCCGACAACGGCTTCATTCCGGCGCTGCTGATGCTGGAGCTGATGTCGAAGAAGGGACAGAGCCTGCACCAGCTGCTCGAGCCGATGCGCCACAGGTATTTCATTTCCGGAGAGATCAACACCAAGCTCGCCGGCATGGACGCCGTCCCGCAGAAGCTCGACGACATCGCCGCAAAGTACGCCGACGGTCACCAGTACAAGCTCGACGGAATTTCCGTCGAATACCCGGACTGGCACTTCAACGTCAGGCCGTCGAACACCGAGCCGCTTCTGCGGTTGAACCTGGAGGCCACCAGTCGCGAGAAGATGGAGCAGATGCGGGACGAGGTCGTCAAGCTGATTCGCGCCTGACCGAGCAGGCGCGAGGCCGCATTGCAGACGACAGACTTAGGATTTATGATTGCCTCAGCACTCTGCGGCGACAACCCGAGTTCTGACGGCGACACGATCTGACGTAGACTCGCGGGCTTAGTACAATGGTAGTACAGAGGCTTCCCAAGCCTCGGACACGGGTTCGATCCCCGTAGCCCGCTCCAGCCTTCGCTCGCTTGCGCGAGCTTCGGCTGGCAAGCCACGTAAGGCTGTCCGCCATAGCACCGTCGGCGTAAGTCGTGCGACTTCCCGACGCGGCCCGTGGTCCTCAGCCACGGGCGGGGGTGGGCTCTCCTGGGTCTCGTCTGAGGGGTGTCCGGACATGCACGGGGTCTGAGACCGCACGGGACTCTCGTCCGTCTGGCGGTAGCGACGGGCGGGATGTGGCCTTCCGCCTGCTCCGAAGGCGTCGGCGTCCCGAAGGTTCGCTCTTTCGCGGGTGAATACCAGGCCTGTCCTTTCCCCTGTCAGCGCATCACCCTCGCCCTTGCGGACGCTGGCGCATGACTCGGGGCCGGTGTGGGGCGCTCCCCCTTCACCGTACGACTCTTTCATTCGCAACACCTCATCGATTTATCCCAGCGCACCGGAGCGAAGCGAAGAGGCTTCTATGAGGCCTGTTCGAGTCAAGCTCTGATCGGCGGCCGGGTAATCGCGCACACGTTCTCCGTGAGGAGCGGTCGGTGTCTTGGCTCGCTCCGATAAATGCCCTCCGATGGGCGCGCGGAAACCGGGTCAAGGTCGCGTCAGCGGCGAGCGCAGCGAGCGTAACCTTGACCCGGTTGAGCACGCCCGTACGCTCTCGTGGCGGAGCGAGCCGTTGGTCGTCTCGACGTATCGGACATCCGAGCTGGTGGCTGCCGCGCGATCGCGAGCGGTGCCCGCTGACCCGCCTTCTATTCGTGCCGACGACAATGCGTCGATCACCACACCACGGTGTGCGCCCAGGGGCGCCGGGTGCAGCCGTCTGACGCGGGCGACCCCTCCTTGACGACGGTTTCATGGAAACCCGCCTCTCGTAATTCGCCGGACCGCCCGCCCCCGCTCGGTGCCGATCGGACGACGACCTCGTCCGCCAGTGATGCCTATGTCGCGGTCACCGCCGTACGCTGTGTGCGAAGCGGCGATCCGCCACGACGATCGCTCCAGCCGGAATGACGCCGTGTTTCAGATACCGCCACAGCTCGATGAGCAGGCGGCGCGCCACGGCGACGATGCCGATCTTTCGCCCGCGCGGCCCGCCCCCCGCGAAGCGCGCCTCCCACCACGGCGTCAGCGCACTCTGCGGCTGATACCGCACCCACATCCACGCGATCTGCACGGCCAGGCTGCGCACCCGACGACTGCCCGCCTTGCTGATGCCGCGATCGAAGTCGAGCGTGCCGCTCTTGTGTGGCAACGGGACCAGGCCGGCGAGCGCGCCGACTTGCCGCCGGTTCCGCAACTGGCGCCAGGCGCAGGGCTCGGCGACAAAGACCCACGCCGAGTGCTCGCCGATGCCGCGCAAGGCGACGAGTTGGCGGACTTGCGCCGCCATCGGATCGGCAGCCGTCTGGATCGCCTGGTGCGTTCCGTCTCGAGCCCCTTGAGGTGCGTCGTGAGGAGTTCCACCTTCGCCCACTCGCGCTCGAGGCGCCGGGGGAGCGCCGCCGGCAGCGGCTGATCATCCCAGCGGCGCAGCCCTGGTAACCGCGTCGCGAAATCCGCCTGCACGCGGACGTGCCGTCCGTGCGTCGCGAGCAGGCCTTTCATGCGATTCGGGACGCGCACGCGGTCCTGCGTGGTGGTGATGAATTCGCGATGGAGTTGCCGTCGGTGCTCAGCCTCTTCACTCGGGACCCGGACCACCCGCAGGGCGGTGGTCTCACCATTCACGTACCGGAGCAGCAGCGCGAGGAGTCGTTCGACATCGAGCCGGTCGGTCGTTGCCTGGCGACCGCGGCGATTCACTTCGATGCTGGCCGGATCGATCACCAGGCTCTCCACGCCAAGGGTCGTGAGATAGCGGTGGATCCAGAATCCATCGGGGCCCGCCTCGTAGCAGCTCACCACGCGGGCGTCGGATGGGAGGTGGAACTTTGCTTTGGCCCCCGCGATCTCATCGCCCAGCCGGCGCCACTCGTCGCCGCGGATCGTCCGGCTTCGCGGCCGTTGCCCGGCACCGATCGCGAAGCCCAATCGCCACTGGCCCCGTCCGAGATCCATCGCCATCACGAGGGTCGGGCGCGCGGGTCCGTTCACCGTCTCCGTTGCATGTGTCATGGCCATCGCTCCTGGAATCTGGTTGCTACGGCCGAGCGTAAACCGCCCCAGCGACAACCCAGGCCTACATATGGTCTTGTACGGCGTCGTGTCGAACGCGTACGATTCCGGACGTAATGGTCGAAGTCGTGCGAGTACCATCGGTGAATGTGCGCGGACAGTGCACTGCGATCCGCGCGAGATCGCAAACGCATACTCACGTCACAATCCGTGCGCAAACGGCGCGCTAATCGCGGGAGGAATCGCGATGGATCGGGACGCTGACACTGGGGCATGAGCAACCCCCCGGGCCGTTCTCGGGACAGAACCGGCCGTAAAATCGGGGGGGGTGGCTCACGCCCCCGTTCATCGTCAGCCGCGCTGCTGTGCCCGGCACAGAGCGCCGGCCACGTTGTTTGGAGCGCCAGCTAGCGCGACCGGCAACGTCTCTAGGTCCGCACTTTACAGCCATCTTTGCTGCCTGCTCTCTTCGCGTTTGGCATCTCCGGCCGGATCGCGAGCATCATCGTCAGGCACGACAACCACCGCCGATCGTCGCGGCTTCCCTCGCGGCGTCAGCCATTCGCAGAATGAAGCTCGCGGCGCGGCGAGAAGATGAGCGACTTTCAGGCGTCCGTCGACCACAGCGGAAGCCCCGGACTAACCGATTCTTTGGGCGTCACCGACACGATATCGAGACCGCTTTGGAGGGCATCCGTGCGAGTGAGCTGGGACGCCTTGTGGCCGCAGCAAACCTCGCACCGTGATGGTAAACGCTGCGCGACGACACAGGACCCATCCGCCCTGCCGCAATAGCAGCACCGATCGCGGTGTTATACAAGTCGGTCTAGTGCGGGTTCGCCGAGACCCGCTGGGTCGCCGCCCTAGGTCGGTCGGTCTACTATCGTTGTACGCCACGTGCAGCAAGCACGGGCATCAACAGTGAAGCGAGGGAAGGAAGGATATGACGCTCAAACGGATGGACAACGTCCTCATCGTTGTCGACGATCTCGAAGCCGCCAAAGCCTTCTTCATCGAACTGGGCCTCAAGCTCGAGGGCGAGACGACAGTCGAAGGGCCTTCGATCGGGAGCCTGATCGGGCTCAAGGATGTCCGGGCCACCCTCGCGATGATGCGGACTCCCGACGGGCAGGGCATTGAGCTGGACAAGTTCCACACGCCCGACGCGATCAGGTTTGGGCCCGTGGCTGCGCCGGTGAACACACTGGGCATCCGTCGCATCATGTTTGCCGTCGAGGACATGGACGCTGTCGTTGCGCGCATGCGCGCCCACGGCGCCGAGCTCATTGGCGAGATGCAGTACGGGGACACGTACCAGCTAGCCTACATCCGCGGGCCAGAGGGAATCATTGTCGCGCTCGCCGAGCAGCTCGGCTAACCCGTGCATCGCAAGGCGCGTCCGCCCGCTGGTTTGGTCCTCGGTAACGCCGCATATATGGACTCCTCCCGGGTGTCAGTAAGAATCGTCACGCGGCGTGACGTGAATCGGATGCAGGCATATATTCACCCGCTCCGACGGTTGGTCAGACTCGCCCGGAAGTTGCGCGTCTCTATGGACGGGTTGCAGGAGACGTCCCCGGTGCCAGAAGGCTCGGCGGCTCCGAGAGCCAGCCAAAGTAGTGCGCGAGTGCCAGGAGGCCGAGCAAGACACCGATTGCCGCCAAGTCCTTGCGCGTAAGGCATCGAGCCATCGGTTCGCTCCGCACACTTCGACACCCGTCCCACGGATTTGTTCCGCCGGCCCGATCGCGGACTTCACCGTCCAGGCCGGGACCAGCGCATAGCGTCGTCCGTCCGCCTTTGGCGTACGCCGCTGCAGCCGCTGACCTGGTGCGGGTCCCGTTTGACGGACGGGTGGCGACTTGTTGTGCGACGCCGCTCGGAGGGATTGATAACAACACTCGCACGCTCCGAATGCAGGCGTGAAAACGGGACGAACGCTTCGCAGAACCTGAGCCCGTCCGCCTGCTCGCGGCTCCTGCCCGCATGGACCGACGGCATCGTCGACCCGGAGTCCATGCGAGGGTTCTATCCGGTTGGTCACGCCAGCAGCTTTGTTCCAACGCCTGAGGAGGATCTGGCGCCGACTCAAACCCGACTCCCCTACACTGCGCGACTAGTCGGGAGCGACGGAGGTTGACGGGTATCTAGGGAACCCGTCGCCGTAGCGGTTCCTTGGCGAGTTCGAATCCTGTCTCCCACACGCGTTGCTCTCCGACCGATGTCTGCGACCGTCGGCAATGCCCGTACTAACATTCGCGGCTCGTGCGCCCAGCAGAGCGCATCATCAGGAGGTAGCACAATGTCGGCGTTCGAGATGATCAAGGTGGTGTACACGGCGTTCGGTCGAAACGATCCTTCCGCGCTGTTTGCCGCCATGGACCCAGCGATCAACTGGAACCAAGCGGAGGGCAATCCGCTTGCGGATCGCAATCCTTACATTGGTCCGCAAGCCGTTGGCGATGGCGTGTTCGCACGGTTACTGGCGGCGATCGATAGCTTCACCGTTGTGCCCAGCACATTCATTGACGGCGGCGACCACGTCGTGGTGCTTGGTCGCTATAGCGGCACGATGAAAACCGGCGGCGCGACGCTCGACGCCCCGTTCTGCCACGTGTACGGGTTTCACGGCGACAAGGCGGTGATGTTCCAGCAGTACACCGACACTGCGCAGTGGACGCAATTGATGACATGACCGCGAGGGAAGCCAAGGGCGGATCCGCTGGATCCGCCGTTGGCAACCACCCCGGGAGTAGTTTCAACGTCGTTGGAGGGACGGGATGTGCGCGCAAGCTGGTAGCCGTGACACGTTCGACCGGCTGGCGAGCGAATATGACGAACTGAAGCTGCGAGTGATCCCGGGCTACCGTCAGGTGCAGGATCTCGCACTTCGATACGCGAGCGCGCGCCCCAGCCAGCGCGTTCTCGAACTCGGATGCGGCACCGGCGGATGGGCATTGGCTTTCTTACGGAATCATCCCCGAGGCTGACTATGTCGCCCTCGAGCTCTCACCGAACATGCGCGACCTTGCGTCAACTCGCCTGGCTGCCCGCAGGACACGCCTGCAGCTTCTCGACCAAGATATTGACGCGTCACTGCCAGAAGGACCGTTCGACCTGGTCGTCTCCTTCTTCGCGATCCATCACTTGGAGAAACCCGTTAGACAGGTTCGATGTCCGTAGCCCGCTCCACTCCGAGTCCCCGAAATATTCCGAGAATCCTCCAGAGAATCGGGTGATCGCGCGGCGGTGCCGAGGCCGGGTTCTATAGCATCTGCGTGAACGACCAGTACCGGATTCGGTTTACGTTTCGAGAGGAACACTGCTATGACGTCTGCTGCAAGGACTTCCACGACGACTAGCGTGCGGCGCCGACTGCCGACGCACCGGCCACTCACGCACCCCGGGCAACATGCTGCTCGAAGAATTCATGAAGCCCTTGGGTATCACGCAGATAGACGCCGCGGCGCGCATGCGCGTCCCGTTTCAGCGGATGAACACCTTGGTAAGGGCCGGCGCGGTGTGACGGTGGATACCGCGTTGCGCCTGGCGGCGCTGACCGGGATGGAGGCGGGGTTTTGGATGGGCCTGCAGGCCGACTATGACCTTTGGCACGCGCTGAAGGATGTGGACCTGTCGAAGATCACACCGCTGAAAAGTCCGCGTGAGGAGATGACCGGCCGGAGGGTTGAGTGATGGCGTGTCGTGAGACGCAGATCGACGAGGGATGCTGCCACGGGCGGTTCGGCGCCGCGCCCACGGCGGGCATCCGATCGCGGGAGATCGGACGCACCGTGCGCGGCGAGCTGGTGATCGCGGACGTCGATGCCGACGGACACATCGTCGGCATCGAGTTAGTCGGCGGCCCTCCGAAGCCCTGTCAAGACGCGTCGTCAACGACTACGAGGATGGATCGCGTCAGCATTCAGAGCGTGGAAGCCTTGCCCGGTTATCGGCTCCGACTCGGCCTGTTCGACGGTCGGACCGTCGAGCGTGATCTGAGCCATCTCGTGCCGGGGCCAGACGCGCATCCGGACAACGTGTTCCGCCCCTGGGTGGACCCGGCCTACTTTGCGCAGGTGCGCGTCGATCCGGAGTTGGAGACGGTCGTCTGGCCGAACGGGGTCGACCTCGGTCCCGACGTGTTGATCTGGGGTGTGGGCGCGGACGGGAACCTCCTCGCGCCGTCGGAGCCCGTCAACGAACACGCATGAAGCTGTGCAACTCCAGATCGCGAACGCGCTCCGCCAGGTCTGGAACGCGCGCGCGGATGTACCGATCTAGCGTAGTACGCAAAAACGCCGACACCACTGACGTGTCGCTACATCGCACGCTGGACGGGGCGAAGCGCACGGCGGAACAGGCGGCCCGCCCACGCCTCGACGGCTTCATGCGATCGTGGGTGGCGCACGGGCAAGAACTCCAGCCCGTCGACGTGATGGGAACGAAGTATCGGGATCTTCTCTTCGAGGTCGCCCCGATCGACGTGCAGGAGTGATGATGCCTGAGCCCCCTTGGAGCCGCAACGCGACCGCCCCTGCGGTTTGGCACGCGTGTACAAAATATCGAGACGACCCCGCGCGCGCGTGCGACGCCGCGTGCGTCGGCGTCTGTCGCCGTCGCTGCTCACCCGGGGTACGTGACACACGGTGGCCACAAGTATCCCTTCACGGAACGGCCGATCCAGTCTAGCATCTGGCAGCAACCGGGCGCGCGGGGCAATGCACAACCGCGGGTGACCAATGACTGAGATAGCGTATGACCCTTCGTTCAAGCCTTTCATGCCGGGCCGCCGACGCTGGACGTGCGTGCTGCTGGCGATTCTCGCACTGCTGATCACACCACCAGAAGTATCGGGGCAAGCACAGGTCGAAACCGTAACGAGCTTCGACGCGCCGTTCTCCTTCGGTGGGTACAACAAACCGTCCTTCCCAGTCAGTGCCATGCGGGAGTCGGCTCTGATCCAGGCCGCTGACGGCAACTTCTACAGCACGACGCGCGAAGGGTTCGGGGTCGTATCCAGAATCGATCGTGATGGCACGCGGACGATCGTGCACCGATTCTCCATCACGGACGGTCGCTACCCGACCGGTTTGATGCAGGCGGCGGATGGAAACTTTTACGGGGCCACGGCGGAAGGTGGAGCCCACGACCTTGGCACGATCTTCATGATGGACCTGGCCGGACACGTCCGCACGCTGCACGATTTTCAGGGAAGCGACGGCGCGAGTCCGGAGGCCGGCGTGATCCAGGGGAGTGACGGCAGCTTCTACGGAACGACGCGCGTCGGCGGCCAATTCGACGCCGGCACCGTGTTCCGCCTCACGGCAGATGGTGCTCTGACGACGTTACACAGCTTTGCCGGCGTAGACGGGGCGCAGCCGGCGGCGACTCTGACCGAGGGATCCGACGGACGCTTGTACGGCACCACTTCCTTCGGCGGGCCGCGCTTTGCGGGCCCGAGCGGACCTCAGGGTGATGGCACGGTCTTCGCGATCGACCCATCCGGAACGTTCAGCATGCTGCATGGTTTCGGCACCAGCAGCGGCGAAGGCTGGTATCCGATCGGAGGATTGGTGGCATCGGTCGATGGCGGCTTATACGGCGTCACCAGCCGGGGAGGGACCATTGGCGGCACCGTCTTCAGGGTTGATCCGGCAGGAGCATTCACGGTGGTGCGGGACTTCAGCCACGACGCCGATGGTTACTCCCCTCCGACCGGCCTCACTCGTGGGAGCGACGGACTTATCTACGGATTGACCAGCACAAGTTATCTCCCACAAGCAGTCGGTTTCGGCTCGCTGTTCAGAATCGATGCGACCGGCACCAGCCACACGCTTCATCGCTTCACCGACACCGGCGGCATCCTGACGCGCATCGTTCAAGGGGCCGAGGGAACGCTCTACGGCACCGGAACTCTCAGAGTCGGCACGTCACACCCGACGGCGTTCTTCAGACTCGACGCGGACGGTGCCTTGACCGCCCTGCAGCGCTTCGATGACACGGCCACGGACGGAGCGTTCCCGATCGCCGGTCTGACGGAAACCGCGAGCGGCCTCTTGTACGGCACGACGACCGTCGGCGGTCTGGCCGGGGGCGGGATGGTCTTCAGCATCGACGAGACGGGACGACGAACGACGCTGGCGTTGCCACAAAATGGCTCGGCCGGTGCGCTGCTTCAGGCAAACGACGGAAACCTGTATGGCACCACGTTCGTGGGCGGCAATATCGAGTCGGCCGGAACGGTGTTCCGAATCGACGCGTCGAATTCGCCGACCACGCTGCGGACGTTTCTCTTCGGTCAAGGCTCGCCGCGGGCAGGACTCATTCAGGCGGCCGACGGCAACCTGTACGGCACCGCGCACGGAACGTTTGCCGGGAGCAGCATGGGACCCGGAACGGTCTTCCTGGTCGACCCCCGGCAGCCGACGACTCCCTTCTACGCCCAGGTGCGACACGAGTTCAACGGCAGTGACGGGCGGTGGCCCCTGGCCGGATTGCTACAGGGCGCAGACGGCACGTTCTACGGGACCACCAGCGAGGGGGGCGCCTTCGAGAAAGGGACTGTGTTCGCGATGGCCACCACCGGCGCCGTCACCACCCTCCACAGCTTCATCGGCGCCGACGGAGCACTGCCACGCGCGCGCCTGGTTCAGGGGCGCGATGGCCGCTTCTACAGCACCACCGAAGCAGGAGGCGAGTTTGGCAACGGCACGCTCTTCGTGATCGACGGCGCACATCATTTTTCGACGGTGCACAGCTTCGCCGGAGACGACGGCGCCAATCCGTATGCCGGCCTGCTCGAAGGGAGTGAAGGTCGCTTTTACGGCACGACGCGCAATGGCGGCGCGTTCGGACTCGGGACCGTGTTCGTCCTCGACCCGACGGGGGCCGTGGCCACGCTCCACAGTTTCACGTATGCGGAGGGCGCCTACCCCTCCGGCGACTTGATTCAGGCCAGAGACGGCTACTTCTACGGCACGACCGAGTGGGGTGGTCCAGGCGGTGGAGGCGTCGTCTATCGTTTGCGGATCGAGCCGCCCAATCGTGCGCCGGTTGCTGCGCCCGACCGCTACGAGGGGTCGGCGGATGCGCTGCTGACGGTCGAGGCTCCCGGCGTCCTCGGCAACGACGTCGACGAAGACGGGGACACGCTCACGGCCACGCTCGTCGTGGGGGCGGCGCACGGCAACCTGTCGCTGCAGCCGGATGGGTCGTTCACCTACCGACCGTTCGCCGGCTTCACCGGCACTGACGTCTTCACCTATAGCGCCAGCGACGGTCGCGTGACCTCGGAGCTCGTGCCGGTCTCACTGGTCGTCACGCGAGCGGCGGCGACCGGCCGTCTGACATTGTCGCGGCGCGCGCTGCGATTCCACCCCCAGCCGGTCGAGACGACGTCCGCGCCGCAATCCATCATCGTGTGGAACAGCGACAACACTGGCACGGTGACGGTCACCGGCGTCACCACCACAGGCGACTTCCAACAAACGAACAGCTGCGGGCGTCCGCTGGGGCCTGCTCAACGCTGCGTGATCCGCGTCACGTTCACCCCCACTCGGCTGGGCGTGCGAACCGGCAAGCTGACGGTGGACAGTACCGCCCGCGGGCGATCGCAGCATGTCAGCCTGAAGGGCGAAGGCAAGAAGCGGGTACGTCACTATCCGCGGTCATCGCAGTAGATATCTGCCGAGGGGCGGGGAACGCCGTCGAAGTCAAACCGTGGGCCGCTGCGCCGACCACGGCCGCTTCTTCGATGAGCGCGATCAAACGCAGGCGGGACGCCGGCCACCTATACGGACGCGCAAGCCGACCAGGGGCGCGCGGTCTACGCGGAGCACTGCGCGACGTGCCACAGCGCCAACCTGGACGACGGGCCGTATGCGCGCCGTTGCGGGGCAACGGGCGAACGCGTCACCACCCCTAAGCCCGTCCATAGCTGGACGATTTGTCGCCAACTCCTCCAAGACGATGCGGGGCGTCCGCCGGCGTGACGGCCACTCGCGCGGTGTTCTACTCGACGAGGTTTTCAATCAGATCATCGATGATCGACACGCTTCCGGTCCTCCTGAGGATGCGGATGCGGACACGACCACGTCCGCGACCGGTCGTGGGCAAGCGACCGACCGTCGCCGAATTCGGCCGCCGCAGTCAGCGGTCGTACAATTCGCGAAGCGTGGCGATGTCCGTCGCGGACAGGCCGGTGGCGTTCGCCGAGCCAATGTCGTCTGCCGATTGCAGACGCGCGCGATAGCCGGTGAAGTAGCGCTCGCAATCGCCGGGCCGGCTGAACTGGTACATGATGGACGCGAAATCGTCGGTGTGCTTCAGACCGAGTGCATGACCGAACTCGTGAAGGGCGGTCAAGTAGATGATGATGTGCCGCTCCAGAGGGTCGCTCCCAGCATCGCCCGCAATCATCACATCGGCCTCGGCGATCGCTCGCGTTTCCGGATCGACGTGCGCCCCGGTCCCGCCGTACAGCCCAGCGCCGTTGGTGACGAATCTGACCCGCATCGTGGCATCCTGCTGGCGCGAGGTCCGTACGTAGGCCAGCCGCCCCGCCGACGCCTCCACCCACATCTGCATGGCGCGGTGCACCAGCGCGTCGCCGCCGACCGGCGCGTGCCGCGGATCGATCCACAAACGGATCGCTTGACCCGTCGCCCAGCGGGCAGCAGCGCTGCCGGCGACGGGGCCGGTCAAGGCACCGGCAACGAGGCAGGCGAGTACCGCTTTGAGAACGCCAGTCACATGTCCTCCGCTTTGTAACCCCGCTCCAACAGCGATGCGTGATGGCCGACCTGCGGCGTCCCGCGCGTCAAGGCGACCGACCGGCGCGAGCGTTTCCCTTGCAGGGTTCGGGCTGCACGCCGTCTGCGTCCAAGCGTATACGCGTCAAAGGGTTCGATCCCCGTAGCCCGCTCCAGCCTTCGCTCGTGAATGCAGGCGAAGCTGCCCACCCTAACCGAGCGCTCGACGCAGCTCCATCTCATCACTTACCAGCGGTCCACGACTACACACGGTATCATTATGATACCATGTGTCTCAGGAGCAGCAACATGGCCAACGTTCTCGTTCGAGATCTAGACGATAGCGTCTTGAAACAACTGAAAGCCGCCGCCAAGTCACACGGACGGTCTCTCCAAGCTGAAATCCACGCCGTTCTTGAAAATGCCAGCGTCCGGAGCCTTGCCGAAACCCGGCGCGTCTCCAGTCAATGGCTAAAGCGCCTCAGGATGTCGTCCCACACCGACAGCACCGCCCTGATTCGCGAGGACCGGGACACCAGGTGAGCGCGTTCGTCGTCGACGCCAGCGTCGTGGTGAAATGGTTTGTTCCTGAGATTCACACTGACGGTGCGCGTCGCCTACTCACGCTCCCGCACGAGTACTTCGCCCCGGATCTTCTCTTCGCGGAAGCCGCCAATACGATTTGGAAGAAGATCCGCCGTCGTGAGTTGACCGCCGAACAGGGCCGCCAGCTCGTCGCCGATATCGGCCGCAGTGCCGTGGAAACCGTTCCGTGCCGTTTGCTCGCCGTCGACGCGCACGAACTCGCGAACGCCACCGGCCGGACGGTCTACGACTCGCTGTACCTCGCGCTCGCCATCCGCCTCAAGACGCGCATGCTCACCGCCGACGAACGGCTCGCGGCGACCGTGACCGCGCTGCCAATGACAGCCGCTCACATCCAGCTGGTCCAGACCTTCAAGGATTAACGGCCAGTGGCTCGCCGTCGACTCGTTCGCGGTCGACGCCATCTGGCTCCAACGGCTCGACCGGGCGCGTTCAGTCGCGGGCCAGATGCGTCTCGAAGAACGCCACGAGGGCATCCATGGCGCGCGCGGCGTGCGCGGCGTCCGGAAACACGTGCGCGGCGCCGGGGATCACGTGCAGCTCCGCGGTGACCTGCTTCGCCTGCAGCGCGGCCAGCAGCGTCTGGCTGGCGTTCAGATCGACGACGACATCGGCGTCTCCGTGCACGAACAGCACCGGCGGATCGTCCGACGACACGTGCATCACGGGCGAGATGGCGGCTCGCTCCTTCTCGTCGAGCTTGAGCGCCGGCCACCGCTCCTGCGCCCGCGCCACCGCCAAGCCATCACCGTAGAAGAACGACTCGGTGGTCTTGGCAGGGAACTTCCCGCTCGACCCGCTCTGCGTGCGCAGATCCACGGGAGGGTAATACGCCACGACGGCGGCCACTTTGCTGCTCCCGCGAAGCACCTCGTCCTTCTGCGTCGGGTCGCCGGCGTCCGGGTTCAGCCCGACCATGAGGGACAGGTGACCGCCGGCGCTGCCACCATGAATCCCGAGGCGCTCGGCATCCACGCCGTAGGTCTTCGCGTTGAGACGAATGAACCGCACTGCGCGCTGGATGTCGCCGAACGCTTCGGCGGCGTTGTACCGCGGGGCGCTGCCATGACGGACAACGAACACCGTGAAGCCCTTCTTGAGCGCGGGATCCCACCGGGTCTTGACCTCGGACGCGGGCTGCCAGCGCGAGTTCCAGCCGCCGCTCACGACGAAGAGGATGCTGGCGCCATTGGGCGTCCCTGACGGCTTGAGGACGTCGAACGTCAGCGCGAGACCATCCTTGTGGCCGTACACGACGTCGGGGGTAATCGCACCGCTTTGAGCGAAGGCGACAGTGGACAGGCAAATCACCGTCGACACTACCAAAGCTGAACGGAACAGCGTTTTCATGGTCGTTCTCCTTCGAGGGGTACGTAAGTACGGCACAGTGGAGGCCATCGCTGCCATGGCAGGCAGGCCGGCAATTGGTAGGAAGAATGAGGCCACACCCTCGCGCATCGCGGCAAGAGTATATATCGCTCGGGGTGGCGGAGCGAGGGCAAAGATCGGGCCGCGCGTTCCTTCGGCGTGGCGGAGCTATTTCGAACTTTGCCCTGTCCCTACGGTATATTCCGTACGTGTTGAGGCCGTTGCGGTTGCGGACCAGAGGCTGATACCGTTCCGGCCAGGACGATTGCGCGGTTCATCGCCCTGCTGGCCTTGTTTCGAGTCACAATCCGCTCTCGGTTCGAGCTCGGCGGAAGTTCTCGCGCTCCGGCATCAACTCGCCGTGCTCCAACGAGTCACCCAAAACGGCCGCGCCTTCGTGCCACGCAACGACGGTCCGGTTGGACGAAGTGGGACACTACCCTCTTCCGAGGCAGCATAACGCCAGTTCTGAACCCCTCGTCAGTCCTTCCCCCTCTCGGCCGCCTCTTTCTGCTCCGCAACGCGCGCCCCACCAAGAATCCCCGGCAACGAGTGGTTGCCCTCGTGGCATGCATACTCGTAGACCTGATCATTGGTTCGCTTGAGGCGAACCATAAACGACCATGGCTGGGTCCACGTCTTCGGATCGTCGACGGTGATCGTCCAATTGATATGGTCAGAGCTTACTCGCATGTACCGCTCGGTCACCTTGACCTCAGGCGTCGACCCCATGAAACCGCCGCGATAATTCGTCGTTTCGACCACGAGCGTGTCGCCTTCCCAACGTCCGCGCGGATCGCCAAGCCACTGCCGCACGTTCGAGTTGAGATGCCTCTGATTATTGAGCGATACGATCCGCGCATCGTGGGCCATCTCCTGCAGGAGGACGACGGCGGTGGGAGACTGAAAGATCTGAAGGTAACTGTTGTAGCCGGCACCGGTGCGTGGCGCTCCAAACGAGATGCAGCGCTCGCCGAGCGGCAAATCTTCAGGTCCAGCCGGTCGAGCTCGCTGTGAACCCTCGGCATCTTCGGCGCTTGGGATCCGGCCGCGGCCGCGGACCTGGGCCTCCGTCGTGCGAGGCGGGAGCTGGCCGTTGGGCGGATCGACGATGAGCGACGTGCGTCGATCCCAGTCGCGTTGCGCCATCCAGAACTGGTTGTAATTCCCGGTCGCCTTGTCGTACGAGATCTGCTCGAACTTTCCCTTTTCTATCGCGTCGAGGGCAAGCTGAATCTGGTTCTGGAAGATCGCATCCCCGCCGTCGTCGACATTCTTGGCCATGAACGTCTGCAGCTCTTTCAGTTCCTGGTCGGTAATGAGCGCCTTGTCCTTCCACTGCGTCGGCCGGGTCATCGGCGTGACGCTGTTGTTGGACCAGACGCCCTGCAGGTCCGGACGTCCATCTGCCGTCCGTGGGACCTTATACGAGGGATCCGCGCCGTACATCGCGCCGGGCGGGAGCTTCGCCGACTGCGCGGTGAGCGTCGCGGCCGCCAAACCGATTGCGACGAGAAGGGCTCCTAGCGTTCTCATGGAACATCCACCTCAAGATTTGGACAAGCGCTGCGCCAATTCGCCTTCTGTTACTTTGCACGACCGGCCACCGTTTTGTCCAGACCCCGTATCGCGCCATAGAAACTGTACGGAGGAGGCATCGTCGGCCAGGAGTCGGGTTACCCATGAAAGGACGGATTCATGGGAGCGACTCGAATGGCACCACAGGCGAGACGAGAGTATCTGACGCGCCTCGCTGAAGGCCGATCGGTAACGTTCAACGCCCGCAGTGACGATCTTTACATTGTCAGCTCACAGAACGAGTTGTACGTCGCCGACTCGGTGAATGAGATCCGACCCGGTTCGCGACAGCCGATCTACGTGTACATCGGGCGACGATCCCTCAACGCCAGCCAACCGCGAGCGATCCGGTAGACGAACCAGCATCCGACGAGGATGAACGGCAGCCACACGACGAGCAGGCCGATGCCCAACGTGACGACAATGAAGAATACGCACAGCGAGACCCACAGCAAGCCGAACCAGAACGTACGGATCTGCCATCGAAAGTGCGACTCGAGCCAGGTGCCGCGCACCTCGCTCCGCTTCACGTAATTCAGAATGACGGCAATGATCGACGGCCAGCCGGTGAGAAACGCACCAACGACGGTAGCCGCGCCGAGGATCCCGGTGAGTAGGCTGAACGCGTGCAGCCCGTAGATCGCGTGTGTCCACCCAAGCATAGAATCGGCTCGCAGTGTCGTGGGGTCTGCGGTTGGCGGCTGAGCCGCAGCTTCATCCATGTCGACCTCGACTTCATATTATCCGTCCGAGAAGAATCGACTGTGACATTCGCCGCGTGAGGGGCACACCAACACGTCCCCTCCGCGCACCCTTGAAGGTTCGGCCATTCGATCGGTCACGAGCAAACCACTTTCAGTGCGCGCGCACGCCGCCACGACTGAATGGCGAGCCAGGCGAGCGGAACCGCCACAAGAAGGCCGGAAAAGTGTTTCCCAAACCGGCCGTCAGGGCCGTACGGCTCGGTCGCCCAGTGGAGCAGTTCGCTATTTGGAAACAGGTTCGCTTCGGTCAGCTCATGAAAACCGTAAATGGCGAGCTGCAGCACGAAGAGCAGCAGGAAGATGGCCGTGACCTGCAGCAGAAGTGACCTCGGCAGCTGCGGCCCATACCGCGCCCATAGCCAGGCGAGACCCGCAGCGATCAGCATTCCCGCGCAGGCCGTCGCGACCATTTCAGGCGCTCCGATCTGGAAGACCAACGCGTTCAGGAGCAACACGGTCTCCATCCCCTCTCGCGTAATCATGAGAAGGGCGAGACAGAACATCCCCAAATAGCCGAAGCGCCAGCCCCGACCGGCGAATGGGCTTACGTCCCGGTCGATGTTTCGATCGACATGCGTACCGGACCCCCAGATCTGCGTGCTGAATGCGATGGCAGCCGCCATCGCGGCGAGCGCGAGGGTCCCTTCCCAGAGCGCCTGATTCGCAACCCGCTGCATCGCCATCGCAGCCACGACGCTGAGGAGGATCGACGCAGCAATTCCCCACCGCACCGCCGAGATCAGATCGCCTCGACCCATTTTCCGAAGATACGCCACGACAATTGCAACGATGAGGAACGCTTCCAGTCCCTCACGCAGCGTGATGACAAATGCCTGGAACATGTCAGTCGATCTCGTGTGACACGGTCAGCGGGGTTGGTCGATTTGAAAGAGCATGACGGCTCGGGTCTGTTATCGCCGACGATCGCGTCGGATTTCTACCGCACCGGACCCCAGCAGTCGCTCCCGGTAGGCGCGACCCAGCCGCAATGCGGTTCCGTCTGCCAGGATGACCTCGTAGTCGCCATGGGAGTGCGACAGCACCTCCCGTACTCGGTCGATATTGACAATCGTCGATCGGTGAATGCGCGAAAACTGCCTTTCGTCCAGACTGCCCTGCAGCTCGTTCATCGTCATTCGCACGAGGTAGGCGTGTCCTTCCGAGTGAAGCTCCACATAATTGGAGGCGGACTCGAACCAGTCGATCTTGTCGGTCTTCACGAACCGATAGCGTCCCCGATCCTTGATGACAAACCGCTGAACCAGCGTCGGACGAGGCGATTGCCCAGCGACCTCACCGGCGCCCGACGCGGCGAGCGAGCTCAGCCCATTGACGAGTCGGCCATGGGCGCGCTCGCGCCTGCTCTCGTCAAGCAGCAATTCCCTGACGCGTCTGAGGGTTTCATCGAAACGCGTATCGCTGATCGGTTTCAGGATGTAATCGAGCGCATGTGCCTCGAATGCCCTCACCGCATAGCGGTCGAATGCCGTCACGAAGATGACCAACGGCAGGTGATCGTGGCCGACACGGTCGAGCACCGAGAACCCATCGAACTCGGGGAGCTCGACATCGAGAAAGATCAGATCCGGACGCAGTTCCCGGATCAGTGTCACCGCTTCCGCACCGTCGCCGGCTTCGTGGATCACATCGATATCGGGATTATTCGCAAGTCTGGTGAGAATGCCGTCGCGGGCCAACGCCTCGTCGTCGATGACGATCGTCCGAATCACACCGTCACCTCCATCACAACCTCGGGCTGTTCTTCGAATGGAATCGAGACGATGACAAATCCGCCGCCGCCCGATCCTCTACCGCATTCGAGCCGGTGTTCCGAACCGTACAGCTGTGACAATCGCTCACGCGTGTTTGTCAAGCCGATGCCCTTTCGGAGCCTCCGCTCCGGTTGCCACGCGAATCCGGGTCCGGTATCGCCCACACTGACGCGAAGCGTGCCGTTGTCACGCGTGGTGCGGATGACGACGCGGCCGGCGCCAGAACGGGCGGCGATGCCGTGGACGATCGCGTTCTCAACCAGCGGCTGCAAGATCAGGCTCGGGACGAGCGCCCGGAGAGTTCCGGGGTCAATCTCTTGATCGATGGTGAGTCGATCGGCGAAGCGGACACGTTGAATATCGAGGTAGCCATCGAGGAACCTGAGCTCCGCCGCCAGGGGCACGCGCTCCGGCAGTTCCTCATCCAGCGATACGCGCAGCAACTCGCCCAACTGGGCGATCGTGCTGACGACCGCCTTCTGTTCACCATGCATGGCCAACACCGAGATGGCATTCAGCGCGTTGAAAAGAAAATGAGGATTCAGTTGGGCGCGGAGCGCCCGCAGACGAGACTCGGTCAAGGTTACGCGCAACTGCGTGGCCGCCAGCTCCCGTTCCTTGGCGAGGTGATAGAAATGGAACGAGTAGTACGAGCCGACGATCGCCCAGTACATGAAAAAATCGACTCCGAAGAGCCACGCGAACCGGATTGAAATATCTCCAATGAACTCCGACGGGGTTCACAACCCGACGCCGACGCGCAGGATGCTCGCGCTGAGCAGCAGAATGCACGCGAAGCAGGCGGCGGCAAAAACGTGAATCGCCAGGGCCTGCCATCGGTTGCGATCGAACCGGACGCGGCGAACGAGCCACAACGTGGGCCAAACCAGACCGCCGAGAGGAAGCCACAGGCTGAATCCCACCAGCAGCGCGTCCCCGAGCGAAATGCCTCGCCCCTGTATCGCGCGGCCGAGATGGGTCTGCCCGGCATCGATCAGGCTGAGGGTGACCACCACGCCGGCAACCGCCGACCACAGGCTCCAACTCGAAGAATGGACCGCCGTCGGGGCACCGGGTCTTTCAGTTGCCATGCGCTATTCCGGTCGGATCGACGATCAGACCCCCGCGAAACCGCCCGCGGTCCCCTGTAGTATTGGCCAAAATCAGGGCGTGACTGACGCCCCGTTGGACACCGTCGTCCCCTTGCCCGGCACTTCCAGGTTCAGGCTGTCGTCAACCGAACGGCTCAGAATGGTCGCCGCGCCGACGCCCCGCGGTACGTCCCAATCGTAACTCCACCGGTCAAGCCCCTTCGCGGGATGCCAGGTTGCGCCTCCGTCTGTCGAGATGTCGACTGCGCCCACCGTTCCACCGCCGGTGTCGGTTGCGGTGCCAGTGATCGTGACCCGGCCGGCCACAGTTTGGCCGCCCAGTGGAAAGGCGATCTTCGAGACCGGCGCGGACTTATCGACCGACGCCGTCGCGGGTGCAAGGTCGTTCTGTAAATTGGCCGGCTGGACGGCCATGTCGGCGAACAGGTTGACGGTCGCCTGCTGCATCGCTCTGGAAGGCCCGGTCTGGTCGATCCCGACTCGGATCGAGTACCGGTTCGCGCGATCGGCCGGCACGCCGGTGGCGTTGTCGTGAAAATTGTCGAGGCCCCAGGTGTACTGAACTGTGCCGGCGCCGAACACCAGCGCGCCACTCTTCGCGCGATAGAGCGTCAGATGATGCGTCGCCGTGCCCGAGTCGTAGACTGATCCGAAGTCCTGGATGTACTGCACGCCATCCACCGTGGTCTCGCTCAGGTGAATGATGCCGGTCGGCCGGAAGCCGTTGTCGAGATCCTCGTCCCACTCGTGTCCGAGAATGCCCTTCGCCAGTGCCAGCGACTGGTCCGGCTTCAGCCGAGCGACCTCGGTGTTCCGCCAAAAGCGGTTGCCCGCGTACCGGCCGGTAACCACCAGCGGATCGTTCCGGTATGCGTTCACAGTGAAAATCGTACCGGTGAGCGCGTTCTCCGGCTGTGGGCCCTCGGGGTTGAACGGGCTCGAGTCGCGCCAGGTGCCGGTCCAGACGTCCGGAAGCGGATCGATCTTCCTTCCCGGCTGTAATTCCCCCGTCGGCGTTATCCGCGTATGGGTCTCCTTGTAAATCGCCATCGTCCTGTAGGGCGTGTTCGTGCCATCGACGCTGTTCTCGAAGCGGGTCTTCCAGAACACTTCGTTCCCGCTCAAGAACGCCATGTTGACGCCGGCTTCATCGCGTGCCGCCTCTACGTTCTTCCGTTGGTTGCCGGACCAGTACTCGTCGTGTCCGACTGACAGAAACAGCTTGTGCTCCTTGAGCTCCTCGCCGCGGCGGTCGGCGTCGACTCCCGTGAAGTAGCTCACATCGTAGCCGTTGCGTTCGAGCCATCGGATCATCGGGTATTCAGCGTTGAAGAGCTGGTTGACAGAGCCTGTTTCACGGTTCGTGATCGGGCGATTGTAGCTGACCTTGTACGCCCGGTTCGCTTGGCCGGTCGCTTCCCCTGCAGGCGTGAGGCCGCTGTAGGAGTTCCCGAGGCCGTACCGGTTGTACGCCTGCCAGGATTCGTCGGCTGTCTGGAAGATGACCGCGGATCGACCGGTGTCATCGCGCACCACAAAGACCATGTGGCTCGCACGAGGCTCCTTCAAGGCGTTCCGCAGCTTGCCCAGGCCGTTCGCGCCATACGCGTGCGGCGTCACAGGAGGCTTGGGCGCCGGATCGAGACCGTTGTCCACACGCCAGGTGCCACCAGCGTCCTCACGCACCGCTCGGGCAACGTACACTCCCGACACGGCGTCCGCCGGCACTCGCCAGGTCGCCGAGACCGCCCAGTTTCCGCAGTCGTACAGCCGTGTCGCATAGTCGTGTACGCACTCCGGCTGAACCTGCGGCAGAGCCGTGACAGGTTGGAGCGTTGCGATCTTTCGGGCGCCCTTGCCACCGTAGTACCCCATACGAAAGACATCGACGCGGTATCGTGTCGCCGGCGTCTCGATCTTGAAGTTGATCGTCTCGTTCGGCAGCACGCTCATCTCAGTTGGAAACCCCTGAATTGTCGGATCGCCGTACCCGTTGATGTCCCACTCGGTCGAATCGTTCCCCGGCTTGCAGTTCTCGGCGATGATCCGGTTCGCGGGCGTGGCGCACGGGTCCCGCGGCTCCGCCGGCGCTGCGGCGCCGCGGCGTTGCGCCGCCACTGGCGGCGCGATCAGCGTGAGCGCCAGCCCGGTCGATACGAGGTACGCCAGCCAACAGATGTGGCAGTTGGATCTCTTCATTTTTTCCTCTCCGCCGCAGCCATGGGCCGCGACTGCCTCTTGGCTCGACCGCGCTGAAGACTACGGCGTCACTCCCAGCCGTCCACGCACGGTGATGCCCTGGCTCGGCGCCTCGAGATTCGTGCTGTCATCGGTCGCGCGCGTCAGGATCGTCGCCGACGTGAGATCGCGCGGCACGGACCAGTCGTACGTCCACCGCTCGGTTCCAAACGCCGGATGCCACGTCGTCCCCCCGTCTGTGGAGATCTCCACGCCGCCGACCAGCCCGCCCGTGTCGGCCGCCGTTCCCTCGATCGTCACTGTGCCGCTGACCACCGCGCCTGCCGCCGGTTCCACGATCTTTGACAGTGGCGCCGACTCGTCGGTCGACGGCGCCGCCGGCACGAGGCCTGGCTGCAAGCCGTGCGGCTGCACGCCCATGTCCGCAAACAGGTTTACGGTTGCCTGCTGGATCGCCTTGATCGGACCCCGCTGATCGTAGCCAACCCGGATCGAGTAGCGATCGGCCCGGTCCGCCGGTATGCCCGTGAAGTTGTCGTGAAAGTTGTCGAGCCCCCACGTGTATTGCACGGTGCCGGCGCCAAACACCATGGCGCCGCTCGGAGCGCGGAACAGCACCAGGTTGTGCGTCGCGGTCCCAGAGTCGTAGACGGACCCGTGGTCTTGGATGTACGGAACGTTGTCGACGGTTGTCTCCGACAGGCGAACAATGCCGGCCGGCCGGAAACCGTTGTCCAGGTCTTCGTCCCACTCGTGGCCCAGGATTCCGTCGCCCAGCACAGCCTGCTCGCCGTCCTTCAACGTCGCCACCTCGGTGTTTCGCCAGAACCGCATCCTGCCGTACTTGGCCGGCACGATCAGCGGGTCGTTTCGATAGGCGTTCACGGTAAAAATCGTACCGGTCAAAGCGTTCTCCGGCTGGGCGCCCTCTGGGTTGAACCAGCGGGAGTCGCGCCAGGTGCCGGTCCATTCGTCGCGTTTCGGGTCAACCTTCATATTGGAATGGGTCTCTTTGTAGCAGACGACGGTACGATCGGCTGTCTGGCTGCCGTCGATGCTCGGCTCGAACCGTACCTTCCAGAACACCTCGTTCCCGCTCATGAATGCCAGGTTGACGCCCGCATCGCGCGCCGCCTCAACGTTCCTGCGCTGCTGGCCTGACCAGTACTCGTCGTGTCCGACCGACAAGAAGATCTTGTGGTTCTTGAGATTGGCTCCGGCCCGATGACTGTCGACGCCTGCGATGTAGCTGACGTCGTACCCGTTGCGCTCCAGCCATCGCACGAGCGGGTACTCGGCGTTGAAGTACTGATTGACGATGTTCCACTCCCGGTTAGTGTTCGGGCGGTTGTAGCTGACCTTGGATGCTCGAAAGGGTCGACCGGCCGCAGCGCCCTGGATCCATGAACCATAAGTGCTCGACCCACCGTAGCGGTTATACGTCGCCCACGAAATGTCGGAGGTCTGGACGACGACATCCGCCCTGCTGGCGTCGTCTCTGACGATGAAGACGATGTGGCTGGCCCGCTTGTCCTTGAGAGCGTTCCGCAACCTCCCGAGGCCCGAGGCTCCGTACGCGTGCGGAGCGGCCGGTGGTCTGGTCGATGGCGGAAAGTCGGCATTCTCAACGCGCCAGGTTCCGGGCTCGTCGTCCTCCCGGACCAACCGCGCGATATAGACGCCCGATACCGCGTCGCCGGGGACCTGCCACGAGGCGGACACGTTCCAGTTGCCGCAGTCGAGCAATCTGGTGACCGGGTCGCCGATGCATTCAGGCTGCGTCTGGGGAAGGGGCGCCGACGGCCGAACCGTCGCGACCAAGCGCGCGCCTTTTCCCCCATACCAGCCTGAGCGATAGATATCGATCCGATACCGCGGCGAGTGGGTCTTGATCTTGAATGACGCCGTCTGCCCGACATTGACGCTGACGTCGGTCGAAAAGCCCTGAATAGTCGGATCCCCGGCGGCGTGCACATCCCAGTCGGTCGAATCGTTTCCGGTCTTGCAGTTCTCGGCGATGATTCTGTTCGGCGGCGCCGCACACGGGTCGCGAGCGGGGACAGCATTGGCCGCTCCTTGCCGTGATTGCGCCACGAGCTCTGGCGCCATGCCGCCGACACTGCCTATCCGCCCGACCAGCAAGGCAACGGCAGACAGAAGCAACCAGGAGCGATATGTCGGTTTCATGGGATCCCTCCACGAATACTGCACGCCACCTGCGATGAGAACGTTTGTCAAAAACTCAGCTTGAACGCAAACTGTCCGCTGCGCGGCGTGTAGGCCGTCGCCGCGTTCTGCACCGGCTGCCTGAAATTCGTCGCCCGCCGGTTCCCCTGGTAGGTCCCGAAATTGGCGTGGTTCAGGACGTTGAAAACCTCGGCGATGCCCTGGATCTTCACGTTGCCGACCAGCCGGAACTCTTTCGTGGCACGCAAGTCGACCTTGTGCAGCGCGTCCTGTTTCAGACCGTTGCGCGGGATTAGAGTACCGCCGGCCTGGTATCGAGGGCCGATCGTCGGCACACCGAACGGCAAGTTGCCGGTCACTTCCTGGTAGTAATTGCCGGAACCGAAGAAATAGGCGCCGGACAAGGTGATCCCCCATTTCGCCTGATAGATGCTGTTGACGCGAAACGTGTGCCGCTGGAAATCGGCCCCGCGGCCGTAGGTGTCGCTGAGATCGAGGTCGAAGTAGTTCTCCGGCGTGCCGCTGTAGCCGCCGTTCCCGGGCGCCGAGTCATCTCTGAAGAACATCACAGTATAGGTCGCGGTCGCCTGCCACCGATCCTTGAACCGGCGCGTCATCGACGTCGCCAGCAGCAGATCCTCGGCATAACCGTCGGAGCTGTACTGCCTGATCCGCCCGTACTCGGGCCGCGGCCGCCCGAACGTATTGGGATTCTTGTTGTAGCCGGTTGCCGGATCGTAGAACAGGTTCGGATCCATGATGCTTCCGAGATATTTCGACTTGGACCATGTCACGTCCGCGTCCACCGACAGGCTGTCGCTCAGCGACTTCTGAGTTCCGACGACAGCCTGGAACGTCTGCGGCAACTGGTAGTCATGAGCGAACACGTACAACTCCTGCGGGAAGACCTTGGCGTCGCCCGAGACGATGTCGTCGGTGGTGACGCCGCGCCTCGGATCCTGCACAAACCCCGGCAGCCTGTCGTTCACCCAGGTGTTGGTGATCACGCGCTGGCCGTTCCAGAGTTGCTGATCGAATGTCGCATTCGACACCGGCACGCTGTAATACAGGCCGGCGCCGCCCCGAACGACAAAGGAACCATTGCCGCTGACGTCGTAGTTCACGCCAACGCGGGGCGACCAGTTGTTGAGGTCGCGGATGTCGTTCCGGTAGCCAACGTTCTCGCTGAACAGGCCGTTGTCAATCAAGATATCGGTCTCCTGGACCAGCGGCGGGGCCGATGCACCCCAGTCCACGTCCCAGCGGACGCCGAGGTTGAGCGTCAGCGCGGAAGTCGCCTTCCAGGTATCGCCAAACCAGAATCCGCCGGCTGGCCGGGGAATGTCCAGGCTCCAATTCCCGCACCCGTCGGGGTTTGGGCATTTGCCGGCGACCTGGCCGCCTTCTTGCGCGAAGAACTGCACGTAGTCGCGGGCGATCGAGTCCAAACCGGTCAGATCCCACCGTGATGCGTCGTTCCAGGCGTCCAGCGGGAACCGGCGCTCGAGGTCGGCCGGTGTCGAGTTGAACGCCATGATGCCGCGACCGAAGTTCTGCCACCAGCCGGTATGACGGTCCTTCAGGAATTCGCCGCCAAACTTGAAGTCGTGGCTGCCCTTGTGGCTGGTGGCGTCGTATCGAAACGATGGCATCTTCTGCCAGAACTCCTCCGGGTAGTTCGTCCGCCCACCGATCGCCACCACCGGGAAGGAGTAGTTGGGCGTGAGCGGCACTGCCTCGGCTGGAGTGTGATTCCAGTGGTAGTAGAAGTAGCCGACCTTGAGCTCGCCGACCGTCGTCGGATTGAACACCGTCGACAGATTCACGTTCAGCGCGTAGTTGTCCTTGCCCAGATGTGACAGCCGGCCGGGATGCTCGTTGCCCAGGACGCCGGCCGCAGGATCGTCGTCGATGTAGTGGGTGAACCGCCCCGACAGGTGGTTATCGGCCGCCAACTGATAGTCGACCCTGCCGAGCGAGCGGTGGTGTCTTCGCAGCGTCGGAATCGAGATCGTCGCCAGGTAGCCGGTGGGCTGGATGAACAACGTGGTCGGCTGCCGCTCGAACTCGTAAGTGACGAAGTATTGAAGTTTGTTACGGATGATCGGTCCCCCGAACGACGCACCGATTTGCTGGTTGGAGAACGGCAGCACCTGCCTCGAGCCGTCAGCGTTCTTGGCCACGAAATCGCCGGCGTTGAACTGGTCGCTGCGAAAGTAGCCGTAGAGGCTGCCGGTATTGATATTGGTGCCGGCGCGGGAAATCGCCTGCACCTGCACTCCCACCGACCGTCCCTGAGTGATGTCGAACAGGTTGGTGATGATCTGATATTCGGCGATCGCTTCGCGGCTGAGACCGGGCTGGCCGAACGAGTTCGTGCCCGCCACCTTGTTCGTGATCTGCTGGCCGTCGAGATTGAGCTGGAACTGATCGTCGCGGCCGACGCCGGGCCGATCGAGCCGCACGTCGTTGGAGGTGATACCTTTCACCAGCATCGACAGCTCCATCCAGTTGCGTCCGGAGACCGGCAGTTCTTCCATCTGCCGGCGATCGACGTTACCCGCGATCTGGGCGGACTGCGTGTCGACCAGCGGCGCGTCCCCCGTCACCGTCACGTCTTCCTGCAGGCTCGCCACCTTCAGTTTGAGAGGCAGTGTGGCGTTCTGTCCAACCAGCAGCTCGACCTCGGGCACCTTGACACTGCCGAATCCGGACAGCTCGGCTTCGATGGAATACTTGCCGGGCGGCAGGTTCACCAACCGGTACTCGCCGCGGTCATCGCTGATCGCGACGATCGTACGGCCGGAAGCGAGATCGGTGGCAGTTACGGTGACGCCTGGCAGGGCGCCGTCGGTTTCATCGGTGGCCGTCCCGACCACGAGAGCGGTCTGGGCGTGCACATATCCCGGCAGCAAGCCGCATACTAACGCAAGCGTCAAACAACAAGTGAACCACTTATGGGTCATGATCCTCTCCCATTTACCGGACCAGCATGTAAATGAGCTTCAACACGACGGCGCGACGATCGGCATCGACGAACTCCGGAGAAGTCGATCGCCGACATCGCCGCGCGGTGTGAAACCAGAGTCCATCGCTATCCACAGATCGTTCTCTGGCCGGAGCAGCACGCGCAGCAACGTTGAAGTGCCGATCGATCTGCGCCGCCCGCCTGCTTCGTCGCCTGGGCCGGTTCATTCGGCTCTCGCTGCTGGCAATCCGTGACTGTCTGCAGCGCCTCACGACGCGCGGCCGTGCCACTTCCTATGCGTTAAGTTTCGCGAGGCTAACAGCCACCGCGGTACAGGTCAATGCACTCTGGGATGACTACGGGGATTTCAGGTGACGAACGGCGCCAGGAGAGGACGGGCGACGCGGATGGCGGCCCCCTTTTCAGAATCGACCAACGCATGGATCCCGTTACGTACTTCACGCGCATCTTGGGCCGTGCGGGGTGGGTCGAACAGAGGCGAGCACATCCAGTTACAGGTCGACACCGAGTTGCGTTTGTAGCTGCAGTGCGGATCGTCGGACGGTCTGCATCAACCTTCTGTTCTGTCTTGCCGACCCGTAACAGCCCGTGCCATGGATGTCGAGCCGTATTCAGGTGGAACCTGAGTCCTGATCCTTGAACGTCAGACGTTGGCCGGGTCGACGTTCATGTCGGGCGAGCGCGATACCAGGTGAGGCCTCGAGTCAACGCAGTTTGGGACGAACCTCACGAAAAGAGGGATACGTGTCGGCTGGTTGGGGCGCACTCGCGCGGCGGTGACGAAGCCTGTGATCATTTGGTCACGCACGCGCAGCTCTTGGTGTAGCATCCCGCACGACATTGCGAAGTGTGTCTCGGACTCTCGCCTCTAGGCGCCCGGAAGCGCCACTCATGAATCCGCCCCTGATTAGTCGACCGGAAGCACGGCGGATCCAGCTCTGACGAGACGGCGAAGGTCAGGACGTGGTGTACGAATTTCTGGCGCAGCACGCGTGTCGTGATGTCCTTCTCACGATGGCATTCATGAAACGGCTGGTGGAATCAAGACACACCACCCCATAGCGCGCGCGGACGGCTCATTGAGCCAGCCGGCCGTGCGCGCGACGCATCATCTGGACCGACCGAACGGGGTAACGACATGCTCCGGACT
>WHSN01000058.1 GCA_009380045.1 Luteitalea sp.
AGACCAGCGGGCGCTCGAATCGGCGGCGCTCGACAAGGACAAGGGTACAGACGGCCCATCGAACGAGGCGACGGCCACCGCGACGCGGCTCGTCGCGGCAGCTGTGAAGAGACAAGCATGGCTACTATGACCGGCGACGTTCAGCTTCTCGAATCGCGACATGTCCTGCAGACCTATCGCCGCCAGCCGTTGACGCTGGTGCGGGGCGAAGGTGTGCGCCTGTTCGACGCCGAAGGACAGGAGTATCTCGACCTGCTGTCGGGCATCGGCGTTGCGTCGCTCGGACACGCCCACCGCGGGCTCGCCGACGCGCTCGCCGATCAGGCGCGGACCCTGCTGCACACGTCGAACCTGTTCTTCCATCCGCTGCAAGGGCAACTGGCGGAGCGGCTGGCGCACTTGTCCGGTCTGCAGCGGGCCTTTTTCTGCAACAGCGGCACTGAGGCGGTCGAAGCATGCCTGAAGTTCGCCCGCCGCTACTGGTTCACGCTCGGCGAGACGCGCACCGAGATCATCGCGCTCGAGCAGTCGTTTCACGGCCGCACGTTCGGGTCGTTGTCGGTCACCTCGGACGAGCATTACCGGAGGCCGTTCGGGCCGTTGCTGACCGGTGTGAAGTTCATCCCGGTCAACGACCCGGCGGCCGTCGGCGCCGCCGTGTCGTCGAACACGGCGGCAATCATCGTCGAGCCGCTTCAAGGGGAAGGCGGCGTCCGACCGTTGACGCCGGCGTTCGCCGCGGCGATCAATGAGGCGTGCGAGCGCACCGGCGCGCTCCTCATCGCCGACGAGGTGCAATCCGGGCTCGGACGCACCGGATACCCGTTCTATTCCGCAGCCATCGGCCTCAAGCCCGAGCTCGTCGCCCTGGGCAAGGCGCTTGGCGGAGGCGTACCGGTGGGCGCGGCGCTGGTCGGCGAAGAGGTCGCCGCCACCATCGCCTTCGGCGATCACGGCAGCACGTATGGCGGCAACCTGCTCGCCTGCCGCGCGGCTCTGTGTTTCCTCGACGAGCTCGTCGGGGGTGGGTTGATCGCTCACGTCGGCCGCGTGGGTCGGCACGTCGAGCAGCGGCTTCGCGCGATTGCCGCACAGCATCCGATCGTCCAAGAGGTGCGGGGCGCCGGTCTCATCTGGGGGCTCGAGCTGACGTGCGACGGCGCTCCGGTCGTGGCCGCGGCGCTGGCACGCCGCGTGATCGTGAACCGCACCGCCGAAACGGTGATCCGGCTGCTGCCGCCGCTCGTCATCACGGAAGTGGAAGCCGACGAAGCGCTGTCCCGCCTCGATCGGGCGCTCGGCGACGTCGAGACCAATCCGGGACCGCTGTCATGACCGGACGCAGCCGGATCGCGATCCGCACCGCCGACCCGTCGCAGGCGGTCAAGCTGCATGCGATCATCGCGGCGAATCTCGTCGAAGGACATCTGCTGCCACGGACGCTGGCCGAGCTCACCACCCGCGCCAGCGGGTTCGTCATCGCCGTGCGCGGCCGGAAAATCGTCGGTTGCGCCGAGCTGGCGCCGCTCAGCCCGCAGGTGGCGGAAGTGCGATCGCTGGCGGTCGACGAGTCGGCGCGGCACGCCGGCGTTGGTACAATGCTGGTCGAGGAGCTGCGGCAGCGTGCGCGCCGCGAGGGCTTCGACACGCTGTGTGCGTTCACCCACGTGCCCGGGTATTTCATCCAGAAGGGCTTCTCGATCGTGCCGCACTTGTGGATTCCCGAGAAGATCTTCACCGATTGCGTCAAGTGCCCACACTTCCAGCGGTGCGGCCAGTATGCGACGGTGCTGCCGCTCGATTCCTCTGTCGCCGAACAGGTAGACCGTGGTCCGGCCGTCGTCGCCCGTCACGCATGACCACCCGAACGGTGCACACGCTCGAAATGCTGTCCGGCGGCGTCACGTTGCCATGGGGGTTCCGCGCCGCGGGCGTCGAGGCCGGAATCAAGGCGAAGGGGCTCGATCTGGCGCTGCTGGTGTCGGACCGGCCGGCCACCGCGGCTGCCGTCTTCACGACCAACCTTGCGCAGGCGGCGCCGGTGCTCGTCTCTCGCGATCATCTGGCCCGCACCGGCGGCCAGGCGCGTGCGATTGTCGTCAACAGCGGCTGCGCGAACGCCTGTACAGGCGACGCCGGCGTCGAGGTGGCTCACGGCATGGCCGCCGCCGCCGCGGCACTGGTTGACTGTCCGGTGGACCACGTGCTGGTGGCGTCGACCGGCGTCATCGGCGTGGCTCTGAGCCTCGAGAAGATTCGTCAGGGCCTGCCGCAGGCAATGGCGGCGCTCGACGTGGATCAGGGAGCGGCGGCCGCCCGCGCCATCATGACCACCGATCCGTTCCCGAAAGAGTCCGCCGCACGCGTCAGCATCGGCGGCCGCGACATCGCGATCGGCGGCATGGCCAAGGGCTCGGGGATGATCGAGCCGATGATGGCGACCATGCTGGGTTTCGTCACGACCGATGCGGCCCTGCCCGCCGCCCTTCTCGACCGGGCGCTCCGAGACGCCGTCCACGACACGTTCAACGCGATCACCGTGGACGGGGAATGTTCGACCAACGACTGCGTGATGATCCTCGCAAACGGCGCCAGCGGCGTCACCGTCGACGAAGCGACCTACGAGGTTTTCGCCGACGCCCTCCGCACCGTCTGCCTGGCGCTGGCGCTCGGCATCGTGCGCGGCGGCGAGGGCGCGACCAAGCTCATCACCGTCACCGTCACCGGCGGGGCGTCGGCCGCCGACGCCCGGCGGGCCGCCAAGGCGATGGCCAATTCACTGCTTGTGAAAACCGCGATTCATGGCGGCGATCCGAACTGGGGGCGATTGATTGCCGTCGCGGGCCGCGCCGGTGTCGCGTTCGATTTGAACCGCGCCGCGGTCATGATTGGAACCATCGTGCTGTTCAAGGACGGTCGGCCGTACGATCAAGCGGCGCCGGAGGCGGCCAACTACCTCAGGAACGACGACATCACGATCACGGTGAACCTCGGCGCCGGCACGGCGATGTCCACGGTGTGGACCTGCGACCTGAGCGCCGAATACGTTCGCATCAACGCGGAGTACCGAACCTGATGATGGCTCGCGCGGCAAGCGGAACCCGCAAGGACTTCCTGTCGGTCCTCGACTTCGACGGCGCCGATCTGGATCGCTGCCTCGAGCTCGCCGCCCAGGTGAAGGCCGATCGTCCGCTCGGCCGGCAGGCGCCAACCGCCAATGCGCTCGAAGGGCGCCATGTGGCGATGCTGTTCGAGAAGGCGTCGCTCCGCACACGCTCGACCTTCGAAATCGCCGTGCACGAGCTCGGTGGGCACGTGGTGGCGCTCCATCCCGACGCGGCGCTCGGCCAGCGGGAACCGGTCGCCGACGTCGCCCGAAACCTGGAGCGATGGTTCGACGCCGTCGTGATCCGCACCTTCTCGCAGCGCCTGCTCCAGGAGTTCGCTGCCGCCGCGCCGCGGCTTCACGTGGTCAATGCGTTGAGCGACAGCGAGCATCCGTGTCAGGCGGTCGCAGACATGCTCACACTGCGCGAGCAATGGGGCACGCTGCGGGGCCGCACCATTGCCTATGTCGGGGACGGCAACAACGTCGCCGTCTCGCTCGCGCACGCGGCGACGATCATGGGCGCGCACGTCCACGTTGCCAGCCCCGATGGGTACCAGCTCCCTGACGGCGCCGTGCAGCAGGCGACCAGCGTGGCGCGCCACGGCGCGAGGCTGCGGCTGTTCAACGACGCGATCGATGCCGTCGCGGGCGCAGACGCCATCTACACCGACACGTGGACGTCGATGGGTCAGGAGTCCGAGGCCATCCTGCGACGCGACATTTTCTCGCCCTACCAGGTGAACGAGGCGCTGATGTCGCTGGCCAAGCCGAACGCCTTGTTCATGCACTGCCTGCCGGCGCACCGCGAGGAAGAGGTGACGGCGGACGTCCTCGAATCGGCGGCCTCCGTGGTGTTCGATCAGGCGGAGAACCGGCTCCACGGCCAGAAAGCACTGCTGCTGATGCTGCTGTCTGGCGCGCCGGCCCGATGAGCCGTCCTGCTGCCGGCACGACGCCGTGGCTCCGCCACTACGACGCCGGCGTGCCGGCGACCCTCGCTCCGTATCCCCATCGCACCATCCTCGACTATCTCGCCGACCACGTGCGGGATCGGCCGCAGGCGCCGGCATTGCTCTTCAAGGGCGCCACCCTCAGTTTTCGGCAGCTCAATCATGAGAGCGACGCATTCGCCGCCGCTCTCCTGGCGCTCGGGGTTCAGCGCGGCGACCGTGTGGCGATCCTGCTGCCCAACTGCCCGCAGTTCTTCATCGCCGAGCTCGGCGCCTGGAAGATCGGTGCGATCGTCGCTCCCCTGAATCCGATCTACACCGAGCACGAGATCGAGGGACCTCTGCGGGAGAACGGCATCGAGACCATCGTCACGCTGACGCGGTTTTACGGCCGGGTGAAGGCAGTGCAGCCTCGCACGCCGCTCCGTCACGTCATCGCCACGAACATCAAGGAGTATTTCCCGCGGTTCCTCAGCGTGCTGTTCACGCTGGTCCGGGAAAAGCGGGAGGGCGATCGGATTGCCCTCGCCCCTGGCGACCATCGATTCGCCGCCCTGGTGGCCAGGCACCGCGGCCAGCGACCACCGCACGCCGCCCCCACGCCCGATGACCCGGCGGTGCTGCTGATGAGCGGCGGGACGACCGGGACGCCGAAAGGCGTGCTCGGGCGTCACGCCGTGTATGTGCTGACGGGACTTCAGGTGCAGGCGTGGACGGCGTCGGCGTTCGGCAGCGGAACCAACGTCATCCTGGTGCCGTTGCCGCTGTTCCACGTGTACGCCAACGTTGGGGTGCAGGGACTGGCGCTCGTCACCGGCAATCCGATGGCGCTGGTGCCGAACCCTCGCGACCTTCCCGATTTGCTGGCCACCATCCGGCGCGTGAAGCCCGCCTTCTTCAACGGCGTGCCGACGCTGTATGTCGCGCTCCTGAACCACCCGGACGTCCAGCGCGGCAGGGTCGACTTCAAGTCGATCAAGATCTGCTTCTCGGGCGCGGCAGCGCTGATGGCGGATACCAAGACCCGCTTCGAGACGCTGACCGGCGGGCGCATCGTCGAGGGGTACTCGCTGACGGAAGCGATGATGGCGCTCTGTGTCGGGCCTGTGAACGGTGCGAACAAGATCGGGTCGGTCGGGATGCCGCTCCCCGATGTGCACGTGTGCATCTTCGACGCCGACGAAGGCGCGCGGGAGATGCCGATCGGAGAAACGGGCGAGATCTGCTTCTCGGCCGCGCAGCTGATGATCGGGTTCTGGAACCGGCCGGAGGAAACGGCGACGGTGTTGCGCGACCATCTCGAAGACGGCACGACGCGCCGCTGGCTGCACACCGGCGATCTGGGCTACCTGGATGAGGACGGGTACCTGTTCATCGTCGACCGGAAGAAGGATCTCATCAAGACGAGCGGTTACCAGGTGTGGCCGCGTGAGGTCGAGGAGACGCTCGCGGCGCATCCCGCCGTGGCCGAGGTCGGTGTCGCCGGGGTTGCGGACGAAACGAAGGGCGAGGTCATCTGGGCCTGGGTCGTACGCCGGTCCGGTCAGCCGGTCACGGAAGCCGAGTTGCGAAGTTACTGCCGCGAAAAACTGGCGCCGTACAAGGTGCCGGCGCGCGTCGAATTCCGAAGCGAGCTGCCGAAGACGATGGTCGGAAAGGTGCTTCGGCGCGCGCTCAAAGAGAGCGTGGCGTCCGGCTCCGGCGAAACCGCCTGACCGCGACGATCGCCAGCGCGATGTCAGACACGGTGATCGCGCCCGGCTGAAGCCAGCACTCGCTGGTGGCTCTCTCCGGCCGTGCCAATCATCGATCACGACGACGTCTGGTGCCGCTGGCAATCGGGGCGCTGGCCACCCACCGGCCGTCCTTCCCCATCCACAGCTTCTCTTGGCGAGAAGCGCCATCGGGACCATGAGCTGAATCGCGCCTGCTTTGCGCATGAGAAGGTGGAGGCAGTCCAAGCATATGACACCCCTGAAGGCCGGCATCCACACGCGTGAGAACACAAGCGTCACGGCGGCCGTGGAACGGCGCCTGCTCGTCTGGATCGCCGAGCGTCTCCCGGCCTCGGTGAGCTCGGACCACCTGTCGGCGGTCGGGCTCGCCGCCATGAGCATCGCCGCGGTCAGCTTCGCCGCAATGGGCCGGTGGCCAGCCGCCGCGATCGGCGTCGTGTTCGCGCTGTTGGCGAACTGGTTCGGCGACAGCCTCGATGGGACGGTCGCACGCGCGCGCGGCCACCAGCGACCGCGGTACGGCTACTACGTCGATCACGTCATCGACGTCGCCGGAACTGCGATGCTCATCGTCGGCATGGCCTGTTCCGGCCTGATCAATCCGCTCATTGCCCTCGCCGTGCTCACTGCCTATTTGATGGTGTGCGCGGAGTCGTATCTTGCGGTCCATGCTTCGGGACGGTTCCGCATGTCATTTCTCTGGTTCGGCCCGACGGAGCTGCGAATCGTGCTCGCAGCCGGCGCGCTGAAAGCCGCACACGATCCGATGGTGTCTCTCGGTGGCTCGGTCTCGATGATGCTCTTCGACCTCGGAGGGATGGTCGCGACCGCGGGGCTCGTGATCGCGTTTCTCGTGTCAGCCGCTGGCAACGTCCGCACGCTCTACCGCGAGGAACCAATCCCCGGTGGTCGAGAGACGAGGGCGGCATGAGCCGGCGGGTTCGCGCCTTCATCGCGGTCGGGGCAGCCGGATTCGTGCTGCAGATCGCGGTCGCCGCGATGCTGACCTGGATCTTCGGATGGTCGCCCGCCGGCGCAACGGCGCTCGGCGTCGAAGTGGCGATACTGCACAACTTCTTCGCGCACCAGCGATGGACCTGGCGCGACCGCCGGCCGGCCGGCGGCGACAGGTTTCGGCGGCTGCTGCACTTTCACCTGACAAGCGGTGCGGCCAGCATCGCGGGAAACGTGTTCGTGGTACGGCTCGCGGTCCACGTGTTGAGCCTCGACGTGGTGCTTGCCAACGGGCTTGCGGTGGGCGCCATGAGTCTGGCCAACTACCTGCTCGCGGATCGCTTGGTCTTCACGCGCCTGCGAACGGCCGCCGTCGTGATCGCGGTGGGCCTGGCCGCCCGTGGCGACAGCGTGGCTGCGTTCGGGGCGGAGGGCCGTGTGACGCCAGAGTCTCACAACCGGCTGTCAACGCCTGCGTCAGCCGCCGTCGACCTCACCCCGCACACGCTTGCGGCGTGGACCGACTACGTAGCCAGGGCTGAGCGCTCGCTCGCCACCGCGGCTCTCCCGCCGGCCCCGGCCGAGCCGACAGGCCACGAGACCCGCATTCCAGGCGGGATCGTGCACGAATGGCGCGGATCGGTGACGGTCCCTGGCATCACCGTTCCACAGCTCGTTGACGCCCTCACCAACCCGGGAACCCCGCCACCCCAGGACGACGTCGTCGAATCGCGTGTGCTCGCACGTGACGGCGACCAGCTCCGGGTGTACCTGAAGCTGGTGCGGACCGCGATGATCACCGTTACCTACGACACCGAGCATGACGTCACGTTCGTACGTCACAGTTCGCGGTTCGCGACCAGCCGGAGCGTGGCCACACGGATCACCGAGGTTGGCGGTGAAGACCACGGATTCCTCTGGAAACTGAACTCATACTGGCGGTACCGGCAAACCGACGCCGGAGTGCAGGTCGAGGTGGTGTCGCTTTCACTCAGCCGTGGCGTGCCGCTGGTTGTGAGGCCGCTGGTCGGTCCAATCGTGAACCGCATTGCGCGCCAGTCGATGACACGCACGCTCGACGCGGTGCGCCTCTTCGGTGAGGGCCTGCGCGTCCGTCCCGTCCGCTATTGATACGCGGGGGCGCAGACGCTGATCCCGGCCGACTCGAGCGCGTGGCGCAGTGTCGCGGCCCGCGCGGCGGCGCCGGGCATGTCGCCGTGGAGGCAGATCGTGTCGGCGCTCACGTCGATCTCGGTGCCGTCAATGGCGGCCACGGTTCGACGGTTGACCATGCGGATCGCCCGATTCACGATCTCGGTTTCGTCCGAGACCATCGCGCTGGCGCTGCCTCTCGGCACCAGCGAGCCATCGGGCCGGTAGGCGCGGTCGGCGAACACTTCTGCCGCGACGCGAAGACCCGCCTTGCGTCCCTCGTCCAGCAGGCTCGAACCGGCGAGGCCGAACAGAATCAATCGCGCGTCGAAAGCGGCGACGGCCCGCGCAATCGCGGCAGCGAGATCCCGGTCGCGCGCGGCCATGTTGAACAGCGCGCCATGCGGCTTCACATGCCGAATCGACACGCCTTCCGCTGCCGCCACGCCGGCGACCGCCGCAATCTGATACAGGACGAAGTCTTCGGCATCCGCGGGAGTGACCCGAAGCTCCCGCCGGCCAAAACCTGACAGATCGGGAAAGCCTGGATGCGCGCCGACGGCCACGCCGTGTTCACGGGCCAGGCGAATGGTGCGGCGCAGGACTGATGCGTCGCCGGCATGAAAACCGGCAGCGACATTGGCGGAAGTAATCCACGGCATCACCGCGGCATCGTCGCCAATGGTGTAGGCGCCGAAGGATTCGCCGACGTCGGCGTTCAAATCGACCCGCATCAGCTGATGTCAGCGCGTCTTGCTGTACCGGAGGGCGCCAGGGTCAGCCGACGCCTCGGGACCGCAACGCGAGCTTGTCACAAGGGCAGCCCGAGACGCTCACGATCGTAACGGCCTGCCTGCACCGCCTTGCACCAGTCGAGGTGACCGAGGTACCACTGCACCGTGGCGCGAAGACCACTGTCGAAGTCGTGTTGCGGCTGCCACCCCAGCTCGCGGCGGATCTTCGTGGCGTCGATGGCATATCGCCGATCGTGACCCGGACGATCCGGGACGAACGTCTTGAGGTCGCGATAGCTCGATCGGTCCCGAAGGGCGGGGTTTCCGGAAGCGGGACGCGCCTCGTCGAGCGCCGCGCAGACGCGATCCACAACCTCCAGGTTGGTCCGTTCGTTGTCGCCTCCGATGTTGTACTTCTGGCCGGGCAGCCCCGTCTCGAGGGCTGCGATCAGCCCGGCGCAATGATCGTCAACGTGCAGCCAGTCGCGGACGTTCCCGCCGTCGCCGTAGATTGGCAGCGGCCTGCCCTCGATCGCATTGAGAATCACCAGCGGGATCAGTTTCTCGGGAAACTGATAAGGCCCGTAGTTGTTGGAGCAGTTCGTAATCAGCACCGGCAGGCCGTAGGTGTGATAGTACGCCCGTACCAGGTGATCCGCCGCCGCCTTGCTGGCGGCGTACGGCGAGTTCGGTGCATAGGACGTCTCCTCGGTGAACGCCCCTGCCGATCCGAGCGTCCCGTAGACCTCGTCGGTCGACACGTGGACGAACCGAAACCGTCCGCGCTCGACGGCTGGACGATCCCGTAGATACGCGGTGGCCGCCTGCAGCAAGACGAAGGCGCCGACGATGTTCGAGTCAACGAACGGCGCGGGACCGTCAATCGATCGATCGACGTGCGTTTCAGCGGCCAGGTTCAGCACGCCGCGCGGTTCGTGTTCGGCGAACAGCCGCGCCATCGCGGTTCGATCCGCGATGTCGGCGCGAACAAACGTCACCCGCGGATCGTCCAGCGCCATGCGCAGATTCAGCAGGCTGCCGGCGTAGGTGAGCTTGTCGACCACGACCAGGCGGTCGGTGGAGTGGGCCAGCGCGTAGCGAACGAGATTGGACCCGATGAACCCGGCGCCGCCGGTGATGACAATCGTCGGTGAGCTAGACAGCTGCACCCTCCGGGTACTGCAGGGCCAGCTTCAGCTCTTTCGTGAGCGATTCAACAGTGGTTCCGCCGCGCTTCCAGGCGGCTTCGGTCTCGAATCGAAGGTCGCCGATCCGACGGCCCCACGGGGCGATGACGCGCCCGATGGCGCGGAAATCCGAGCGCTCGGCGTGTTCCTGATCCAGCCGGCGGATCACATCGGGCGCCACGCGAATGAAGGCGCGGAGCGCCGGCGGCGTCCGGATCGCGTACTTGCGCCCGTTCCACGCCCCGTTGAACACCAGCGCGATCTGCTTGAAGTAGTTGACGAAGAACTTCTTCGCCTCCTCGTGCGGATCGGACGATCGGTGTCCGGCGGCGAAGGCATCGGGTGCGAACAGCTTCTTCAGCTCCTGCGCGAGCGGCGCCTGCGCGACGCGGCCGCGGCCGACGCCGAGCAGCTTGATCTGATCGTAGAGAGGCGAATCCTCGCGATCGTTCAACGCCCGCACGATGTCGTGCGCCGTGGCGAGCGCTTCATCCCGATACAACTGCCGACCGGACAGGCTGACCAGGTGCGACGCATTGAGCCGGGTGTGCTTCGCGTTGATCGTCACGAACATCTGAACGACATGGTCTTCCGGAAGCCGGTCGAAGATGATCGCCGGAACGCTGAAGTCTTCGCCCTCGAATCGATCGATGTCGGCGTGAAGCGCGAGCAGCCGGTGCTGACCGTCAATCGCCCGCAGGATGCCTTCGCGTTCCGGGACCTTGAGAATTCCCACTCTCGGATCGTCGCCCGATGCCTGGAACGTGAGCTTCTCGTCGCAGCTGATGATGACCGCGCCCGGGATCGAGGGCAGGTCGCGAGCCTGCCGGCACTGCTCGTAGTACTGCACGAGCTCGTCGATCTTGCGGCGGATGATCTGGCGCTGGTAGGCCTTGTCGCTCGAGGCGATGCGGCGCTCGAGCAGGTCCCAGTTCACCTTCGAAGGAACCGCGCCAGGCCGCGCCTTCCCGCCGCGCACGCCCGACTGGCCGCCGGCCGCGTAATTGAGAACCTCGAAACGGACCAGTTTGTCGATGTCGCTGGCGGTCAAGGATGCCTGGTAGAACTGCACACCGAACTGCTGCATGCGGATGGCGGCAACGTTAATCATAGGCAGAGTCCGCGGAGTCGCTCGACGATCGTCTCAACTGGTTCAAACGCAGGGATCTTAGGGCATCGGCACCAGAACTGCCACCCCTACGCATGCAGGATCCTGTCATCAGCGCGGTTGTGCGGTAGCTGAACGGTTCGCCGCAGACCCGCCTTCTGCCGCATGCGCAGCGCGCCATACATTACCCCAGAGAACAGAACGTAGGATGTCAAAGAGCCCCAAACGCTCAACTTGGCGTGAAGGGGCCAGGTCAGATAACCATAAACCAGCTCGACATGGATCCAATAGATGAACAGAGAGTGCCGTCCGAGCTGTTCCAGCGCGAGAAAGCCCCGCGGCTCATGGATCCCTCCCGTTCCCGCGAAGATCACCGTCAGCACCAGCATGACAATCCCCAGCCGGATCGCAAAGTAGGTTGGCGAGCTCGTCCAGAACCCCGAGGTGGTGTACATGGCAGGCAGCGCGGCAGTGAGCCAGCCCGCGGCCACCAAGGCGGCGCCGGCAGCCGCGAAGCCGATCATCACCTGTCGTTCAACCAGCCGATCGCGGACCAACGACAGGATGCTTCCGGCGGACGCTCCAGCAAAGACGAACCCGGCCCAGGGAAACAACGTGAAGGTCGTCAGGTCGCCAGATGGCCGCAGGTACCATTGAACCCAGACCGGCAGGTTGTCCACGAGCGCTGCCGTTCGGACAACCGGGGTGGACAGGGCAATGACAGCGGCGGCAGCGCCGCACGTCAGGGCCGCCCTCCGCGTACTTCGAGCCGCGCCCCAGAGAATCCCGGCGCCGACGATCGCCGGGCCCATGACGTTCAGAATGTCCACCCTGAAGATCGCGACCAGCGGCCCGCCGGGCGTCAGGACGAAGGCCTGGAGCCGGAACAGGAACGCCAGGATGAAAATCTCGAGGCCGCGTCTTACAATCGCGTGCGTTCCGGCCCTCCGCCGGCCATGCCGTTCGGCCGTCCGCTCGGCGACGAGCGCCAGCACGAGACCCGCCAGCCATAGGAACAGCGGCGCCGCCAGGCCGCCGAGAATCGTCAGATTTCTGAATGCGATGGTTCCGCGATCGCCGGTGTGCGTCCACGCGTCCAGCACGTGCGCGAGGATCATGACGAGCACCGCCACGCCACGAGCACGATCCAGGTAAGGCCGCCGCTCAGCGGACGATGTCAAACGTCACCGCGAGGCGAGGAAGTGGGGCGGTTTACGCCTTCGCTGATGTTTGCTGGACCGCCGTGCGCGCCGGAAGGAACGAGCTCAACACCAGCCAACCGAGCGGCAACATCACCAGAAGGTAGGTGAGGTACTGGCCATACCGGCCGTCCGGTCCATACGGCTCGGTCGCCCAATGAAGGGGTTCGCTGTAGGGAAGGATATTGGCTTCCGTCAGCTCGTGAAACCCGTATATGAGGAGCTGCGCCACGAACACGAGCAGAAACACGGCGGTCACTTGAAAGAACAGTGCCAGGTTCACGCGGTGGCCGTACCGCGACCACAACCAGGCCACGAACGCGGCCAGGACCGTCCCGGTGACGGCACCGGCAATCACGTTGGCAGACTTCACCTGGAACAGGAGCGTTCCCATGAGAAGTGCGGTTTCCATCCCCTCGCGGCTGATCATGAGCAGCGTGAAGCCAAATACGCCGAGGAATGCCGCCGTCCCGCTCTTGAGAGTGGAATTGTAGAGGTGACCTTCGATGTTGCCCTTGATCCGCCTGGCCGTCCGCCACATGTGCACTGTAAGCGATGCCACCGAGATGGCCGCGGCAATGGCGAGAAGCCCCTCCCAGAGCGCCTGATTCGAGGCTCGCTGGAAAAGGAACGCTGCGCCGATACTCAGGCCAATCGCGACGGCGATGCCGAGGCGAACGGCGGGGACGAGCTCATGCCGTCCACTCTTGCGCAAATATGCGAGGCTGATGGCAACGATGAGAAACGCTTCGAGCCCTTCCCGGAGAGTGATCACGAACGCCTGCAGCATGTCGACCCCAAAACGAGATTCTGTCTCAAGATGCCCAGACAGTCTACGACTTGATATCCGACCAGTCAAGTCGGTCTTCGGCAACCACGATCGCGATCGGTCGCGCAATCACGAGGTCGTCTCAGGGCCGCCGGCGTGCTGACAATCTCCAGGGCCGATGTCCTCCTCGATGCCCTCCACGTCCCCGGCTGGGGACAGGCGGAGGGCCCTTACGCCTGAATCATCAGGTTCGTCGCAGGCTGAAGAAGGAACAGCGGTTGCTGTAAGCTGTGCTCATGGCTTGGACGTCGCACTCCCCGATCGCGCTCGTCGCGGCGGCAGCCGTCGTGGCAATTGCGCTTGCCTCTCTGCCCGTCGCGGCGCAGCAGGAGCCAACCTTCCGCACCGGCACCCAGATCGTGTCGCTGTTTGCCACGGTGCTCGATGGGCAGAATCGCCTCGTGCCCGACCTTGTCCAGGAGGACTTCGAGGTCTTCGACAACGACAAGCCGCAGGAACTGCTCGTCTTCCGCAATGAGGTGCAGCCGATTTCGGTGGTGCTCCTGCTCGATACGAGCGGCAGCATGACGTCATCGATCGAGCTGCTGAAAACGGCGTCGGAACAGTTTCTGATCCGTCTTCTGCCGGAGGACCAGGCGGCCGTCGGCGCCTTCAACGACAAGATCGAGCTGAGCGCGCAGTTCTCGAGCGACCGTGACGGATTGATTGCGGAAGTGAAGGATCTCGACTACGGCAACGGCACCCGTTTGTACGACGCGGTGGACGAGGGACTGAATTCTCTGCAGGGTATCGAGGGACGTCGTGTCGTTCTGGTGTTCACAGATGGCGAGGACACCTCCAGCCGCACCGGCCGAGGCACCGTGCTCGACCGGGCGCGCGCCGAGGAGGTGATGATTTACGCCATCGGACTGCAGAGCGAGTTCATGGGCACACGCAGCAGGCCGGACAGCGGACTCCGCCGGCTCGCGGAAGAGACAGGCGGCGGCTACTTCGAGTTGAAGAAAACGAGCGACCTGGGATCGACGTTTTCACGCGTCGCCCAGGAGCTGCACAGCCAATACGCGCTCGGCTTCGAGGGGAAACAGCTCGACGGCAAAGTCCACAAGCTGACCGTGCGGTTGAAGCGGCCCGGTATGACGGCCCGAGCGCGGAAGAGCTACGTTGCGACGAAACGCTAAACGAATACCATCGCCACGATTGTCGCGGCGAGCAACGCTCCGACCACCCATTCGGCAGTCGCCGAAAACGACCATTCATGCATGTGTGTCTCCTTCCCTGAACTCTTAGACGGGGGCCGGACGCCAAAGGTTTAACCACCACAATGACGACGCTGTCTGAGCAGGAATTCCGGACCAAGAGCGACGAGGTGCTTCAGGCGGCTCGCCAGACGCTGCTGCGGCTCGCCGACCAGGAAGGCTTCGAAGTCGAACTGCAGAACGGCGTGCTCGATCTCGTGTTCGAGGAGCCACGCGAAGCCAAGTTCGTCGTCTCCCCCAATGCCCCGGTTCGCCAGATCTGGGTGTCGGCCATGGCCAGGAGCTACAAGCTCTCGTGGACACCGGAGCACGGCAACTTTGCCCTGAATGGCGAACCGCTGCCGACACTGCTCGAACGACTCACGCGCGAGTTTCTCGCGTCGTAGGGCTCGCGAGAGAGCGTCCGAGCGTCAATCGCCGCCACTGATCACGCGATCGTCGATCACATGATTGTGGGGGTTGACCCATACGCGCGTTCTGCACCGACACGTTCGCCTCCCGCTGCCGGCGGGCACGGGTTGTAGGTCGCGGAAGATCGGGCTGGCTGCGCGAACATCTGACAGGCCTGCAGTGTTGTCGGGAATGAACACCATCAGAGGAGCGTCGAGGATCCCATGTCCGTGATTGAGCCCGGCCGGAAAGCGCCGTCATTCGCCCTGATCGACCAGAATGGTCGGACCCATCGTCTCAGCGAGTACTCAGGCCGCCCCGTCGTCCTGTATTTTTACCCGAAGGACGACACCTCGGGTTGCACGAAGGAGGCCTGCGGCTTTCGCGACTCGCTGCCGAAGTTCAGGTCGAGCGACGCGGTGGTGCTCGGCGTGAGCATCCTGGACGAAGCGAGCAAAGCGAGGTTCGCCGGGAAATATGGGCTCACGTTTCCGCTGCTCGCCGATCCGGAGCACGAGGTCGCCGACAAGTATGGCGTCTGGCAGAAACGGTCGATGTACGGCCGCAGCTTCATGGGCGTGGCGCGCACCACCTACCTGATCGACAAGGATGGAACGGTGGCGAAACGGTGGGACAAGGTGAAGGTCGACGGCCACGCCGACGAGGTGCTCGAGGCCGTGAGGTCCCTGACGAGAACGAACGGCCGATGAGCGCAGAGCGGTCGGAGGACACGGAGCCTCCTGGGGCTGCTCCGCAGGCTGTTGCTAAAATTCCTCTGAGCTGCCAGCTGTTACTGGGTCAGGAACTTCGCTTCTTCCGCCAGGAAGGCACGGTAATCGGCCTCGGACTTCACGTTGATAAAGCCGCGCATCCGATAGTGGCCGAGACCGCACAGCTGCGAGCAGGCGATCTCGTAGTCGCCGATCCGATTGGGGATGAACCACACCGGCATGTCGAGGCCGGGAACGGCGTCCTGCTTCACCCGCATCTCGAACAATCCGAAGCTGTGGATCACGTCCTTGCTCGAGAGGTGCACCAGCACCGGACGATCGACCGGCAGCGTCAACTGATTGATGGTCGTGAGATCATCTTTGGCGTCGGGATCGGTCCGATCGAGTCCGATCGGGTTCTCCGACGAGACCCGATTGATGTCGGTCCGGCCGAATCTGCCGTCCGCGCCTGGATAGTGGATGTTCCACGCGAACTGCTCGGCGATCACCCGGACGACGGTGGCTTCGCTCTCGGCGGGGAACTGTTGCACACGGCGCGCCCACGCTGGAATCGCATAGCCGACCAACAGAACGACTTCGGCGACGACGATGGCGATCTCGGTGCCCTTCGACAGTTTGCCTTTGGCGCCGACGTAGTCCGCGCGAGGATTCGCGCCCTTGCGGAATCGGAACAGCACGTAAATGAAGAACAGCCCCCAGCCGACGAACATGAGCAGCATCAGCCAGTGCACCAGGCTGATCATGTGGTCGATCTCGCCGGCGTGCTCCGACGCCGCGATAGGCAGCCCGAGATAGTTCAGCATTACGCGGTCCCCTCCTGGGGGTTCGTCTTGGACATTGGGTGGGCGTAGTGTCCGCCGTCAGGCGAGCCTGGCGCGGCAAGCTGTTTCGCCCGCCGGTTCAAATAAATGAAGAACGAGGCGAAGCTGCCGAGCACCACGGCGACGACGCCGAGCATCATGATGACGCCCATGTTGATCGCGTTCGCCAGCGGCGAGTCGCTCTGCCCGAAACACACGGGGCAAGCCATCGCCGCCCGCGGCGCCGCCACGATCAAGGCCGTGATCACCGCATGACGCATGCTCAGAGGTTCCTCGTTTTCCGCTGAAACTTCGTGCCGTACACCGCCAGGCCGCAGCCGGCCCCGAGCGACAGCACCCCCGTGAGCGCGTACACCGGCTGGTGCTCGAGACGATACTGGCCCATCGCCCAGGCGGCGAAAAATGCCGCCAGCACGACCGAGAGCCCGATGAACAGCAGGTGAAACGCGCGCAGCGACATGTCAGTGCGCCGGGGCTCCGGCGCCGGGATGCGCCGAACCGGCCGGGACCTCTTGCACAATATCGGTGCCGATGGAGTCCATCACCGTGAACAGGGGAATCGACATCAGGACGATGAAAAACGCCACCGTCAGGAGTAGCGACCCGTAGATCCACTTCTTCTCGTGATTGAGGTGCATGAAGACGCTCGCCACCATGTAGCCCTTCATGCTGGCGACGATGAGCGCCAGGGTGACGGCGAACGGCAGCGCGAGGTGGATCTGATTCACCGCCACCGTGATGACAGTGAATACGTATAGAGCACCGCCAATCATCCAGTAGGTGCGCACGTGCTTCTTGATGTCGTCGGCTTCTGAATGCATCGTCTTCTCTCTCCGCTTTTCCCCCGAGCGGCCTCGCGCTCGCAGGCTGACACGGCTTGCCGCCCTACAACAGGTATAACACCGGGAACAGGAAAATCCAGACCAGGTCGACGAAGTGCCAGTACAGGCCGGTGTACTCGATCCGGTTCACGAACTGCTCGCGGTTGGTCTGGTACATCTTCTTGCCGGGCCCGATGAAATAGGCCATCACCACCATGCCGCCGAGAATGTGAAGCCCGTGCAGGCCGGTCAGCGTGAAGTACATTGCCACAAACGTGCTGTGGGAGGGGTACTCGCCGCGGGTGATGTGATCGGCGTACTCGATGTATTTGTTGACCAGGAAGATCCCGGCCAGGGCGAAGGTGAGAATGAGATAGAGGCGGTGCTTGCCCCAGTCGTTCAACTTGAGAGACGCCCAAGCCATCACCATCGTCACCGACGAGCCGATCAGGATGAAGGTGTTCACCATCCCGAGCCAGACGTTCAGCTCGCCCTGCGGCCAGTGAATGGATCCCGTTCTCAGGATGATGTAGCTCGAGAACAGCGCCCCGAACAGCATCACCTCGGACGCGAGAAACAGCCAGATGCCGAGCTTGCCATTCGCCAGGCCGGTGTCGGGCCGGACTTCTACCGTGTACGGAATATTCATGCGGACCTTGTCAAACCGCCCGCGACCGCTGAGGGCTCCGGCCTCAGCGTGCCCGGCGGTGAATCGCTATGCTCGCTCCGGCTCGAACTGCGGCGTGAAATCCTGCGCCGCGCCCGGCACGCTGTATTCGTATGGACCGCGATACACCACTGGTTCAGTCAGGAAATTACCGTGCCCCGGAGGCGACGGCGCCGACCACTCGAGCGTCGTCGCCTCCCACGGATTGTTGTCGACCGGCTTGCCCCACTTGATGCTCATGATGAAGTTGATGATGAACGGCAGCTGGAACAACCCGAGCGTCCACGCGGCCATCCCGATCACCACGTTCCACTTCAGGAGGTCGGCATTGAGCGCGTACTGCATGCCGCCGTCGTACAGCCGGCGGTTCATACCGCCGAGCCCCTGGATGAGCATCGGGGCGAACACCAGGTTGATGCAGACAAACGATCCCCAGAAGTGGATCCTGCCGAGCAGCTCGTTCATCTGCCGGCCGGTCGCCTTGGGGAACCAGTAGTAGATGCCGGCAAACAGCGCGAAGATCGTCCCCGGCGCCACGACGTAGTGGAAGTGCCCGATGACGTAGTAGGTGTCGTGCAGGTGGATATCTGAAGGCGCCAGCCCCAGCGGCAGACCGGTCAATCCGCCGATCCCGAACATCGGGAGGAACGCGAGCGCGAAGAGCATCGGCGTCGTGAAGCGGATGGACGCGCCCCACAGCGACAGCAGCAACGCGGTCAAGATGACCACCGACGGGATCGAGATGATCATCGTCGTCGTCTGGAAGAACGCGCTCATCGTCGTCCCCATGCCGGTCATGAACATGTGGTGGGCCCACACGATGAACGACATGAACCCGAGAAAGCCGACCGAGTAGACGAGCGCCCGGTATCCCCACAACGGCTTACGGGTGTTGTTGGCGATCACTTCGGACACGATGCCCATCGCCGGGAGGATGAGGACGTAGACCTCGGGATGAGCGAGGAACCAGAACAGATGCTGCCAGAGGAGCGGGTTGCCGCCCCCCGATCCGACGGCACCTGTGGCGACACCGGTAAGGCTCGTGGCCACCTGGTTGCTCACAACCAGACCGCTCGGCATGAAGAAACTGGTGCCGGCCACCCGGTCCATCAACTGCATCACTCCGGCGGCCTCGAGCGGCGGGAACGCCAGCAGCAGGAGGAACGAGGTGACAAACTGCGCCCAGACGAAGAACGGCAACCGCATCCAGGTGAGGCCCCGTGCCCGCAACTGAACGATGGTCACGATGAAGTTCACCGAGCCGAGGAGCGACGATGTGATCAGGAAGATCATTCCGATCAGCCACATCGTCTGTCCGGGGGAGATGACCGCCAGGGGAGGGTAGGACGTCCACCCCGACTGCGCGGCGCCGCCGGTCATGAAGAAGCTGACCAGCATCACGACGCCGCCGACGAAGTACACCCAGTAGCTCATCATGTTGAGCTTGGGGAATGCCATATCGGGTGCGCCGATCTGCAGCGGCATCACGAAGTTGCCGAAACCGCCCACCGCGAGTGGCACCACGCCCAAAAACACCATGATCGTGCCGTGCATGGCCCCGAGCTGGTTGTAGAACTCGGGAAGCATGATGCCGCCCGGCGCGTTCGCCGAACCCAGCCAGTTTCCGATCAGCGGAATCGGCGAGCCCGGGTAGGCCAGCTGATACCGCATCACCATCATCAGCCCGAAGCCGAAAAGGAGAAAAAGGAGTGATGTAAAGGCGTACTGAATGCCAATTACCTTGTGATCCTGCGAGAACACGTACTTCCGCCAGAACCCAAGCTCTTCATGAGCGTGGTCGTGCGCGTGCTCATGCGCCGCCGTGCCGAGGGTCGCCACGTTGTCCAACGCCGACTCCTTCTTCCGAGGTTACGAACGCGTCGAATTACGGGAAAGATTGTATGCAGAAGGCACAAGCGGGCGCAAGCCGGAGGCCGGGCGTAAGATCGTGGACGTGGGCGCCTTCGTGACGAGGCTGCTCGTGGCCGTCACGGTTGCCGGGCCGGTGACGGCGGGCACAGCGTGGGCAAACCCTGCGTCGGCAGCGCTACGCGCCCGCGGCAGCACCGAGCTCTACAGCCTCGAACCCGGGCGCGCCGCCGCCACCTTCCGCGACGCGATCGCGGCCGACCCCGAGGACCCGGCCGCCTATCGAGCGCTCGCCGGCGCCCTGTGGATCGCCATTGCCTTCGACCGAGGGACGATGACCGTCGACAGCTACCTCGGTCGCGTCTCGCGAGACGACGTCCGGCTGCCCCCGCCACCGGCTGCGCTATCGGAGGAGTTCCATCGATCGCTTGACAAGGCGCTTGCCCTCGCCCGAGCCAAGCTGTCGGCGCAGCCTCGCGACCCGGATGCATCGTTCGAGCTCGGAGCCGCCATCGGATTGCGCGCCTCCTACATGGCGACGATCGAGGGTGGGGTACTCGGCGCATTCAAGGCGGCCAAGCAGGCCTTCGACGCACACGAGCGTGTGCTGGCGCTCAGTCCTGCGCGACACGACGCCGGCCTCATCGTCGGCGTGTACCGCTACCTGATCGCGGACCTGTCGATGCCGCTCCGCTGGATGGCGTACGCGGCCGGCTTCGGCGGCGGCCGGGAGAAGGGTCTTCAGCTGATTCAGCGGGCCGCGGAGTACGAGGGCGACAACCAGGCCGACGCGCGGCTGGCACTCCTGCTCCTGTACAACCGCGAACAGCGATTTGACGAGGCCCTCGCGCAGCTGGAGGCGTTGCGTCGCCGGTATCCATTGAACCGGCTGCTGTGGCTTGAAACCGGAGCAACGCTGCTGCGCGCCGGCCGTCATGCTGCAGCCGTGCAGGTTCTCTCCGAAGGGATCTCGAAGCTCGTCACCGATTCGCGAACCCTGATGTTCGGCGAAGAGGCACTCTGGTACTACAAGCGGGGCGCGGCACTGGCGGAGTTGGGGAGGGCGGACCAGGCGCGGGCCGATTTGTCCACCGCGCTCGGCAAACCCGGGCGCGATTGGGTACACGGCAGAGCGCACTTCGAGCTCGGCAGGATCGAGAGTCGCTCCGGCAGACGCGATGCGGCACGGGGACATCTCGAATCAGCGATCAGGCTCGGTGACAGCGACCGCGACGGCGCAAGCGCCGACGCTGCGCGCCGACTTCTGAAGTGACCGCGAGCGAGGACACCTCCCCTTTCGATCGCCGAATACCGTGCGAAAAACGTCGCCATCCTCGTGGCATGGCGCTTGAACTCCCCGGTCGTTGCCAGCGTTTGGGGAGTCGAGACGATGTTCAAGGCACACCGCTACCTGCCCGCCGCGTTCGCCCTCGTCGTGCTGGCGGCAATGCCAGCATGCGCGTCGTACCGCGGCCCGTACGGCAGGCCCGGGAACGCGCGCGTCGACGATCGCGCCTATCGCAACGGGTACGACCGCGGGCGCTCTGAAGGCGAGAGCGACGCCCGTCGAGGACGGAGCTTCGACTACGGACGGCACGACGACTACCGTGATGCCGACGACCGGTATCGTGGAAGCGGAGACAGGGGCCGATACCGGGAAGGTTTCAGGCAGGGGTTCATCAGAGGCTACAACGACGGATACCGGCGCTACGCGCGGAACGACAGCCGTCCTCCACAAGGCCGCCGCCCAGTATTCGGGCAACCGAGCCGCTATCCGGTGTACGCATCGCCTGCCGCCGAGATCGGCTATCGCGACGGCATCGCCCGGGGGCGCGAGGACGCGCGTGAGCGGCGGCGCTTCGATCCGGTTCGCGCGCCGCGGTACCGCTCCGGCGATCACGACTACAACAGCCGGTACGGCTCGCGCGACGACTACAAGCGGGCCTACCGCGCCGCGTTCCAGCAGGGGTATGAACAAGGGTACCGGGGTTACAGGCGGTAGGGAGTGGGTCATCTGGTCATTGGGTCATCTGGTCATCGGGTCATCTGGTCATTGGGTCATTGGGTCATTAGGTCATTGGGTGATGACGCCGAAATGACTACATCCCCAGATGATCAGATCGAAGATTCAGGAACCGGCGGACCCGCGCGAGGAAATTCTGAGGAGGTTCAGCCTGCGGCGCCGCGGCCCCCTCGGCACGCAGCTGCTCGAGCTCGGCGGCGCGCCGGGCGACGGCCATTCCTACCTGCTCGACCGCCGCGGGATTCGCGAGCACGAAACGCCTGAACGCGTCGACGGTCAGCTCGATCAGTTGGGAGTCGGCGGACGCGCGAACATTCGCGGTCCTGGGGGCGCCCGTCAGCAGCGACATCTCACCGAAGAAGTCGCCGGGAGCCAATCGTGCGACGACCCGATCCCCGGGATCCAGCGTGACGACCACCTCGCCAGACGCGACAACGAACATCGAGCGCCCTGCCTCCCCCTGTCGAACGACCAGCTCGCCCGAGGCGTAGAGAGACGGAGTGGCGCCGGCCGACAGCTCCTCCCGGTCCTCGTTCGTGAGCGCCTCGAAGATCGAGACGCGCTCGATCGCGTCTTTGAGGAGCTCGGCGCGTGCCGCCGCGCCATCGCCCGGCTCCTTGTGCATTTCGACCTGGATCGGATAGGGGATCTCGATCGACTGCCGCCGGAACGCGTAGTAGACCGCTGAGAGGATGCGGTCACGGATCTGTTCGTCGCCGCCAAAATCGGTGGTCCACACCCTGATCCGGCAGACCACGGCAGACGCCCCGAAATCGACCAGCAGCACCTCCGGCTCGCGGTCGGTCGGGATACCGGCATGGTCTGCGAGCGCCGCGGTAATCGCGATCTTCACCTGATTCGGCGCCGCATCGTAGCTGACGCCGACATCCACCTCGATCAGCGTCTCCGGTGTCGGCTCCGAATAGTTGATGATGATCTCGTCCGACACCTTGCTGTTGGGGACGACCACGAAGTACCCGTCTTGGTGCGGATCTTCGTCGCCCGCCAGGTCACCTCCCGCACCAGCCCGTCGGTGTCGGCGATCCGCACCCATTGGCCGACGCGGAACGGCTTCTCGATCTGAATCGCGAGTCCGGCGAACAGGTTGCCGAGTGTGTCCTGCAATGCGAAGCCGATCACCACCGCGCCGACGGCCGTCGCCGCGAGCACCCGTTCCTGCATCAGCAGCGTCGCCGCGCCCGCGAACAGCACGATCACGATCACGTCCTGGACGATATTGGGGAATCGATCCGGCAGGCGATCGGCGCGCCATGGGTTGATGGCCAGTGCGACCACGGCGCTGATGACGCCGAAGGCGAGCAGCAACGGCTGCACCGTCCGGATTTGCTGGAAAACGTCGGCCGAGAGATTGGGGTACCGCAGTGCGGCGCCGAGCAATGCGTAGCCGGCGAACGCGAGCGCCGAGGCGAGCAGACGCCCGCGCACGTGGCGATTTGCGCTGGCGCCGCGCAGGATCAGCGTCGTGATGAACAGCGCGAAGCCGACCGCCATGTGCGCCGGATGGTACCAAAAAAGCCCCGCCAGCGCGCGGGGCCGTCATACGTGAAAATCGGACGAGGAAATGGTAGCGGTACGGGGAATCGAACCCCGATTTGATGGTTGAGAACCATCCGTCCTAACCGTTAGACGATACCGCCGTCGTGAACCGCCGGTCCGGTGGCCGAGAACCACATGTCTGACCACGGACAATACCGGCGTGCGCCGAAGAGGAACCTCTGATGTTAGCAAACTTGTATTATTGAGTAAATGTTCCGCTGGCTCACTGCTCTCGTCGTCCTGGCTCTTCTCGTTGGTGGCGGGGTGTTCGTCGCGGCGGGACGTGGCGCCGCACCATCACTCTCAATCGATCGACCGGAGCGTTTCATCGGTCTACAGAGCGAGCTGCAGGTCACGGC
>WHSN01000029.1 GCA_009380045.1 Luteitalea sp.
CTACAACGGCTACAAGATCCCGATGATGCGGAATCTCGTGAAGCGGGCGATCCGCGGCACCGCGCAGGCCGCGGTCACGACGTAAGTTCATGCGCTCGACCTGGAAGTTGTCGGACACGAGTCACAAGTCATAAAATCAGGTCCCGGTCGCCGGTCACAAGACGCCCTGCTCCGAAACCGGGCAGGCGCTTGCGGCCGGTGGCTTGTGACTAGGGGAGCAGGACAATGGATTTCCTGACGTGGGGCCGCAACCCGTGGGGGCAAGAGATCCTCACGCACATTTCGTGGGATCTGCTATGGGCGTCGCTGTTCGCGGGGCTGATGTTCCTCGTGGCTCACGCGAGCTACATGATTCTCTCGGCCCATCGCAAGCGCAGCGCCGCCGAGACCGACGCGCTCGAAGGCGCTTACAAGCACCTGCCTGAACGGATCGAGCGCCACACCTTCATGGCCCGGATGTTCCACTGGGTCATGGCGGCCTCGATGTTCGTCCTGCTCTTCACCGCCTTCCTGCCAATCGCCGGCGTGCGGTTCGCGTGGGTGGAATGGCACTGGATTGCCGGCCTGGTGCTGACCGGGTCGATCATCTACCACATCATTCACGCCACCTTCTTTCTCGACTTCTGGTCGATTTGGATCGGCCCGAAGGACATCCCGGAGTTCAAAGCCGAGATGCTCCGCGAGATCGGTCACGACGTGCCGGGCCCGAAATCGGGCAAGTATCCGCTCGGCAACCGGCTGTATCACATGGCTATCCTGGTCGTCGGCCTCGCCGCCGCGATCTCAGGGATGTTCATGATGGCCCGTGTCCGGAACCCGCTGTTCACGCGCAACCCCTATCTCCTGACCGACAGCACCTGGGGCTTCACCTACGTGCTTCATGGCGTTGCTGGTGTCGCGCTGGTCGGCCTGGTGATCGCCCACGTGTACTTCGCCGTCCGGCCCGAAAAATGGTGGATCACGAAGAGCATGATTTTCGGTTGGGTGACGCGCCGCCACTACCTGGAGCACCACGACCCCGAGCGCTGGAAGGCCCGCGGTAAGGCGTCAGCGGCGCGCTCGTGAGCACGACGCCGGCCGATCTCGCGGAGGCGCGCGTCCAGCTCAACTCCCGGTGTGACGCGATCGAAGAGTGTTACGAATTCATGCTCGCCTACGCGGGCCAGGGGCTGGCGTCTGAGCCCGGCGAAGGGGCCGCCAGCCAGATTCGCGATTTCCTGAAGAAGTGCGACGGGGCCCTCACCGGCCTCGCGCAGTTCATCACCGGCTTTGTCGGGCGCCTCGAGGTCGAATCGATGGCGCCCTACGCCGCGTTCATGGCGGTGATTGAGCGCGACGCGAAGGACGCCCAGGCTGCCGTGCAGATCGTTCTGGCCCAGCCGTCCATCAGCTCACAGCTGGTCGACAATCTGAATGCGTCGATCCACCTGCGTGCGCTGCTCACCGACCTCTTCCTGATCGACGAAATTCTCAAGAGTCACAGGCGAGCCGACTAGGCTCGGCGCGGCCAGGTGCCTCCCCCCGATTTCCTGACGGCGCTCGGTTCGGGCGCCAACGTCTTTGCCGCCGAGCTGCGGCCGCCGCGGGCGGAGCTGGCGACGAGCGAAGGCATGGACGCGTGGATCGACACCTACCATGCGGTGCGGCGCCTCACCCGCGAAGGAACCTACGTCTTCCTCACCGACAGCGCAGTCGGCGCAGAGGAAGAGGACAACCTTCGCCACCTGGTCACGAATCTCGGCACGGACGTGCCGCGCGAGCGGATCGTGCCCTTTCTGACGACCAAGCACTCGCGCGAGTTCTGCCTGTCCTACGCCGACCGCGCCCACCAGCACGGCTTCCCGGCGCTGGTGGTGCTCGGCGGGGACAAGTCGGTCGGTACTCCGCGGTGCGTCGAGCATGCCTGGCAATTGCGCCAGGCGCTTCACGAGCGCGATCACATCCTGTCACTCGGCGGCTGGGCGAATCCGCATGCCCATGCCGAACGTCAGGTGGACTACCTCGCCGGACCCGATTTCCACGCCGAGTTCTTCCTCACCCAGGTCGTCAGCCATCATCAGATCGACGCGGTCCGCCGGTTCATCGACGCGGCCGCCCGACGACGAGTGCCGCTGCCCGGCGTGTTCGGCGTCTTCTTCTACAGGAGCGCCAACCCGCGGACGTTGACCGCCCTGAACAGCTTCCTGCCGGTTCCGGCCGAAGGATTGACCAGGGAGTTCGGCGCCGGCGCGACACCAGAGGAGATATGCGCGCGCACGCTGCGCGCGCTGCTCGACGCTGGAGCGCGACATTTCTACATCAGCAATCTGCCCATCGGCCGCGCCCAGTCGGTGCTCGACTCGATTCTCGAGCGGGCCGGACTTTGAACCGAGCACCTAGAGCGCCTTCGATCTGCCGTAGCAGTCTTTCATCACGAAGGCACGAAGGAACACGAAGTGTCCGATTCACCGCACGTGTCTGCCGCCGTCCACCCGGATGGTCTCGCCGGTGATGAAGTCGCTGTCGAGGAGCGCCAGCACCGCCTTGGCGATCTCGATCTCCCCACCCCATCGACCGAGCGGTGTCGCGGTCTCCACCGCCCGGTGTTCCTCACTCGTGGTCCCAGGGGGAGCGACGATCGGACCCGGGGCAATCGCGTTCACCAGCACGTGGTCCGGCGCCAGCTCCAGCGCCAGCGCCTCGGTGAGCGCAATCACTCCCGCTTTCGCCACGTAGTACGGCAGAAAGCCCCGATACCGCGGCCGCCCGCTCTTTGCCAGCCAGTCGCTGAAGTTGATGATCCGCCCGCCCCCCTGCGCGCGCATGTGCGGGACGGCCGCCTGCGCGCAGAGAAATGACGATCGCAGATCGACGTTGGCCGACGCCGCCCAATCGTCGTCGGTCAACTCGTCGAACGGGCGGGCAGCATACACCGACGCCATCTGAATGAGTATGTCGAGTCGGCCGAACGACGCCACGGTGCTCGCGACCAGCGCTCTGCACGCGTCCGGGGACGTCAGATCGGCCTGAAACGACTGACCGTTTGCTCCCAGCGCCCGAACGCGCGCGACGGCGAGATCCGCCTCGGTCTTCGAGCGCGAATACGACAGCGCCACGTTGACGCCGCGCCGGGCCAGCTCCTCGGCGACGACGGCGCCAATGCGTTTGGCGCCGGTGATCAGGGCAACCGTGTTGTGAAGATTCAATCGGCTTGGCATTATATCGGACAACTTCGGAGGGCCTCGATGCCGGAGAACGTCGGTTTCATTGGACTTGGCGTGATGGGGCGGCCAATGGCCGGGCATCTCGTCTCGCGTGGTCACGCGGTGACTGTTTACAACCGCAGCCGGGGGCCGGTTGACGCGCTCGTCGACGCCGGAGCCACCGCCGCCGCCGGTATCGCCGATCTGGCGCGGCGGACCACGATCGTCATCACGATGCTGCCGGATACACCGGACGTCGAAGCGGTGCTCGGCGGGCCCGGGGGGGTGGTGGCGGCGATCTCGCCCGGATCGATCGTGATCGACATGAGCAGCATCTCGCCGGTGGCCACACGCCGGCTGGCGTCGATGGTTGCCGAGAAGGGTGCGGTGATGCTCGACGCGCCGGTGAGCGGCGGAGAGATCGGCGCCATCGGCGCATCGCTGTCAATCATGGTTGGCGGCGACGCGGGAGCGTTCGCGCGCGTCAAGCCGTTGCTCGAATGCATGGGGAGCCCGCAGCGCATCGTCCACGTCGGGATCGAGCCCGGATCCGGACAGGTCTGCAAGGTCGCCAACCAGATCGCGATCGGCGGAGCGCTCGCCGGGGTCAGCGAGGCGTTCGCGCTGGCGCGGAAAGTGGGCGTCGACGTGACGCGCGTGCGCGAGGCGCTGCTCGGCGGATTTGCGTCGAGCCGGGTGCTGGAGGTGCACGGCGAACGGATGATCAAGGGGAACTACGCGCCTGGATTCAGGGCCAGGCTGTACGAGAAGGACCTGCGGCTCGCCAACGAGCTCGCCGCCGCTCACGACGTCCCGATTCCATCGACCCGCGTCGTGGCGCAGTTGGTCGGGGCGCTGGTCGACAACGGGGGCGCCGAGCTCGATTATTCCGCGGTGGCGACGGTCGTCTTCGAACGAGCAGGTCTGCCGCCCCAGGGATGAATTCTGCAGACGGCTGCCGCGGCGCACCGCCCACGCAGGTAGGGCCCGCGCCCCGGTTCGGCGCCCGGTGTCACGGCCGGTGCTCGAGCACCTCGAGCAGCTCCCGCAGCGCGGCGATTTCGTTCTCTGCGGAATAGATAATCGCGCGCCGCTCCTGCAGCGTTGGCCGCGACCAGTCCTCGTGCTCGAGCCGCACGCATCCATCGTCACGAACCTCGACGACGACTGCATCCATCGGTTCCACGTACAGCTTCATGCGTCGTATTGTGCACGTCACCGTGCCAAAAAGCGCGCGCGGCCGCCCATCGTCTATAATCGAGGGTTCCATGGCGACTCTTTTGCCGTTTCGCGCGCTCCGGCCACGGCCCTCGGACGCAGCGAGTATCGCGGCGGTTCCGTACGACGTTGTCAGCACCGACGAAGCGCGCGCCCTGGCCGAAGGGAACCCCCTCAGCTTCCTGCGCGTGTCGCGTGCCGAAATCGAGCTGCCGCCGGATGCAGATGCCTATGCGGACGCGGTCTACGAGCGGGCGGCGCAGAACTTCGCGCGGCTGAAGGATGGGGCGATGACCCTGGAGTCGGAGCCGAGTGTCTATTTCTATCGGCTCCGGATGGGCGACCATGAGCAACTGGGCATCGCGGCCTGTTTCTCCCTCGACGAGTACGACCGCGACATCATCAGGAAGCACGAGCGAACCCGCCGCGACAAGGAGGACGATCGCACGCGGCACATGCTGGCGCTCGGGGCGCAGACCGGACCGGTGTTTCTGACCTACCGGGCTTCGGCGGATGTCAACGACATCGCCTCGCGGGTCGTCGCCGGCATGCCACTGGTCGATTTCACCGCCGCTGACGGCGTCCGACACACGATGTGGCGAACGAACGGCGCCGATCGAGAGGCGCTGGTCCGTGCCTTCGCGCCGATCGAGACGCTCTACATCGCCGATGGCCACCACCGGGCAGCGAGCGCGGCCCGCGCGAGAGACGACATGCGTGGCCGGGGCGTGAAGGGACAACCGCTCGGCGACGGCGCCGATTTCCATAGCGTGCTGGCGGTCGCATTTCCGCACGACCAGGTGCAGGTGCTCGCCTACAACCGCGTCGTGAAGGACCTCGGTGGCCGCTCGCCGGAACAGTTCCTGGAGGCGGTCGGCGAGCGCTTCGCGCTTCAACCGGGGCCGGCGATTCCCGAGCGCCGGGGTGACGTCGCGATGTACCTGGACGGCCGATGGTGGCTGGTGCGGCCGACCACGGCATCGGACCCGTCAGGCGCCATCGGTTCGCTCGACGTCAGCGTGCTCCAGGACCACCTGCTCGCGCCGGTGTTGAGCATCGCCGACGTGCGAACCGACAAACGCATCGACTTCGTCGGCGGCGCGCGCGGCACTGGCGCGCTCGAAAGGCTGGTGGACTCCGGCACGGCGGCCGTGGCGTTCTCACTCTGCCCGGTCAGCGTCGCCGACCTGATGGCAGTGTCGGACGCCGGAGGAATCATGCCGCCAAAGTCCACCTGGTTCGAGCCGAAGCTGCGGGACGGCCTGCTGATTCATGTCATCTGATCGATGAAGGTACTGGTCGCGGACAAGTTCGAGCAGAGCGGCATCGACGGCCTTCGGGCTGCCGGATGCCTGGTGCTCCATCAGCCCGACCTCGACGGCGAGAGCCTGATGGCGGCGATCCGTACCAGCGGCGCAGAGGTGCTCGTCGTGCGCGGCACGGTGGTGGCCGCGGCGATGCTCGAGAACGCGAACCTGTCGCTGGTTGTGCGGGCCGGCGCCGGTTACAACACCATCGACGTGATGGCCGCTTCCCGGCGCGGCATCTACGTCTCCAACTGTCCGGGGAAGAACGCCATCGCTGTTGCGGAGCTCACCTTCGGCTTGATCCTCGCGCTCGATCGCCGGATCGCGGACAGCGTCGTCGAACTGCGTCACGGCCGATGGAACAAGAAGGACTTCTCGAAAGCCAGGGGGTTGTACGGCCGGACGCTGGGCCTGCTTGGTTTTGGCAGCATCGCACAGGAAGTGGCGCGCCGCGCCGCCGCCTTCGGCATGCCGGTACTGGTCTGGAGCCGCAGGTTCTCGACGCAGCCGCCGGCCGCTGAGGCCGGCCCGGGGATCCAGGTCGTCGCATCACCGGAAGAGCTGGCCGAGCGCGCAGACGTTCTCAGCGTGCACCTCGCGCTGACGCCGGACACGCGCGGCCTTGTCAACGCGTCGCTCCTCGGGCGCCTCAAGCCCGGCTCGTACGTGATCAACACGGCGCGCGGAGAGATTGTGGATCAGGCCGCACTCGAGCTCGTGATTCGCGAGCGCGGCATCCGTGCGGGTCTCGACGTGTTTGCCGGTGAGCCATCAGCCGCGACGGCGGCGTTCAAGCCGCCGATCGTGTCGCTGCCGAACGTGTACGGGACGCATCATGTGGGAGCGTCGACCGAGCAGGCCCAGGAAGCGATTGCGGCCGAAGCGGTGCGCGTCATCGCGACCTACAAGAACAGCGGGAAAGTACCGAATGTGGTGAACCTGGCGAAGAAGACACCAGCCACCCACATGCTGATTGCCCGTCACCTGGACCGCCCGGGCGTCCTCGCGCATGTGTTCGACCGGTTGCGCGGCGCAGGCATCAACGTCCAGGAAACCGAGAACGTCATCTTTGAGGGTGCCGAGGCTGCGGTTGCGAGAATCAATCTCGACGCCGCGCCCCCGCACGGCCTGCTCCTCTCGATTCGGAGCGGCAACGACCATATTCTGGATCTGCAGGTGGTGCAGATCTGAACGGCGGCCACGACATGGTGGCGCACTTCGAGGAGCTCGAATGACGACAATTCACCGCATCATCAACTTTTCCGCCGGACCGGCGGTCATGCCCGTTCCGGTGCTGGAACAGATCCAGCGCGACATGCTCGCCTTGCCGGCGGTTGGCATGTCGATTCTCGAGGTCAGCCACCGTTCCAAGGTGTTCGAATCGATCCTCGCCAAAGCGGAGGCCGACGTCCGGGCGCTGGCGCGCGTTCCGGCCAACTACAAGGTGCTCTTCCTGCAGGGCGGAGCGAGTCTGCAGTTCTCGATGGTGCCGATGAACCTGCTTGGCGCGGGGCAGGCGGCCGACTACATCGACACCGGCTCCTGGGCCGACAAGGCGGTCAAGGAAGCCCGGAAGGTCGGTGCCGTGAACATCGTCGCCACATCGAAGGGCGAGAACTACTCGCGGATTCCGGCGCAGTCGGAGCTGAGGCTCACCCCCGGCGCGGCGTACGTGCACATGACGGCGAACAACACCATCGAGGGCACCGAGTTCAAGGACGTGCCGCAGGTCGGCGACGTGCCGCTCGTCAGCGACACCTCGTCCGACATGTTCAGCCGGCCGATCGACGTCGAGCGCCATGGGCTGATCTATGCCGGGGCACAGAAGAACATGGGTCCGGCCGGCGTCACGCTGGTGATCGTGCGCGAGGACCTGCTGCTGCGCTCGGCGGAAAAGAAGTCGACGCTCCCGACGATGCTGAACTACGCGGTCCATGCCGAGAACGGCTCGCTCTACAACACTCCGCCGTCCTTTGCGGTCTACGCGCTCGGGTTGGTCATTCAGTGGCTGCTGAACCAGGGCGGCCTTGAGGCGGTCGCCGCGGTCAACCAGCGAAAGGCCGGCAAGTTGTACACCGAAATCGACCGCACCGGCTTTTATCGCGGCACGGCCAACCGGGAGTCGCGGTCGCTCATGAACGTGACGTTCCGTCTAGCGAGCGAAGAGCTCGAAAAGACGTTCGTCAAGGAATCCACAGCGGCGGGACTCGACGGCTTGAAGGGGCACCGCGCCGTCGGAGGCATGCGGGCGTCGATTTACAATGCCTTTCCCGAGGAGGGCGTGGAGGCCCTGGTGTCTTTCATGCGCGATTTCGAACAGAAGTACGGATAAGGACGTGATAAAATTGAGTGTTTGTGCTGGATAAATCGCGTATTCCGGAGGACGCTCCTTGATTTTTCGTCTCATTCTGTCTCTCGCCGCCGCCGCCGCCCTCATTCAGGTCGCGGTTTTCAGCACGACAATCTTTCTCCACCGTTCGGCAACACACCGGGCGCTCATTCTGCACCCGGCGGTGTCATGGTTGTTTCGCCTGTGCTTGTGGCTGACGACCGGAATCGCGACCAAGGAATGGGTCGCCGTGCACCGCAAGCACCACGCGTTCACCGATCAGGAGGGCGACCCGCACAGCCCGGCGATCATGGGATTCTGGTCGGTGCAGCTTGGGAACGTGTTCCACTACGTGAAGGAAGCCAAGAATCCCGAGGTCGTCACCCGGTACGCGCGCGACATCCAGGACGATGTGTGGGATCGCTGGTTGTTCAATCGTGGAACGCTCGGGGTTGCGGTCGGCGTGACGCTGCTCTGCAGCCTGCTCGGCATCGGCTGGGGTCTTCTCGCCGCGAGCATTCACGCCGTCATCTACGTCTTCGTCCTGTCGTCCTCAATCAACGGGCTGTGCCACGCGGTTGGCTACCGGAACTTCGACAACACCGCCACCAATCTGCGATTCCTCGCGCTGCTCACCGGCGGCGAGGGGCTCCACAACAATCATCACGGGTATCCGCGCAGCCCCAAATTCAGCTTTCGGGCGAGCGAGATCGACCCGGCATGGCCGCTCATCAAGCTGCTGATTTCACTGCGGCTCGCCAAGCCTTACAAGACGATCGAAGAGGTCGCCGCCTGACAAGCGCGTCGGCAGGGCCCTATTGTTCGCCGGCCGCGCGATAGCGGCGCCGCCGCCGACGCCGTCGGCGGCGCACGAGCGGAGCTTCGACATCACCCGGGACGAGGGGTTGTTCATCGACGCCCCGCTCGGCCAGCACCGTGATCCAGTGCTCCACGATTTCAGGCGAGTCCCCGTGGATCTCCATCCAGGTGAGCGCTTCACGGAAGATGCCGCGATGCGTGAGCGCCCGCTGGGCACGGACACTCGCGCCGAGGTCGCGAAGCCGCCGCTGCAGCGACAGGATGTGGCGCAAGCGCTCGACGTCGCGTCGAGCGAGCGGCAGGTCGCCCAGGCGCGGCCCGGCGGCGCCGTGGTCCCCGTCCTCGAGTGCGGGCAGACGACCGGCTTGCGGCGAGATTCCGAGGGGAACCAGCAGGCTGCCCAGCAGAATCGCGTTGGTGAGGGTGTCGGGTGTCGACGCGAACTTCCGGCGGTGAGCGTCCACCGCCGCCAGCGATTGCCACAGCGCATCGCCCGCCCCGTTATGGAGCTCGGGCGACACCGGCTCGAGCAGCCCCGCCTCCTTCAACCCGCGAAACGTCGTTTCGGACGAGCCGGCGCGGAGAATCTTGTAGTACTCCTCCAGCATCCGGGCCGGCGCGCTCTTCGCGATCTCGCGTCGCAGCACCCGCATGGCGACGAGAACCGGCTGCTCGATGGTGAATTCGAGCCGTGCCGCCAGCGCGATCGCCCGCAGCATCCGCACCGGATCCTCGCGGAACCGAACCTCGGGGTCCCCGATCGACCGGACGATGCCTGCGCGCAGGTCGTCCAGGCCGCCGACGTAGTCGATCACCGAGAACGTGGAGATGTCGTAGAACAGCGCGTTGATGGTGAAGTCGCGGCGGAAGGCATCCTCTTCCGGCGTGCCGAAGGTGTTGTCGCGATGAAGGATGTGTCCGATGTCGGACGGGGTGGCGCTGATCTCCGGCGCCGGGACGCCGTCCTGCACGATCTCTTCACCGGGCTGGACCTGACGCCGGAAGGTCGCCACCTCGATCACCTTGGTCCCGAATTTCACGTGGGCCAGCCGGAATCTGCGCCCGATGATCCAGCAGTTCCTGAACAGCTTCTTGACCTGATACGGATGCGCTGATGTCCCGACGTCGAAATCCTTGGGCCGCCGCCCAAGCAGGAGATCGCGAACGCTGCCGCCCACCAGGTAGGCGGTGTGGTCGGCCTGGCGCAGCCGGTAGAGAACCTTGAGGGCGTCAGGATCGACGTCGGAACGCGAGAGTGTGTGCTCCGCGCGCGGGATCACCCTCGGTTCGACCATCGAGCTGCATTGTACCAAAACTGTGGCTCAGGCGACCTAACTAGTGATGTGTCAATTGCTTAGCCAGATATTTTCGGTGTGCTACCATCTCAGGCATGTTGCGTGAGGCGGTTGTCAGCGCCCTCCTCCTGCTGGCCCCGTCGCTTCCCGCCGCCGCTGCCCAACCGAAAGATCCGCTGGCGCGGGCCCGCCTGCTCTACAATCAGCGCCAGTTCGACGAAGCCGTCGCTGCCGCCGACGAGGCTCGAAGCAGCGCCGATCGAGCGGACAGCGCCGACCTGATCGCCGCGCGCGCCTATCTCGAGCGCTTTCGGGAGACCGCCGCGTCCGACGATCTGACGAAGGCGCGCGAGCGGCTTCGGCGTCTGAACCCCGATCGGTTCACCTCCCGCGAACGCATCGAGTTCATCGTCGGCCTGGGCCAGACCTTGTACTTCGACGATGCGCCAGGAGCGGCTGCGGCGGTGTTCGACTCCGTGCTCGCGTCGCGAGACGGATTGCCGATTGACGCGCGCGAACGGGTGCTGGACTGGTGGGCGAGCGCGCTCGATCAGGACGCCCGCCCCCGAAGTGACCTCGATCGGCAGGCGGTGTACCAGAGGATCCGCGACCGCATGGCGACGGAGCTCGAAACGAATCCGTCGAGCGCGACTGCCACGTACTGGGCGGCGGCCGCGGCGCGTGGGCAGGGAGACCTGCATGCGGCGTGGGACGCGGTCCAGGCAGGCTGGGTACGGGCGCCGCTCGCGGGAGAGCGAAGCGACCAGTTGCGCGGAGACATCGATCGCCTGGTGCTGCAGGCGATCATCCCCGAGCGTGCGCGGCTCCTGGCGCAGTCACCGGAGACGCTCAGGCTGGAGTGGGAACGATTCAAGGAACGCTGGGCACGGTGATCAGGGCTTGGCGTCCTTCCAGTTGTCGCCGATTCCGACATCCACCGTGAGCGGCACGTTCAGCGCCGCGGCGGATTGCATCGAGCGCCGCACCACCTCGGCAACGTCCTCGGCCTCTTCCTTCCGAACCTCGAACAGCAATTCGTCGTGGACCGTGAGGATCATGCGCGCGCCCGGGCGCGCCGCCAGGGCGGCGTGCACGTCGATCATCGCGCGCTTCATGATGTCCGCGGCAGTGCCCTGAATCGGCAGGTTCACCGCGATCCGCTCGGCGGCCGAGCGCCGCTGAAAATCCCGACTCGTGAGATCGGGCACCAGACGACGACGTCCCGACAGCGTCTTCACGACGCCGGTGATACGCGCTTCCTCGAGCGTCCGATCGATGAACGCGCGCACGCCAGGAAATCCGGCGAAGTAGGCGTCGATGAACTCCTGGGCCGCCTGCTGTGTGACGCCGATATCCTTCGACAGCGTGAACGCGCCCTTGCCGTACAAGAGCGCGTAGTTCACCATCTTTGCGATGCTGCGCAACTGGTGGAGGTCCCGGCCGCTGTCGGCGCCGAAGATCTTCAGCGCCGTGCGCTCGTGGAAGTCGGCCCCGTCGCGAAAAGCGCTGACCAGCACTTCGTCGTTCTCCATGTGCGCGAGAACGCGAAACTCGATCTGCGAGTAGTCGGCCGAGATCAGCACGTGTCCGGGCTCGGCCGTGAACGCGCGCCTGATCTCCCGTCCAAGCTCGGTACGAATCGGGATGTTCTGCAGGTTCGGGTCGCTGCTGCTCAGCCGGCCGGTCGCCGCCACCGCCTGGTTGAAGCAGGTGTGCACCCGCCCGGTCTCGGCGTTCACGAGCTGCGGCAGCGCGTCGATGTAGGTGCCCTTGAGCTTCATGAGCGCGCGCCATTCCAGAATCAGGCGCGGCAGCTCGTGAGCCAGCGCCAGCTCTTCGAGGACTTCGACGGCGGTCGAGGGGGCGCGCGACGTGCCGGTGCGCTTCAACACCGGCAGTTGCAATCTGTCGAACAGGATCTCGGCGAGCTGCTTTGGCGAGTTGATGTTGAACACCGCGCCCGCCATCTCGAAGATCTGCGCGTTCCGCTCGGCCAACTCCTGGTCGACCCGGCGCGATTGGACGGCCAGCGCTCCGCCGTCGACGCGGATCCCTGCTCGCTCGATCGCGACCAGCACCGGAATGAGCGGCAATTCCAGGTTGCGATACACGTCCTCGAGCTGTTCGGCGGCCAGGAAGCCGCTGAGAATCGGCGCCAGCTGCCCGGCGAGGTCGGCTCGCTCGGCAGCGTAGTCGACTGCCGCCTCTGGCGCGAGAGCGGCGAACGGCGACGCCCTGGCGCCGCGTCCGCAGATGTCTTCCTCCTTGAGCGCCTTGTAGCTGGTGTGCTCGAGAGCCAGATCCTCGAGCCGATGATCCGAGCGCTCCGAATCGAGCAGGTAGCTGGCGAGCATCGTGTCGAGATCCAGGCCACGCAGCGTGACGCCGTTCCTGGCCAGGACGATGCTGTCGAACTTCAGGTCGTGCCCCACTTTGGCAATCGAGGCGTCCTCGAGCAGCGGCCGCAGCGCGTCGAGCACGGTGTTCAGAGACAGGTCGGGTTCGGCTCTCCCGGTATCGCCCGGCGAATCGAGCAGCCGCCCTCCGGCGGCCGGGAGTTGGTGACCCAGGGGGACGTAGTCGGCATCACGGGGAGCCGCCGAGAACGCCAGGCCGACAATGCCCGCGCGAGTGGCGCCAGGCTGGTCCGGCAGCACCCGCAGAGCGAATCGCCCGGCGGCGCGCAGCCGGGCAGCCATGACGCCGAGATCGGTCTCCGTACGGACGATCCGGTAAGCCTTGGCAATGGTCCCGGCGGTCGGCGCGAACTCCGCGACCAGCGTCCTGAATGCCAGCTCGTTGAAGATCTGAAAGCAGCGTTCGCGCGACGCCCCGCGGTACTTCAGGGCCTCGGGATCGAACTCGACCGGCACGTCGGTGCGGATGCGCGCCAGCACCTGGCTTTGGCGGGCCGCGTCCGCGTGAGCCAACAGGCCTTCGCGATATCGCTTGTTCTTGATCTCCGGGGCGTGCGCCAGCAGGTTCTCGATTGAACCGTAAGTGAGGATCAGATCCCGGGCGCCCTTCTCGCCGATGCCGGGGACCCCCTTGATATTGTCGATGGTGTCGCCCATCAACGCCATCACGTCCACCACCTGTCCGGGCGGCACGCCGAGCCGTGCCTTCACTCCCTCCGAGTCGTACCAGGTGCCTTCATCGCGCGGGTTGAACACCCGGATGCCGTCGCGCACGAGCTGGAAGAAATCTTTGTCCATCGTCACGATCGCGACGGCGAAGCCGGCCGCCACCGCTTGTTCGGCCAGCGTTCCGATGACGTCGTCGGCCTCGTAGCGGTCGGAGGTGAGAATCGGGACGCCGAGCGCCTCGCAGGCCGCATGCACCATCGAGATCTGCACCGCGAGCTCGCTCGGCATCGGCGTCCGATTCGCCTTGTAGTCGTCGACGAGATCGTCGCGGAAGGTGCGGCCGGGGAGATCGAAGGACGCGGCGATGTACTGCGGCTGGTGCTCGTTCAGCAGCTTGCGCAGCATGGTGACGAAGATGTAGACCGCGTTGGTCGGCTCACCCCTGGCGTTGCGCAGCAGACCGCCGTCCGCCGTCCGCACCGGCGCATGGTAGGCGCGATACATCTGGGAGCTGCCGTCGATCAGGTACAGGAGGGGCTTGTCGGCCATCAGGGCGGCGAAATTTTTACTATATCATTGGCCGACATGCGGATCGGCGCCGTCGTTGTGCTGCTGGCCGCGCTCACGGCGTCTTGCGGCGGTGGCGGCTTCTTCAGGCAGTATGAGTACGAAGAAGAGATGTACCTGTCGCTCGACGGCAGCGCGACACTCTACGTGAACAGCTCGATTCACGCGCTGAACGCGCTGCGGGGCTCTTCGTTCGATCCCGACCCGGCGGCTCGCCTCGATCGCGACGCGATCCGCGCCTACTTCACCACCCCGTTCACGCGGGTCACCCGCCGGCCGAGTCTCTCGCGCCGCGACGGCCGACGCTTCGTCCACGTACGCATCGCCGTCGACGATGTCACGAAGCTGGCCGGGGCAGCGCCCTTTGCCTGGTCGTCCTACCACTTCGCGGCCGATGGCGATCGCTTCAGGTACCAGCAGACGATGCGGGCGCCGGCAGGTCGCGCCCTTGCCGGAGCGAATTGGCACGGCAAGGAGCTCGTCGCCGTCCGGCTCCATCTTCCGAGCCGGATCGTCTATCACAACGCCGGCGCCGGCAACCCGCAGCGGGGCAACATCCTCGGGTGGGAGCAGCCGCTCACCGAGCGTCTTCGGGGCCAGCCGGTGGTGATCGAGGCGCGCATCGACGCGCAGTCAATCCTCTACCGGACCCTCTTCCTCTTCGCCGCGACGTTTGCGGCGGTCACCGTCGGCTTCGTGCTGCTGATCTGGTGGATCGTCAAGCGCGGCGCCAAGCCGGCGCAGGTCTGAGGGGACAAGACGGTCGGGTCGTTTCGCGAACCTGCGCCGCGAAGCGACCAAGAGCGACGACGTGCACCGAGCCCTGGGAGGACCTGGCGTTCGTCGCGTCCTCGTCGAACCGCCCTCCGACGTCAGAACCGGACGCCGAACGCGACGCGGAAGCCCCGCAGGCCGGTGCCGAGGCTCGATTGCGGATAGTGCGCGTTCGCGAGCCGGCGCCAAATGAGGGGCCCTGGCGATAGCCGGTTGCCAGGCCGAGGGAGTCGGCCGAGCTGCCCGGATCCGGAAACACGGTCGTATTCCACGCGATCAGCTTGTCGTTGTTCAGCAGGTTGTAGACATCGAACTTCAGCCACGGCCGCAGCGTGCGGAAAACCGGAATGTTGTAGTTGACCGACAGGTCGAGCAGGCCGTAGCCCTTGAACAGCTCGGCGCCGCGCCCGCCGAAGTAGAGGTCCTGACTCGTCGGCGCGTCAGGATAGGCTGCGAGGAGCTGCTTTTGGATATCAGAGAGCGGCTGATCTTCGGCGCGGAGCGAGTAGGCCTGAGCCGATTCGAGACGTAACAGGCCAGACACCGAGAAGTCACCGAAACGCCCGGCGCGCTGGTTGTAGATTGCCCACAGCCGCGCACGATGGCGCTGGAAGCTGTTCAGCCGACCAACGGGGAAGTGGCGCCCGTCGTTGAACGCTTCGGGGTAGTCGCCGATGAGGGACGTGACGCCGGGCTGATTGGCCGCTTCGCCTTCGTAGTTGCCCTCGTTCTTCAGCTGGATCGTCCAGTTCGCGCTCAGCGTCAGGTTCGTGCCCAGGTTGTAGCTCCCCTGCACCACCGCCGCCTGGTATCGGCGTTCTCCGAAGTCGCTGTTGCGGTAGACGCTGTTGGTGAAGGTGCCGACATCGAGCCCGTTCCTCACCACGTCGGTCACCCCGTTGCTCAGATCGACGAAGTCCTCGATCACATCTTCGGTGCGCCGCCACACGTAGCTCAACTCGCCGTACGCGCGTCCAGCCTTCCCCCCGCCCGACAGCGTGAACTCCTTCGTGATCGGCGACGACAGACCATCGGCGATCGACACGTTCGCCGTCGGAAACGATCCCTGCGGGATGTCGTAGTTCGACGGGTTCAGCCCGGCCGCGAAATCCCGGCCCTGACCCGCCGGCCCGGTGTAAGTGCCGCCGAGGAAGTCGGGCGTGCCGACGTTGGTATTGGCGCCAATCTGGTTCTCGTTGTAGCGTCCGGCATAGTGACCGTAGGTCGCGTGAAGGATGAACCGGCCGTTTCCGTCGACGTCGTACGCCAGCGCCAGACGAGGCACAATCGTGTCGGTGTCAACGCCGATGATGTTTCCCGTCGCGACGCTGCGCACCCGCTCATACCTGAATCCGAGATCGGCGGAGACGTGGCGATTGACCGTCCAGTGGTCCTGGACGTAGATCGAGTGGTTGTTCACGTTGAGCTTCGCGCCGCGGACCGCGACCCAGTTTTCGATCTGCGTCTCGCCGGGAACCCAGACCGGAATCAGGCGGTTCGATGCGTCGAAGACCGGCCCGCCGCTCGCGTCCGTGAGGTAATCGACATTGAACACGTAGTTGGTCGAGGACTGGGAGTTGCCGCCGGTGTTCTGGCTTCGGAAGAATTCGTAGCCGCCCTTCATCTCGTGACGCCCGCGACCATCGAAGAACGAGGTGAGGCTGGCGGCGAACTGGCGGTTGTTACGTTGTTCCGGGTCGGTGGCGTCGAAGTACGGCGCGTTGTACACCACCCCGAGCGCCGGTGAGTAGAACGGCGAGTCGATGATGCTGGTGCTCGTGCCCCCGCCTCCGGCGAACTCGAACCGTCGCTCGGAGAACTGTGCGTCGGCGAGGATGTTGTTCCGGAGCACGCCGCGGTAGTTCGAGAACACATACCAGTTCGGATACTCCTGCTGGGTCAGGCTGTTGGGGTCGGCGATCAGGTCGAAGAGGCCTGAGGCCGGCGATATCGTCCGGCTGTTGTTGAGATACCCACCCTGAATCGTGTGGCTCGGCCCGACGCTGCCGGTCAGCTTCATCTCGCCGCGCTTGTTGTCATCCTTCTGGGTGATGCCGATGCCGGTTTCCTGCAGCGTCTGCGCGGTCGATAGGCTCGCAAGGCGGCCGGCGCTGAAGAACCACAGACGATCGCGCACGATCGGTCCGCCGAAGGTGGCCTCATGCGTGTTGTTCAGCGTGTCCGCGTGCACCACGTCGCGCGATTTTTCGAACGGGGTCTCTTCCAGCCACGACGGGTTCGTGAGGTTGAGGCGGTAACTGCCCGAGAACGCATTGCCGCCGCTTCGTGTGATCGCGTTCACCACGCCGCCGGAGAACCGTCCGTACTCCGCCGAGATGCCCGAGGTGAGCACCTGCGTTTCTTCGATCGCGTCCTCGATGAACAGGCTCTGGGGAGTGCCGAAGAGGTTGTCGGTGACGTCGACGCCGTTCACCATGAAGTTGTTGTCGAACGCGAATGCGCCGTTGATGGCGATCTGTCCGACGTTGGGAGTCGCCTCGTTCACCGCTGGCGAAAGGGTCGCGATGCCCTGCAGCGTCCGTGACGTCGCCAGCGCCTCGACCTCCTCGTGCTGAATGTTCAGCCCGACGGTCGCAGTCGCAAGCGGCGCCGGCACGTCGCCGACGACCTGCACCTGCTCGGCGACAGTGCCCAGGCGCAGCGCCACGTTCTGTTCGACGGTTCCCCCCAGCGGGACCGTGATGGTGCGCTCCATGCTCGCGAACGCCGGCATCGTGAACTCCGCGCGATAGGCACCGGGCGGGAGCGCACGGAACACGTAGTTGCCGTCCTGATCGCTGGTGGCGGTCCGCTGACCCTGCAGGGCGGGGGACGACAGGGTGACAGTGGCGCCTGGAACAGGCTGGCTCTGAGGGTCGATGATCGTGCCCCGAAGAGTGCCGGTCTGCACGCCCTGTCCGTGCACGGAGGCGGCAAAGCCGCAGAGGACGAAGGCCAGCCATGCCGCGAGAGCGATGGGTCTTGTCATGGAATCGATCTCCTCTTTGAACACGCTCGGGCCCGGGTGGCTCACCAGCACGCACGGTGCCAATACGCGTGGGAGCGGGGCGGCCCCCCCGACCGCACTGATGCGGGCGCCACGGGGCCGGTTGCCTCCGTGGCCGCGACGCGATCTCCATCAGCGAAGATCGCTCGATTCAACTCGTTGAATGGGCTGCCTCAGCCATGTCCGAAACGTACTGATCCCGGCACGCGGCTGTTGCAGACCTGATGTGCGAGCAGCGCGGTCGAGAAGGCGGCGCCGCCTCGACACGGCAACCGGAAGTGCACAGCAGCTCATGTATGTCGTTGGCGCTCGCGGAGCATTGCCGTCAAGTTACAATCGCGGCCGTCTCTCTGGTGGCGCCGGGTTGCGCTTGCAAGAAGGAGGGGTCATGCGCTGTCTCCGTTCGCCGCGTGCGATCATCGCGCTCTCGTTCGGCGCCATGTGGCTGGTCTCGACGAGCGCAGCAGATCCGGCTGGCTCCGCCATGGTTCGCGCCGCGTCGGCCTTCGTCGCCGCTCTCACGGCGGAACAGCGCACGGCCGCGGTGTTCCCGTTCGCGGCGGACGAGCGGTTGAAATGGCACTTCATTCCGACGGAAATGTTCCCACGCCAGGGGCTGACCCTCAAGGCGATGACCGACCCGCAACGCGCACGTGCGCGCGAACTGCTCAAGAGCGGCTTGAGCGCCCGTGGCTATTTGACGGCCACCTCGATCATGGAACTGGAGACCGTCCTGCGCGCGCTCGAGACCAACGCCCGGTTCGCTCGCGACCCCGAGCGATATTTCGTGTCGGTCTTTGGGCCTCCATCGGCGAAAGGTACGTGGGGATGGCGCGTCGAAGGGCACCACGTGTCGCTGCATTTCACGGTGACGGACGGCTCCGTGGCGGCGGGAGCGCCGACGTTCTTCGGCACGAACCCGGCCGAAGTGCGAAGCGGGCCGAAGCAGGGTGAGAGGCTGCTCGGGGCGCAGGAAGATGCTGCGCGAGCGCTGCTCGACGCCCTCAGCACGAGCGAGCGGTCGGCGGCGGTCCTCAGCCCGACGGCTCCCAACGACATTCTCACCATGAATCGCGTGCCGATCCAACCACTGGATCCGGCTGGACTCCATGCCGCCCGGCTGACCCTGGCACAGCGTGACGCCCTGATGCGCGTGGTCGAGAGCTATACCTCGCTGATGGCGCCGGAGATCGCCGCCGACCGCCTGTCGAGGATCCGCAAGGCAGGCATTGAACAGATCGTGTTCGCATGGGCCGGGGAAACCGAGCGTGGCCGCAAGCATTACTACCGCCTGCAAGGGCCGACATTCCTCATCGAGTACGACAACACGCAGGACAACGGCAACCACGTGCACTCGGTCTGGCGCGACTTCGACGGGGACTTCGGACGAGACCTGCTGCGGGAGCACGTCAGCGCCGCGCACTGAGGCGCTCCAGGAAGATTTCGTGATCACGGCCGCGGGCGCCGAGCTCGCAGAGAAAAACGAGCAGCAAAACGCCGGTCGTGCTCTGGCTCAGATCTCCCTGACGATTGCGTCGGCGAGCTCCCTGGTCGTCGCCGTGCCGCCGAGGTCGGGCGTGCGGGCGCCACCGGAGGCGATCACCCGCTCGACGGCGCCCAGGATCCGGTCGTGGACGTCCGGGTGGCCGAGATGATCCAGCATCATCGCGCCGGCCCACACCGCCCCGATCGGATTGGCGATCCCCTTGCCGGCGATGTCGGGCGCCGATCCGTGAATCGGTTCGAACATCGACGGATACTGACGCTCGGGGTTGATGTTGGCCCCGGGCGCGATGCCGAGGCTGCCGGAGATCGCCGAACCGATGTCGGTGAGGATGTCGCCGAACAGGTTCGAGCAGACGATCACGTCGAGCGACGCCGGGTGGGTGACCATCCGCGCCGCGATCGCGTCGACGTGATACTTGCGGTACTCGACGGCCGGGTAGTCCTTCCTCACGATCTCCGCTACTTCGTCCCACAACACCATCGAATGCCGCAACGCGTTCGACTTCGTGGCGCTCGCGAGGAGCTTCCGGGGCCGGCGCGCCGCGACCTCGAAGCCGTAGCGGAGAATCCGCTCGATGCCGTGTCGGGTGAACAGCCCGGTCTGCTCGGCCGCCTCGTAAGGCGTGCCGATGTGGATGCGCCCGCCGAGGCCCGAGTACTCGCCCTCGGAGTTCTCGCGCACGCAGACCATGTCGATGTCGGCAGCGGTCCGGTTCGCGAGGGGCGAGGCAAGTCCCGGGAGAAGACGCATCGGCCTCAGGTTCACGTACTGCTGGAATCGTTGACGCAGCGGCAGCAGCAGATCCCACACGGCGATGTGGTCAGCCACCGCCGGAGACCCGATTGCGCCCAGATAGATCGCGTCGAACGTCGCGGCGCGCTCGAAGCCGTCGTCGTCCATCATTCGGCCGGTGGTGAGGTAGTAGTCGCATCCCCAGGGAAGCTCCGTCCAGGTGATGGAGACGCCCGAGTTCCTCGTCGCGGCCTCGATGGCGGCCATGCCAGCCGGAATCACTTCCTTGCCGATTCCGTCTCCGGCGATGATGGCGATATTGTGCGTCGATGAGGTCATGAGCCAATTAGCCTACAACAGTCCGCCCGATCCCCGATCCTCCCCGATCCCTTGATCCCCGTGATCCCCGTGATCCCCTGTTCCCCTGTTCCCCTGTTCCCCTGTTCCCGACTCCTGATCCCTCGCCGAGCGCGCCGGGCCCGCAGAGAACGACTCGGCTAGTACGGCTTCAACCGGGCCGCGACCGGGCCCGCCTCGCGCACGAGCACGACCGCCCACGCGACGGTTGCGGCGACGAGCCCTGCGGGCGCCGGTGTCAGCACGCCCCACCCTTCGCCGCCCGAGGCGAGATGCACGATTGTCATGCCCGTGACGCCGGCCGCGATGGAGGCGAGCGCCGCAGCATTCGAGGTCCGCGGCACGTACAGGCCGGCGACAATCGGCACGAAGAGGCTCACGCCCAGCAGCGCGTAGAACACCGTCAACGTCCGCACCAGATCCTCGGAGACGACGGCCAGGGCGACGCCCGAGACGCCGGTCAGAATCGTCGCCCACCTCGCGACGGCAAGCACTTGCGGATCGGACGCCGACGGGTTGACGAAGCGCTTGTAGAGATCCTGCGACAACGATGTGGTCAGCATCAACAGCACCGCGTCGGCAGCGCTCACCTCCGCGGAGAAGACCGCCGCGAGCGCGAGGGCGCCCGCCACGGCCGGCAGCCCCTGCATGAAGATCGTCGGCAGCGCGAGGTCGGCCGGTACCAGCCCCGGCAGCTTGCCCTGGGCGACGATGCCGAGCAGCACCGGAACGCCGGCGAACGCCAAGAGCGCGAGCGCGTTCAGCCCGACGCCGAGCCGCACGGCCCGGTCGTCGCGGGCCCCGAAGATCTTCTGCAGCAGCCCGGGAGAGACGATGAACGGCGGCACGAACAGCGCCAGGTACTTGACGGTATCGGCGCTCCAGAATGCCCAGTAGGCCTCGTCGGCGGCGTTGACCTGCCGCACTGCGCCCCAGCCGCCCAGCCACGACACCGCGAGCGGCAGCGCGATCGCGAACCCCACCATCTTCACCGTCAGCTGCACCACGTTCACCCACGCGGAGGTCAGGAGGCCGCCGGCCGCGAAGTACACCACGACCACCAGGCCGCCAATCCCACAGCCGATCGCCTTTGGCAAGCCGACCACGACATTGAGGATCCAGCCGAGGGCGATCAGTTGCGTCGCCAGGATGAAGAGGCCTCCCACCCAGAGGAGCGCCCCGATGATGCCGCGTACATGCCGGCTGTAGCGGAACTCGAGATAGTCGCCGACGGTCCGGAGCCCGTGCTCGGCCGCCACCTGCCGCATCCGCGGTCCGACCCAGAACGCCAGGATGGCGCATCCGACGCCGGCCGAACCGACCCACCACCAGGCGGCCGCGCCGATCCGATAGGCAGTCGCGGTGGCCCCGACCGTCGATCCCGCGCCGATATTCGCCGCCAGCATGGTCGAGAAGATCAGGCCCGGTCCCAGCCGGCGGCTGGCGACGAAGAAATCGGCGGCGCCGGAACGGCGGCCGATCCACAGACCGAGCGCCATGAGCGCGAGCGAGTAGAAAGCGAGGACGGTGAGATGCAGATTCAAGGGATATCGCGCGCCGCCGGATATCCCGGAATGCTGGTCGCCTGCGTCACCGCCCGCAGCACGGCATCGGCGATCATCCGGGCCGCCAGCGATCCGATCCGGCTGACGTCGACCGCCTCCGTCCGCGTGCCGGTCGCGAGCGCGAAGATCGCGTCGCCATCGCCCATGGTGTGGCTCGGGAAGATGGCGCGCGCGTAGCCGTCCTGGGCCATTTCGGCCACCTTGGTGGCCTGGGTTTTCGTGAGGGTCGCGTTCGTCGCCACGATGCCGATGGTCGTGTTCTCGCCAGCCCTCGCGGGCTGCAGCGAGCCGGACGTCAAGAGCCGGCGCGCGTCCGCAAGCGACTTCCCGTCCGGGGTGCGCGCTCCGGCGACAACCCTGCCGGTCGCGGGATCGATGACATCGCCCGCCGCGTTCACCGCCACGACCGCGGCGACGATCAGGCCGTCGGCCATCTGAATGGCGGCACTGCCAAGTCCACCCTTCATGGCGAGGTCGCGTCCGGCGCCCTTGCCGACCGTTGCGCCAGCGCCGGCGCCGACGTTGCCTTCCTCGATCGGCGCGGTCGTGGCCGCCTGCGCCGCCCGGTATCCGCAATCGGCGGTCGGGCGGATCTTCGAGCTGCCGCCGACATTCAAGTCGATCAGGCTGGCGGCCGGCACGATGGGTACATTGATGTTCCCGAACGCCTTGAAGCCGATGTTCCGCTCGTCGAGGTATTTCATCACGCCGGAACGGCTGTCGAGGCCGAAGGCGCTGCCGCCCGACAACACAATCGCGTGGACCTGCTGAACCAGGTTGATCGGCTTCAGCAGATCGGTTTCGGCGGTCGCCGGGGCGGATCCGCGCACGTCCACGCCGGCGGTCGCGCCGCCTTCCACGATCACCACCGTGCAGCCGGTTGGTCGCTCCGACAGCGTGTGATGGCCGGCCTTGATCCCGGGCACCGCGGTGATGGTGGCGTTTGCCGATGCCGCAGTCTGCGCCGCCCCATGCATGGGAGCGTCCCCGATGGCCCAGACGAGAATCGCAGCTGTCACGGGAACCCGCATTTCATCACTCCTCGGTTGCAATATTGCAGAACGGCAGCAAAAATGCACTTATGACGAAAATTGCCGCCCCACTCGTGTCGATCGCGCTCCTGGCGGGCTGCTCCGCGCCGGAGTCGAAGCCGGCGGCCGAAACGGCCCCCGGTCCGACGCCGAGCGTGCAGCGAACCACCATCGGTGAGCTGCCGGACGTGGACACCGACGCCGTGCTGGCCCACACGAAGATCCTTTCCTCGGATCAGTACGAGGGGCGCGGTCCAGGCACCAAGGGCGAGGAGCTGACGGTCGCCTACCTCGTCGATCAGTTCAAGAAGATCGGTCTCCGGCCCGGCAATCCCGATGGAACCTACATTCAGAAAGTGCCGCTCGTCGGCATCACGCCGGAGCCGGCCTCGTTGACGTTCGCCAAAGACGGCGCGCGCACCGAGCTCAAGTGGAAAGACGATGTGGTTGCGTGGACCAAGCATGTCGCGCCCACGGCGAGCATCGAGGACTCGGAACTGGTGTTCGTCGGATACGGGGTCGTGGCCCCGGAATTCAACTGGGACGACTACAAGGACCTGGATGTGAAGGGCAAGACCCTCGTGATGCTGGTGAACGACCCGCCGGTGCGCGACTTGGCAAATGAAGGAGGCCTCGACGCCAAGACGTTCGGCGGCCGGGCGATGACCTACTACGGCCGGTGGACCTACAAGTACGAGATCGGCGCCGAGAAGGGGGCCGCCGGCGTGCTGCTGATTCACGAGACGGAACCGGCCGGCTACCCGTTCGACGTCGTGCAGTCCAAGGTTGCAGAACAGTTCGATCTCGTGACTCCCGACAAGAACATGGGCCGGGTGGCGGTGGAAGGCTGGATCACACTCGACCAGGGCCGGAACCTGCTGAAGACGGCCGGCTACGATTTCGACCAGCTCAAGTCCCAAGCTGCCACCCGCGAGTTCATGCCGGTGCCGCTCGGGGTAACCGCCTCCATGCAGTTGCGCAACAAGCTCCGCACCGTCGATTCGAAGAACGTGGTGGCGAGGCTGCAGGGTCGTGATCCTCGACTGCGGGACGAGTACGTCGTCTACACCGCGCACTGGGACCATCTGGGGATCGGTCCGGCCGTGGACGGCGACACCATCTACAACGGGGCCAAGGACAACGCCTCGGGCACGGGCGGCATCCTGGAGATCGCCCGGGCGTACACGAAGCTTCCTTCACCCCCGAAGCGGTCGATTCTGTTCCTCTCTGTCACCGCGGAAGAACAGGGGCTGCTCGGCTCGCAGTACTACTCCGTCACCCCACTCTATCCCCTTGCCAAGACCCTGGCGAACATCAACATCGACGGACTCAACCTGAACGGCCGGACGAAGGATCTGACCCTGATCGGGTATGGCGCGTCGGATCTCGACGACTACGCGCGTGATGCGGCCGGCGAACAGGGGCGCGTCATCCGCGGTGACGCGGAGCCGGAGAAAGGGTTCTATTACCGGTCGGACCACTTCAATTTCGCGAAGCTCGGCGTGCCTGCGCTCGACCCGGACGAAGGGATCGACTACATCGGCAAGCCGCCGGAGTTCGGCACCAAGGTGCGGAACGATTACACCGAGAACGACTATCACCAGCCGTCCGACGTGGTCAGGCCGGATTGGGACCTGAGCGGCGCCCGCGAGGATCTCAAGGTGTTCTTCGCCGTCGGCTACCGTGTCGCCGAGGCCGACGCGTATCCTGAATGGAAACTCGGCAACGAGTTCAGGGCGGTGCGCGAAGCGTCGCTCAAGGGCAAGAAGTGACGGTCGTCGGCGCCGGTCACGCGAAGGTGCGCCGAACCCGTCCGGATCGCGCCAAGTACACGATCCATCCGGCGTAGTACGCGATCGTGGCGCCAATGTACAGAGGCGTCTCTCCCGGCATCCGATTGCTCGGATAGTAGGGCGTTGTGAAGACGAACACATCCATCGCGGCCGAGAGCGCAAGAGATGCCATCGTCAGGCGAACCGCCGCTGCGCGCCCCGAACGCAGGGCGATGCCCGCGGCTACTCCGAGCGCGACGACCAGCAGACGGGCGACGAGCACGATCGCCACCGACGGTCCGCGAACCGAGACCGCGCCGATGGCGGCGGACGAGGACAGGCCGTAAATGATCGGGTGCCACAGGGTGAGCATCCGGACCAGCACCTGAAGCCAGCCTCCGATCCCGGATCGGTTGCGACCGTCGCTGCTCGTCTCCGTCATCGTCACACTATAGGATGCCACGGCGTGCACGTGTATCTGGTCCACCACGGCGACGCGATTGATGCCGCCCTCGACGCACGCCGGCCGCTCTCGAGCGGCGGCCGGGAAGCGGTGGATCGTCTCGCGCGCGCAACGGCGGCGCACGGCGCGCGGCCGTCAATCGTCTGGCATAGCGGGAAGCTGCGCGCACGGCAAACCGCGGAAGCGTTCTGGCGCGAGTGCAACGCCCTCGCGGCTTTTTCTGCGACCAAGGATCTCCAGCCCGACGACCCGCCTTCGTGGATGCGCGATCGGCTTCGCCATGAGCCTCGCGACATTCTGATCGCGGGCCACTTCCCGCACCTGCCGCGCCTGCTCACGTTGCTGCTGGAGGGCTCGACAGAATCACCGGCAGGCTTTCCGCCGCATGGCGTCGTGGCGTTGTGCACGGAAGACGACGGGCACAGCTGGCAGGAGGTCTGGCGAATGCCGTAGCCTTTGGCCGGAAGTTCGGGAGGAGGGCGACAGCCCCTTCACCTTCGCGGTGGCCAGTGTGCATCACGAAGGACCGAAAGGTGTGACTCCTTTATGGCCTTCGTGACGCACAACGGTAAGACACACAGCGGTAAAAATGCGCTAGCGAATGACCAATCCGATTGATGCGCGCCAGAAGTCGAACGCGCCACGATCGAAGTCCGGGAAACCGTTGCCGAAATCCAGATCGTCGGAGTCGATGGTGCGCAGGTACCGTACGTCGGCACGCAATCCAAGGTGGTCTGTGAAGTAACCCATCACGCCAGCGCCCAGGTTGTAGCCGAAGTCGTTCGTCGCTTCGATGAGTGGCACGTCGATGTTGGTACGGATCAGGCCGAGTCCGCCGGTCACATACGGGCGAAAGCCCGCACCGCTGGTGCCGCCAATGGGAATGCCGACAATGATGTTGCCCATCACGTCGATGACGCTATTATCGACCACCTCGCCGAAAAAGTCCGGCGCCACGCCGAGGCCGAATTCGAAGCCGATGATGCCCGCGCCCATGTAACCGGCGTTCACACCGTAGGTAAAGTCGCCTTCGTTCTGGTCGTTGCCGAAGTTCACGCCGGCCCACGGGCTGACATATCCCTCAGCGCGAGCCTGCACGGGTGTGTAGACGACCGCCACTGCGGCCGTCAGCACCAGAGCTTTAAACACACGTCGCATCGTCATCACTCCTTTTGTGGCGTCATGCACGCCGCGAGATGAGCGTTGCAAGTGATGTGCCTTCACGAGGGCGGCTCGGTTGAGTTCGAAAACGGCGCACGATCACGCGGAGGCATTCGCCAGGCGTGCGGCGCACGCCCGCAAGAGATTCCAGGCGCCGCGTACGTGCTCGTCGCGCGTGTTGAGGTGCCCGATGGCGATACGCAAGGCAAACCGTCCGCGCACCCGCGTGTGCGACAGGAACACCTCACCGGTGTCGTTCACGGCGTGCAACAGCCGCTCGTTGGCGCGCTCGGTCTCCTCGTCGCCGAGCCCTCGTGGCGCCCATCTGAAGCAGACGACACTGAAGGGAACCGGGGCCAGCCGCTCGAAGTCGGGATCGGCATCCACCCATGCCGCCAGCTCTCTGGCGAGCTCGATGTGGCGAGCCAGGTGTTCGCGGATGGCGTGCGCACCGAATGACCGGAGCACCATCCACAGCTTCAGCGCCCGGAACCGCCGGCCAAGCTGCACGCCGGTGTCCATGAGATTGTGCACGGCGCCGGTTTCATCCGTGCGGAGGTACTCCGGTGTCAGGGCGAACGCCGATCGCACGACGTCCATTCGCCGGCAGTAGAAGGCGCTCAGATCGAACGGGACGAACAGCCACTTGTGCGGGTTGACGACCAGCGAGTCGGCACGGTCGGCGCCAGCGAGGACGTGCGCGTGTGACGGCAAGATCGCAGCCGCCCCGCCATAAGCGGCGTCGACATGCAGCCATACGCATTCGCGGCCGCAGATGTCGGCGATTGCCGCCACCGGGTCGACACTGGTCGTGGAGGTGGTGCCGACCGTGGCGACGACGGCCACCGGGAGCCGGCCGGCCCGACGGTCTTCCTCGATCGCGTTCTGCAGGTGGTCGGCGCGCATCCGGAAGCTGTCGTCCACGGCGATCCGCCTCAGGGAGTCATGGCCAAGACCGATCGCGATCACGGCCTTGTCGACCGACGAATGCGCCTCCTCGGAACAGTAGACGCGAAGGGCCGGGACATCCGCTCGCGCCGCCAGGCCCCTGGTCCGAACATCGGCCACCGCCGCTTCGCGCGCCGCCGTCAACGCATGCATGGTCGCGATCGAAGCCGTGTCGTAGATCACGCCCTCGAACGCGTCGGGCAGCCCGATCAGCTTCCGCAGCCAGCCAAGGGTGACGAGCTCGAGCTCGGTCGCCGCCGGTGACGTGCGCCAGAGCATGGCCTGTTGATTGAGCGCTGCGGAAAGCAGGTCGGCGAGAATACCCGGCGCGCTGCCGGTGATGGCGAAGTACGCCAGGAACGACGGATGGTTCCAGTGCGTGAGGCCCGGCACCAGCACGCGCTCGAAGTCTGCCATGATGGCCCCGAAGGCTTCCGGCGCCTCAGGGGCCTCGGAGGGGAGCGCGGCGGCGATCTCGCCGGGCCTGACGCGCGAGAGCACCGGATATCTCTCCGGATGCTCCAGATACTCGGCGATCCAGTCGACCAGCTCATGGCCGTGCCGCCGGAACGCCGAGGGATCCACGCGCTACCGCTTGTGCGTCTGCGCGTAATTGATCGCGAAGTTCTTCAGACGGTCGCTGTTCATCCCGAGGGCCGCGGCTTCGTCGAGCGCCTTCTGTTGATCCCAGCCGTCCACCTGCATCCGCTTGATCGCCCACATGGTAGCCGCGCGGCCGCCGCCGGCGCAGTGGATGAACGCCGGGTTGTTCTCCGGCTTGGTGACCGCGGCCAGGAATCGGTCGACGGTGTCGGGCGCCGGAGATGCGACGTTGAAGGGGATGTGCGTATAGTTGATTCCAGCCGCCTTCGCCGCCGCCGCTTCGGCGTCGACATCGGCGCCCGCTTCCGACGCCTCGCGCAGGTTGATGATGGAGGCGAAGCCCATCTTTTTCAGCTCCGGTACCACCTCGGCTTTGGTGGCGCCCGCACAGGCGATCGTTGTTTCGAGGCGCGCGAAGTTGGTGACACCTGCGACCTTCTCTTTGGTCACCTGCTGCGCGTGAATGGTCGTGGCGATGAGCCCGGCAAGAAGGAGAGTCGGGAGTACGCGGTGTCTGTGCATGATGGACCTCCGTCCAGAAGGTCCATCATAACGGGATACCAACCTACTTTTCGAGCGTCACGGTGACCGGCGCCAGAATGCGCGCGGTGACCTCGGCCCCGGCAGGAAAGATCGCTTCACTGCGGTTGCCCGTCGCCGCCGCGGCGGTGCCGGCGCCGGCTCCCGTCGCGGCGCCGACCGCCGCGCCCTTGCCCCCTCCGATGATCGCGCCGAGAATGGCCCCGGCGACGGCGCCGCCGCCGATCTTCGCGGCACTCCCGTTTCCGGGCGCATCGCCGAAGCGGTAGACGGTTTCGGTCGTGATCGGCAGACGCGTGCCGTCCGCCATCACGAGGGTGTGGAACCTGAGCCCGAGGCGGGCGCGCTCCTTGAACTTGCCGCCGCGTTCGACCACCATCACCGAGCCGACCGCGCGTGTGCCAGCCGGGATCGCCACCTGACCATCGACCCGCACGTCCCGGGCCACGCGCGCTTCCACGGAGTCTTCAACCCGCGCGCGCTCGCTGCTCATCGTCCTGTCGGTCTGCAGGCCAATCACCGAGTCGGCCGACACGACCAGCTCTTCGAACGTTTTCTGCGGAGGCTCTACCACCTGCTGGGTTTCGACCACCGGGGCCTCATCTCGCTCAGGCGTTCCGACCGGGTCGGTCGCAGCAACCGACGGAGGAGCCTCTGATGACGCACTGTTGGGCCAGGTCTGTTCGAGAGCCGGAGGCTGCGGCTGAGCGCTGTTGCGGGCCGTGGACGCTGGCGACGTCCGGGCAGGACGAGACGCCGGTCGAGCGGCCGTGTCGGCACGCCGTCTCGGCTGCGCCGGGGCCAGTTCAACCGCCGCGGGCGCTTGAGCCGCGGGTTGCGGCCGGTCTCCGACGACAGCCTCTGTCTCCTGGACGGGCAGTTCTGTCGTCTCGACCGGCTGCGTGCCAGTGGCGGTGATGGGAGCCGCCGCGGCGAGGGTGGGCTCGGCGGCCGCCGGCACCCCCTGCCGCGTCGCCAGATAGCTTCCCGCGCCGGCTGCGGCAACGCAGGCAAGCGCGAGGGCGGCGAAGGCAAATCGATTCGGGAACATGACGTCTGTCTCCTTGGAACTGTTCGAGACGAACGCAAGGGACGTACCCACGAGCTGATTCGCTCGGCCCGCATAAATCGTTGGCGGTCCACAGTTTACCAGACACCGTCGCGAGGACGCAGTGTCCCCTTCGCAGGAAGGTGTCCTTGCGCGAGAGCACCAAACTACAATGCGGGCAATGACCCTTCGCCAGACAGTGGTCGCGGGCGTGGTGGTGGCCGGGTTGACGATCGGCCCCAGCGCACAGCAGGCGCAGCGGATCGACCAACGGTACACCGCGCTAATCAGGCAGCACTTGCAGGACTCCCGGATCACGACCGATCTCGTGGATCACCTGCCCGCTTCCGACACCGTGCCCACCCCGCTCGATTTCCTCGGACGCGTGGTCGGCGCCCCTGGCGAGCTGACGTATGCGAAGGACATCCAGCGTTACTACGCCGCGCTCGCCGGCGCCTCGCCGCGGGCCAGGCTCCTCACCATCGGCACCAGCGAGGAAGGGCGCGACATCATCGCCCTCGCGATCGCGGATGAAGCGACGATTGCGGCGATCGACCGATACAAGACGATGCTCGCGGCCCTGACCGATCCACGACGGACCAGCGATGCGGATGCCGAGCGGCTGATCGTGGAAGGCAAACCGGTGTACTACCTCGTCTCGGGCATGCACTCCAACGAGACCGGCGGACCGGAGATGCTGATCGAGCTGGCGTATCGCCTGGTCGCGGGAGAAAGCCCGTTGGTCGCCAACATCCGGAATCAGGTGATCACGCTGATCACCCCGGTGATCGAGGTCGACGGACGCGAGAAGCAGGTCGATACCTACTATTTCAACAAGAAGCGGGCCGCCGGCGACGCCCGGCTTCCGTTGATGTACTGGGGCAAGTACGTTCAGCACGACAACAACCGCGACGGGATCGGCCAATACCTCAAGCTGACGCAAGCGATTACGGCGCTCACCCTGGAGTGGCACCCGACGATCACCCACGACCTGCACGAGACCCAGACATACCTGTACGCGTCCACCGGCACCGGGCCGTACAACGAGGCGCTCGATCCGATCACGATCAGCGAATGGTGGATGCTGGCCCAGAACGACGTGATGGAGATGACGAAACGGGGCGTGCCCGGGGTCTGGACCTACGGGTTCTACGACGGCTGGGTGCCGAACTACATGATCTTCATCGCCCACAGTCACAACGCCGTCGGCCGCTTCTACGAGGTTCAGAGCTACGGGCCCGACCCGGTGGAGGTGCGGCCCTCGGCCACGGCTCTCAGCCGCGAGTGGTTTCGGCCGAATCCTCCGCTGCCGTTCATCAAGTGGGGGCCGCGGAACAACACCAACATTCAGCAGTCGGCGGTGCTGTTCTCGCTGGCGCACGTCGCCAGGAACCGGCAGCTGTACCTCGAGAACTACTGGCTGAAGAACAAGCGGGCCGTCGAGAAAGGCCGGACCGGACCGACGTTCGCGTGGGTGATCCCGGCGGCCCAGCGGCGGAAAGCGGAGGCCGCCACGGCCGTCAACGATCTCCGCCGGCAGGGCCTCGAGATCTCGCGGGCATCGGCCTCGTTCGACGCCGGCAAGGTGAGCGTGACGGAAGGCGACTACGTGGTGCGGGGCGACCAGCCGTTCCGCACGATCGCCGACATGTACTTCTCGATTCAAAATTATCCGCCCCAGAATCCATCGCCGTACGACGACACCGGGTGGACGTTTCAGCTGATGCGCGACATTCGGGTGCTGCCGGTCAGCGACAAGTCCATTCTCGAGCAGAAGATGACGCCGGTCACCGCCGACGTCGTCGCCGCCGGCGGTGTCGACGGCTCCGGCCGTGTGCTGGTGGTGGAGCACACGGGCGACAACAGTCTGGTGACGTTCCGCTTCAGGAACAGCTCGGTGCCGATGCTTGCCGCGGAGGAGGACTTCGAGCTCGGCGGGCACCGGTTTCGGGCCGGATCGATCGTCGTACCGGACGCGGACCGGCACGTGCTGGAGCCCGATTTGAGGGAGCTCGGCCTGTCAGCCTGGGCCGTGGACGCCGTTCCGCAGGTGAGGACACACCCGCTCGACGTCCCGCGGATCGGCTACGTCCACAGCTGGACCCGCACGCAAGACGAGGGTTGGTGGCGCGCTGCGCTCGATCGATACGAGGTGCCGTACCGCTATTTCGGCGATCAGAAGCTCAGGCAGGGGAATCTTCGGGCGGCGTACGACGTGATTCTGCTGCCTCACATCGGCGGGACCGCGGTGGCGCAGGTGAACGGCCTCGCGAGAACCGGCAAGACGCCGCTGCCGTACCGCAGGACCGAGGCGACACCGCACCTCGGGATCAACGACGAGAGCGACGATATCCGCGGCGGCATGGGCATCGAGGGGCTCGCCGAGCTCGCGAAGTTCGTCGATCAGGGAGGACTGCTGATTACCGAGGGGTCGACGGCGACGATCTTCCCCGATTATGGATTCACGGCCAACGTCACCGTGGAACGGCCGGCGGCGTTGTTCGTTCGCGGGTCGATTCTGCGGGCGAAGATCGCCGACGCCACGAGTCCGCTCGTCTACGGCTACGCCGGCACGGATGTTCCCGTGTACTTCAATCAGGCGCCGGTGTTGAACGCGGGCGGCGGACGTGGTGCGGCGCCGGCGTCCGGCGCCAGCGCCGGATTCGGCCAGAACCTGACGCCGAACGCGAACCCGCTGCGGATCTCGCCATTCGAGCCGGCCGAGGGCGATCTCGCGATGGACTGGGACCTGGAGGGCGAGGAGTTCAGCGAGGAGTCGAAGCTCCGCGCC
>WHSN01000158.1 GCA_009380045.1 Luteitalea sp.
ACCGGCGCATCGAGCCCGCGGGACATCGGCCGGGTGATGAAAGCGGCGATGGCGCGGCTCGCGGGCCAGACCGTCGACGGCAGAACCGTCAACGAGCTCGTTCGACGAAGACTTGCCGGCTAGCGACGCCATCGCGCGCCCGGCCGGACTCGCCGGCGCCGCGACGCTCGCCAGCCGCCTGCTCGGCCTCGCCCGCGATCAGGTGCTCGCCGCCTTCTTCGGGGCGAGCCACGACATGGACGCGTTCGTCGTCGCGTTCCGCATCCCCAACCTGGTCCGCGACCTGTTTGCCGAAGGCGCGATGAGCGCCGCATTCGTCCCCACCTTCACGCAGCATCTCACCCGCAAGGGCCGAAACGACGCCTGGCGCGTCGGCAACCACACGCTGAATGCCGTCGCCTTGTTCACCGGCATCCTCGTCGTCGTCGGCGTCATTTTCGCGCGGCCGCTGGTCACCGCCGTCGCGGGGGGCTTCGCGGAGGTGCCGGGGAAGCTCGAGCTCACGGTTCGGCTCACCCGCATCGTGCTGCCGTTCCTCACGCTGGTGGCAATCGCCTCCGTGCTGATGGGAATGCTGAACTCGCTGCAGCACTACTTCGTGCCGGCGCTCGCACCGGCGGCGTTCAACCTTGCGACCATTGTCTGCGCCTTCGCCCTGGCGCCGGTGATGCCTCGGTTCGGGATGTCGCCGATTGTTGCGATCGCCGTCGGCGCTTTGATCGGCGGGCTCGGCCAGGTGGCCTTGCAGTGGCGGCCGCTGGCGACGGAAGGATTTCGCTATCGACCTGTCCTCGACCTGAACGATCCCGGGCTTCGCCGCGTGCTGCTGCTGATGGGGCCCGGAACGATCGGGCTCGCGGCGACGCAGGTGAACCTGTTCGTCAACACCATCTTCGCCACCAGCGCGGAGCCGGGAGCGGTGTCGTGGCTTCAGTACGCCTTCAGGTTGATGTACCTGCCGATCGGGCTGTTCGGCGTTTCGATCGCGACGGCGGTTCTGCCGGTGGCCGCACGGCACGCCGCCCTCGACGACCCGCAAGCTGTGAGCCGAACGGTCGCACGAGGCGTCGGGCTGATGACGCTGCTGAACATCCCAGCCACCGTCGGCCTGTTCCTCCTCGCCGATGACATCGTGCGCCTGCTGTTCGAACGCGGCCGCTTTCTGCCGGTCGATACGGCAGCGACCGCCGGTGCGCTGCGCGGCTACGCTGTCGGCCTGGTCGGGTACTCGGCGACGCGCATTGCGTCTCCCGTCTTCTACGCGCTGGGGCAGAGCCGGCTGCCTGTGATCCTCAGCACCATCTCGATCGGCGTCAACGTGCTGCTCAGTCTGCTGCTGGTGCAGCCGCTGGGGTTCCGTGGCCTGGCTCTGGCCACGTCGCTGGCGGCAAGCGTCAACGGCGGACTGTCCCTCGTGCTCCTGCGGCGGCGGCTTGGCGGCCTCCAGGGTCGGCATCTGGCCGCGACCTTCACGAAAATGGCGATCGCTTCACTGATGATGGCGGCAGCGGTCGAATGGACCGCTGACCGCGTGCCGATGCTCATCCCGGGCAGCGGCGTCGCTAGTCAGGCCACTCGCCTGGCCGCCGCCGTGTTCGTCGGCCTCCTGACGCTCGGCATCACATGCCGACTCCTTCGGGTCGCTGAAATGGACGACGTTCTGGCTGAGGCCAGGGGCCGGCTGCGAAAGTTCATCCGGCACTGACGGCGATCGTTTCGGCGTGATACGATCTGCGAGCGTTCCATGCGCCGCACATCTTCACCGTACGGTTCGACGCTTTCCTTCGGGCCTGGCCCGCTCTCGTCCGCGCTCAAAGCGCTGATCGGGGCGAACGTGGCGGTGTTCCTCGCCCAGTCGTTTCTCCCCGCCCTCACATGGACGCTCGGCCTGATGCCGGCCGCTGTGCTGGGCGACTTGCACCTGTGGCAGGTCGTCACCTACATGTTCCTGCACGGCGGGGTGTTCCATCTGCTCTTCAACATGCTCGCGCTGTGGATGTTCGGCACCGAGCTCGAGCGAATCTGGGGGACACGGTATTTCCTGAAGTTCTATTTCGTCACGGGAATCGGCGCGGCGGCCCTGACCGTCGTCTTCGCATACACGCCCTTCAGCTTCGCGCAGCAGCTCCAGCACGCGATTGTGGTCGGCGCATCCGGCGCGATTTACGGCCTCCTCCTCGCCTACGCGATGTACTTCCCGGAGCGGCCGATCTACATGTACTTCGTGTTCCCGATTCCTGCGAAGTACTTCGTCGCGATCATGGGCGCCCTGGCGTTCTACTCGTCGATCTCCGACTCGAGCGGGATCGCGAACGCAACCCACCTTGGCGGCCTCCTGATCGCGTACCTGTTTCTGAAGAGCGCGCGGATGCATCCGCTGTCGGAGCTGAAATACCGCTATCTGAAGTGGAAGATCAACCGCGTACGCAAGAAATTCGACGTCTATTCCGGCGGGCGCGCCGACGACTGGGATCGACGGGTTCACTGAGTCCGGGAGCCGCACTGCCGCTCGGTCGAGCCGTCGCCTCGGCCGGCCGCCATCCCTTCCTCCGCATTCTCCATGGTTGGTTTCAGTGTCCCGGAACCTTGATTCGTGGCATAAGGCCCGGAGCGCGGCGCCCGACCGGGCAAGGTGCGAGGAGCGCGCATAGCGGGACTATGTAAGCGACGAAGCCACGCCGCCAGGCGGGATGCCCCGCCCGGGAGTCATGTTACGAATCACGGTTACGGGACTGGGGTCAGTCGACCGTTTCGAGCCAGTCATGCCGGATCGGACTGAACAGATCGAGCTCGAACGTGTCCTCGAGCGCCTCGGACTGGTGCTGGATCCCTGACGCAATGTGCAGCACCTCCCCTTCGCGCACCGTGATCTCTTCGCCGCCGACGAGGAACTTCAACGAGCCTTGCAGCACGTAGGTCATCTGCTCGCTCTCGTGAGTGTGCATCGGCACCAGGCAGCCGCGCTTGAGATACACCTGGACCAGCATCTCGCGATCGCCGGTCACGATCTTGCGCGACAGCATCTCGGTGACTTTCTCGAGGGCGATCTCGTCCCACCGGTGCAGCCGCACGCCTGTTGAACCCATCCGGGCGAGAATATCTCATTCTCATCCGATGCGATAAAATGAACGCCGATGAAGGGCACCGTCGTCAACGGTGAGCGGCGGACCCCCGCCGCCCAACTGAGCGCACGGCCGCCCTGCGAAGGTCTGAGCCGCGACGCGCTCCTCGACGTGTATCGGTGCATGGTTCGGTCGCGGCGGCTCGACGACAAAGAGATTCAGCTCAAGAATCAGAGCCACGCGTTCTTTCAAATCAGCGGCGCAGGCCATGAGGCCATTCTCGTGGCGGCGGGCCTGACGCTGAGGCCCGGTTACGACTGGTTCCACGGCTATTACCGCGATCGCGCGCTCTGCCTGCAGCTCGGCGTCACTCCCCTGGAAATGCTGCTGGCGTCGGTCGGAGCGGCGACCGATCCGAGCAATGCCGGCCGGCAGATGCCCTCGCATTGGGGACATCCGGCATTGAACATCGTCCCCGGATCGAGCGCCACGACCACGCAGGTGCTCCACGCGGTCGGCACGGCTGAAGCCGGCGTCATCTACAGCCGCGTCTCGAGCATTCCAGGTCCTCAACTGTTCCACGGCGACGAGATCGTCTATACGTCGCTCGGCGAAGGCTCGACGAGCGAAGGCGAGTTCTGGGAAGCGATCAACGTCGCCTGCGTGAAGCAGCTGCCGGTGCTGTTCCTCGTCGAGGACAACGGCTACGCCATCTCCGTGCCGGTGGAGGTCGAGACCGCAGGCGGTGACATCTCGCGTCTCGTGCGATCGTTTCCAGGTCTTCATGTCGAGTCGGTCGACGGCACCGACTTCTTGAGCAGCCTTCGCGTCATGCGCGCAGCGGCCAGCTACGTCCGGGCGCGCAAGGGACCTGCCCTGGTGCATGCCCGGGTTGTCCGCCTCTATTCGCACTCGCTGTCGGACGACGAAAAGCTGTACAAGCCGCCGGCCGAACGCGAGGCCGAGGCGCGCCGGGATCCGATCACGCGATTTGCCGAGCTCCTCCAGCAGAACGGCTGGGCATCGCCCGAGGATCTCGCGGCCCTCGACCAGGAGGTGGTTCGCGAGATCGACGATGCCGCACAGGCGGCGCTCCGCGCGCCGAAGCCGCCGAAGAGCAGCGCCGGCAAGTACGTCTATTCACCGGACGTCGATCCAACCTCCTCTGCGTTCGAGACGGCCCCAGCGGCCGACGGCAAGCCCGAGACGATGGTGGCGGCCATCAACCGCACGTTGAAAGACGAGATGGCGCGCAATCGGCGCATCGTCGTCTTCGGCGAGGACGTGGCCGACGCCAGCCGCAAGGAGGCGCTCGCGGTCGTCTCGGGCAAGGGTGGCGTCTTCAAGGTGACGCACGGCCTCCAGCGGCTGTATGGAGAAGACCGCGTGTTCAATACGGCGATCGCAGAGGCCAGCATCATCGGCCGCGCCATCGGCATGGCGACGCGCGGACTGAAGCCGGTTGTCGAGATACAGTTCTTCGACTACATCTGGCCGGCGATGATGCAGCTCCGCAACGAGCTGTCGATGCTGCGCTACCGTTCGGGCAATCTCTGGTCATGCCCGATCGTCGTGCGGGTGCCAATCGGCGGCTATCTACGCGGCGGCGGGCCGTATCACAGTCAGTCGGGTGAGAGCATCTTCGCCCACTGCCCGGGCATCCGCATCGTCTATCCGTCGAACGCGGTCGACGCCGCGGGTCTGCTGCGCACGGCGATCCGCTGCGACGACCCGGTGCTGTTCCTCGAGCACAAGCACCTGTACCGGCAGACCTACAACAAGGGCCAATATCCCGGGCCGGACTTCACCATTCCCTTCGCCAAGGCGGCCCTGCGCCGCCCGGGAGACGACGTGGTGGTGGTCACCTGGGGAGCGCTGGTGCAGCGGGCGCTGCTCGCGGCGCAGCATGCGGAGAAGCACGGCATCCACGCCGCGGTGCTCGATCTGCGGACGATCATGCCGTACGACTGGGCGGCGATCGCGGCCCAGGTGCAGCGGGTGAACCGCGTGATCATCGCCCACGAGGATCAACTCACCTGCGGTTTCGGCGCCGAGCTCGCGGCGCGGATCGCCGGCGAGCTCTTCGAGCATCTCGACGCGCCGGTGCGCCGTGTCGCGGCGCTCGACACCCCGGTCGCCTACAGCCCCGACCTGGAAGAGGCGATTCTTCCCCAGACATCGGACATCCTCGCCGCGATTCGCGATATCGCGAAGTATTGATCCGGCTCGTCTCGACCGTCGCCGTGCTCTTCATCGCCACCGGCGCCACGGCGATCGGTCCGGACACGCTCACCGCCGCCCGGGCGATCCCTGATGCGATTGCCGGCCGCTTCCGCGAGGCGCGCGGTTTCCAGCAGTCGGCGTCGGGACAGTACTACGTGTTCGACCGCCGCGGGCACACGGTCTACGGCATCGACGAAGCTCAGACCAGCGTCTGGCCGATCGTGCAGATCGGCGCCGAGCCAGGCCGCGTCATCGAGCCGACGGCCTTTGCGGTCGCCGCCGACGGATCGTTTGTCGTCGCCGACGCGCCGGGCAATCGCGGGCGCATCCAGGTGTTCAGCCCGGTCGGTTTCCGGATCGGCGGTTTCATGCTGCCGGGAGCCGCACGGCCGCGGATCACATTCGAGAACGTCGTGCTGAACGGCATCGGGTCGCTGCAGTACACCGGTTCGTCGATCCTGATGTCGCAGCCCGAGACCGGGGCGCTCGTCACCGAATACGATCTGTCGGGTCAGACGAGCCGCGCGTTCGGCGCGCTGCGCTCGACCGGGCACGAAAGCGATCGGGACGTGCACCTCGCGCTGAACAGCGGCATCCCGCTCGTCACGCCGAGCGGCGAGTTCTATTTCGTCTTCCAGGCCGGGGCGCCAGCGTTTCAGAAGCTCGATGCGCAGGGACGGCTGCAGTTCGAACGCCGGATGCAGGGACGCGAAGTGGACCAGGTGCTGGCGGCGTTGCCCGGGTCCTGGCCACGACAATCAGCCAACGGCGAGCTGCCGCTCGTGGCGCCGACCATTCGCGCCGCCGCCGTCGATCGGGACGGTCATCTATGGGTCTCGTTCGTCGCTCCGTTCACCTACGTGTTCGACGCCGACGGCGACCGGATTCGCACGGTGCACTTTCGCGGCGTCGGGGCGGTGCTCCCCGGCAGCCTTTTTTTCACCCTGCGGGGCCGGCTCCTGGTTACACCAGGCCTGTATGAGTTCCCGACGAGCTGAGGAGCCATGGTAGAACGAAGCCGCCTTGGCACCATAGGCGCCTCGGACGCTCCTCGCTGAAGCTGTCAGCCACGCTGATGTGCTCGAGAAGCTCGCTGGTCGAGAGCCGCCAGACAACCGAAGACCTGACGGACAAGACTCTGCTGTTTGCGCGATCGCTGCGGTGCTGGTCGTCGGGCGGGCCGGTCGTCGGGCGGGCTAGTCGCCGGTCCGGCTTGACAGACTGGCGTGACTGAATGACCATTCATTCATTCACATGGCCGCCCCAGCCACCGTCCGCCGCCGCGTCGAGCCGCCGCCAGCCGCCCCCAAGCGCGACGCGATCCTGCGCGCCGCCACCGACGTGTTCGCCGAGCGCGGCTATTTCAACGCCCAGGTCGCCGACGTCGCCCGGGCGGCCGGCGTCGCCGCCGGAACCGTGTACCTCTACTTCCGAAGCAAGGACGATCTGCTGGTATCGATCTTCGATCGGACGATGCGTGAGACGCTGGCGACCGGACGCGCCGCCGTCGCGTCGCTCGACGATCCGGCCGAGCGCCTGCGCCGCTTCGCCCATCTCCACCTCGGCATGCTCGGGCGCGATCGCAACCTGGCGATCGTCTTCCAGATCGAGCTCCGGCAGTCGGTCAAGTTCATGGAGCGCTTCTCCGCGACGCTGCTGCGCGACTACCTCGGCCAGATCCGCGCCGCGATTGCCGATGGACAGCAGGCCGGCGTCTTCCGCTCCGATCTCAACACCACTACCGCCGCCAAGATGTTCTTCGGCGCGCTCGACGAGATGGCGACGAACTGGATCCTCAGCCGCCGCCGGCGATCGCTCGAGAGCGACGCCGATCCGGTCGTCGACCTGTTCCTGAACGGCGCGCGGTCTCGATGACTCACGGCATCTCGATCCGAACGGCGGCCGTGCTCGGCGCTGGGACGATGGGCGCCCAGATCGCGGCTCACCTGGCGAATGCCGGTGTGCCCGTGCTGCTGCTGGATCTGACGGCGGAAATCGCCGGCGACGGCCTCAAACGGGCGCTCGGCCTGAAACCGGACCCCTTCTTCACCCGCGACACCGCATCGCTCATCACCGTCGGCGGTCTCGATCGCGACTTCGGCGGCGTCGCCGCCGCCGACTGGATCGTCGAAGCGGTGGTCGAGCAGCTCGACGTGAAGCGGGCGCTGTTCGAGCGGCTCGAGACAACCCGGCGCCCGCAATCGGTCGTCTCCTCGAACACCTCGGGAATTCCGATCGCCGCGCTGGCCGAGGGCCGCAGCGAAGACTTCCGGCGGCATCTGCTGGGCACGCACTTTTTCAACCCGCCGCGCTACCTGCGGCTGGTCGAGGTGATCCCGACACCGGAGACCGGCCGCGACGTCGTCGATCGGATCACCGACTTCGCCGTCCGCCGCCTCGGCAAAGGGGTGGTGGTCGCGAAGGACACGCCGAACTTCATTGCCAACCACATCGGGCTGTACGGCGTCATCCAGACGCTGCGTATGCTCGACTCCGGCGACTACACGATCGAGGAGATCGACGCCATCACCGGGCCGGCCCTCGGACGGCCGAAGAGTGCCACGTTCCGCACCATGGACATCGCCGGCATCGACGTCCTGGGTCACGTCGCCCGGAACCTGGCGGAACGGGTCCCTGGCGCTGCCGCTCGCAGCGCCTTCACCCTGCCGCCCCTGGTGCAGGCGCTTATCGATCGAGGGTGGATTGGAGAGAAGGCGGGGCAGGGCTTCTACCGCCGCGACGGTTCCGACATCCTGACGCTCGACCCCGGGCCGATGGCTTACCGGCCGAAGCAGCCGGCGCGTCTCCCGGCTCTCGAGGCCGTGCGCTCTGTCGAAGACGTTCGCGATCGCCTGCGCACGCTCTTCACCGGCAGCGACAAGGTCGGCGCGTTCCTGCGTCAGACGCTCGGTCCCCTGCTGCTGTACACCGCCGAGGTCACCCCTTCGATCGCCCACACGATCGACGATGTCGACTGCGCGATGAAGTGGGGCTTCGGCTGGGAGCTCGGCCCGTTCGAGATCTGGGACGCGCTCGGCATTCAAACCGTGCTCGACCAGCTCCAGCCACGGTCGATCCCGCCGCTCGTCGAAGGCATCAGGGCGGCGGGTGGCGATCGCTTCCGCGCGCCGGCGGCCGATCCCCCCTGCACCGGCCCGCAGCTCCTGCCAGGCGCGCGCGATCGCAGCCGGGTGTTGCGGACCAACGCCGGCGCGAGCCTGATCGACCTCGGCGACGACGTGCTGGCGGTCGCCTTTCACGCGAAGATGAACGCGATCGGCGGCGACACCGTCCAGATGCTCCAGGCCGGCCTGAAGGAGGCGGCCGCCAACTTCGCCGCCGTGGTCATCGGGACCGACGCGCAGAACTTTTCGGTTGGCGCCAACCTGATGCTGGTGCTTCTCGAGGCACAGGAAGGCAACTGGGACGACATCGATCTGATGGTCCGGACCTTCCAGGCCACCACGCAGGCGATGCGCTATTCCGCGGTACCGGTCGTTGTCGCGGCCGCCGGTCTGGCCCTGGGCGGAGGCTGCGAGATTGCCCTGCACGGCGATCGCGTGCAGGCGGCTGCGGAAAGCTACCTCGGACTGGTCGAGGTCGGTGTCGGGTTGATCCCCGCGGGCGGCGGCACCAAGGAGACGGTCCGCCGCGCCACGCTTCATTGTGACCCTCGAGCCGACGTGCTGCGCTCCGTACAGGTGTCGTTCGAGACCATCGCGTTCGCAAAGGTCTCGACCAGCGCGGCGCACGCCAGGCAGCTCGGCTACCTCAGGGATGTCGACGGTGTCTCCATGAACCGCGACGGCCTGATCGCGGAGGCGAAGCGCGTGGCGCTGGAGATGGCGCGCGAGGGTTACGCGCCGCCGCCGCGGCGGTTGATTCAGGTGGGGGGCGAAAGCGTCACCGCCGCGCTGAAGCTTGGCGTGCATCTCGCGTGGCGCGGCGGGGGCATCAGCGAGCACGACGCGCTGATCGGCCGGACGCTCGCAACGGTGATCGGCGGCGGTAGTTTGCCGCACGCCGCCGGGGTGTCCGAGGCGTACCTGCTCGATCTCGAGCGCGAGGCGTTCCTGAAGCTCTGCGGCGAGCCCAAGACCCTCGCGCGCATGCAGCACACGCTCAAGACCGGAAAGCCGCTGCGGAACTGATGCAGATCGTCGAACGTGGCCACGGCGAGCCGCTGGTGTTCGTGCCGGGAATCCAGGGGCGCTGGGAGTACCAGCGCGCGGCGGTCGACGCGCTGGCGGCGGCGTTCAGGGTGATCACCTTCTCGCTCGCCGACGAGCCGTGTGCACGAGCCGAGTACGACACCGATCAGGGCCTCGACAGCTTCGTGTCGCAGGTGCTCGGGGCGCTCGACGCCGCGGCGGTCGCGCGAGCGGTGATCTGCGGCGTATCGTTCGGCGGCATCGTCGCGCTGCGGTTCGCGGCGCGTTACCCGGAGCGGACCACTGCGCTCGTGCTGGTGTCGACGCCGGGGCCGGGCTGGCGCCTGCGGCCGCGGCACGAGGTGTATGCCAGGCGCCCTCGTGTCTACGGCCCGTTGTTCCTGATGGAAGCCCCGTTTCGGGTCCGCCGGGAAGTCGCGACGGCCATCCGGCCGAAAGCCCTGCGCCTGCGGTTCGCGCTGGGCCAGTTGCACACGCTTGCCCGTGCGCCGCTGTC
>WHSN01000247.1 GCA_009380045.1 Luteitalea sp.
CGACGCTGGACGCTCGGCGCTCGCGTGGCGCCCTCCTCCAGCCGTTCGGCCCTGGGCCACACCTCGGAGCTCGGTGTCGATGTCGATCGTTCCCTGCTCCGGACATCGGACCAGTTCACGGGATCCATCGGTGAGCTGGTCGACGGCGTTCCGGCTCGCGCGTGGGCGTTCACCCGTCCCGACGCGGAGTCCGACCGGCACGCGACAACCGTCGCGGTGTTCGCCAGCGACCGCATCGTGCTGTCCCCGACGCTGACCCTCGACGCCGCGATTCGCTTCGAGTCGATGACCGGCCGCGCCGACGGGGCCACGACTGGCGTCCGCTGGCGGACGTGGCTGCCGCGCGCCGCCATTCGCTGGGAGTTCGCCGAGAACGATCGGTTCACCTTCGTCGCCGGGTACCGCCGGGCAGCCAATCGGCTGAATCTGAATCTGCTGTCGGTCGGCGATCCGGCGGCACCCACGGCGACCGTCACACGCTGGCTTTCAGCGTCACCCCTCGCGCCGCCGATCATCGACCCTCGGGCGATCGTCGTTGACCGCGTGGGCCCGGGAACCGGCGGCGATCCCGGCTTCAGCGGCATCGATCCCGATCTGAAGCGACCGTACACCGACGAATATGTCGTCGGTCTCGAATCGCAGCGACGCGGCTGGCTGCGCTTGGGACTGACGGGAATCGCGCGGCGCGAGGCGAACCTGATCGGAGCGGTCGATCTGGGTGTCCCAATCGGCAGCTACTCGAGGATCGGCATTCCAGACCCGGGACACGACTTCGGGGACGCCGGCGACGACCAGATCCTTCCGGTCTACAACCGCCTGCCATCGAGCTTCGGCCGCAATCAGTACCTGCTCACCAACCCCGGGCAGCAGGCGGCAACAGCCTTCGCGCTGACACTGACCGCCGAGGGTTCGACCGATCGGCTGTTTCTCCTGTTCGGGGCCACGGCGTCAGCCGCCAACGGGGCAGCCGCCAACCGTGGATACGACCCGCTCGAAAACGATCAGGACGCGCTCGGCGAGCTGTTCACCAACCCGAATGCTGCGACGCATGCTCGCGGACGGCTGTTCAACGATCGCGCGTTCACCATCAAGTGGACCACGGTCTACCGGTTTCCGGGGAACGTCCATTTCGGCGCCATCGCCCGATATCAGGACGGGCAGCCGTCGGCGCGGCTGGTCGTTGCCCAAGCGCTGAACCAGGGCGGCGAAGCCGTCCGCGCCTTTCCGAACGGTGGGAACCGGTTCACGTTCACCGGAACGCTCGACTTGCGCGTCCAGAAGCCATTCACGATCGGGCCGATGCGCCTGGACGCCATCGTCGATCTCTACAATCTGGTCACCCGGTCGAACGAGGTGGAGGAATACGTCGTCACCGGCCCGGCCTTCCGCACGCCCACCGCCATCGAACCGGTGCCGTCCATGCACATCGGCGTGCGCCTCACCTTCTGAATCGGCACGTCCTCCTCCATGGGCCACGTGCTTCGCTGGAGCGCCCTTTTCGTGGTCGCCGGCGCGGCCGCATGGTTGCTCGCCCGGTTCTGGCGCGTCACGGCCATCGGCGCGGCGTACAAGGCGAAAGTGCTCGCCTCGACCATCTTCGGCACCGGGCGCACGATCGACGCGGGACGCGCCGACGAGGTCCGCGCCGACAGCTATCGGGCGTTGCGCCTGTTTCGCGCCCACGTCGATCCTGGAAGCCGCTCCGTCACCGTCTCCTTTCTAGGCCTGCGGCCCCGGACGGCGATCTATCGCGCGGGACTCGGCGCGACGCTCGCACCGCCCGGAGGCCTCGCACGCCAATCCGACATCCTCCTGCCGCCAGCTTCCGCGCCGCCATGGCCGGAGGGTGGTGGATCGGCGGAATTGAGGAGGGTCGTGGAATCGGCCTTTTCAGAGCCTGATCCAGGGCGCCTGCGGCGTACGCGGGCGGTCGTGGTGGTCCATGACGGCCGAATCGTCGCCGAACGTTACGCACCTGGATTCACTGCGAGTACGAGACTCCCCGGCTGGTCCATGACCAAGAGCGTGCTCGGCGCACTGATCGGCATTCTCGTCGCGGACGGCCGGCTCTCCCTGCAAGACCGGGAGCTGCTGCCCCAATGGCGCGCGCCCGACCCTCGCGCCGAGATCCGGCTGGAGGATCTGCTGCGCATGCGCAGCGGGCTGAGATTCTCCGAAGCCTATTCCGACCTGTCGTCGGACGTCATCGAGATGCTGTTCAACCGCCCGGACACTGCCACGTATGCGGCGGACCAGCCTCTCAGTGTCGCGCCCGGCACCGCATGGAGCTATTCGAGCGGGACGACAAACATCCTGTCAGGACTCATCCGCCGCGCCGTCGGCGAGGCCGACTACCTCGGTTGGCCTCGCCGAGTCCTGTTCGATCCGATCGGCATGAACAGCGCGTTCATCGAGCCGGATGCTTCAGGCACATACGTCGGTTCTTCCTTCATGCTCGCAACCGTGCGGGACTGGGCACGATTCGGGCAGCTCTATCTGCAGGACGGGTTGTGGGATGGGCAACGGATCGTCCCTGAGGAGTGGGTCCGCTTCTGCACGAGCCCGACCCCGCAATCCCCGGGAGGCATCTACGGTGCGCACTGGTGGCTCAAGCTGAAGCCGGAGCTCGGAGGAGAGACAGCCGCTGCGGCGCGGATTCCGCCAGACGCCTTCTTTGCAGTAGGACACGAGGGCCAGACGCTGACCGTCGTCCCGTCGCTTCGTCTCGTGGTCGTCCGGCTCGGGTTGTCGATCTATCTCGACGCCTGGAACCATGCGGCGTTTCTGGCGGATGTTCAGGAGACGTTTTGATTCGCGGACCAGCCGGGAGCGCGCGAACCGTCCCGAGCGCTCCGCCTTACCGCGTCGAGATTACGCGCGCCGGAATGCCGACCGCGACCGCGCGCGCGGCCACATCTTCACGCACGACGGCGGCCGCACCGATCACGGCGTCGCGGCCGATCGTCACGCCGTCGAGCACCTTCGCCCCGGCGCCAATCCAGACCCCGTCACCGATCGCGACACCGGCGGACACCCGCGTCTGATCGAGGACCGACCTGGAGGGATCCGAGAAATCGTGATCGCCGCCAATGACGTAGCTGTAAGCGGCCATCAGCACGCCGGCTCCGATTCTGACGCGGCTTGCCGAGAAGATCTCGCAGTTGAACCCGACATTCGCTCCGGCCGCGATCTCGATGTCCCCGTTCTTGCACGACAGGATCGTATTGCGGCCGATGAATACCCCGCTGGCGATGCGGATTCCTGCATTCGACTCCCCCTTGGCATCGATCAGGCAGTTGTCGTCGATCACGACGTCGTCGCCCAGGTGAACCTTGTGTGGATGACGCAGGACGACGTTCTGCCCGAACACGACGTTGCGGCCGCAGGATCCCAGGAGCAGCGGGAAGAGCGCTTTCCGCAACGCGAGCCCGAGCGCGCCAGGACAACTCTGGCTGAGTGTCACCACCAGCTCGTATCGCAGGAGCGAGCCGATGTCTTCCTTGCCGACGACCAGGGCGGCGTACTTCTGGCGGGCGGATCGCCCCTTCGCAGACAGTTGATCCTGCGCACGCGGGATCGTCATGCGTGAGTCACGACGTTACGGCGGCCGCGAGAGCTCGTCATCGGATCCATCCCTGAACGCGGTACCAGTCTAGGGTACGGCGGATGCCGTCGCCGAGAGGAACCTGCGGCGCGTACCCGAGCTCCCGGCGGGCACGGCTGATATCGAACGCCCGGCTCTTGGTGTAGAAGTCCACGCGCCGGCGGTACAGCGGCGGCTCGACGCCGAATGGCGCGCAAACGGCTTCGCAGACCGCACCAGCGATCCAGAACGGCCACACCGGCAGGTGGAGACGCGGCGGTTTCACGCCGGCAGCCTGCGCGATCTGACGCACCAGTTCGTTCAGCGTCGTCACCTCCCCTCCGGCCAGGATGTAGGTGCTGTTCGCCGCTGCAGGCTGCTCACCGCAGAGCCGGAACCCTTCGACCAGGTCGTCGATGTAGGTGAGATGGTAGTAGATCTCTCCACTGCCCAGCATCGGAAAGCGGCCCCGCGCAACGCCGCGAAACAGCTTCAGCAGCCGCCGGTCGCCCGGGCCGTAGATGCCACTCGGCCGCGCGATCGTCACCTCGATGCGGCTGCGCACGCCGGTCTCTCGCGCCAGCCGTTCGCCTTCGAGCTTGGTCTCCTGATAGATGTCCCCAGGTTTGAGCGGCGCGTCCTCGTTCGCGGGCGGGTGCTCCACGTCGCCGTGGACCCCGACGGTGCTGCAGTGGACCACGCGCTGCGCTCCGGCCCGTGCCGCCGCCGCGACGACGTCTCGAACGGCGGTGGCGTTCACCGCCCGGTAGGTCTCGGCCGACAGGCCGGCCTGGCGGTAGATCGCGGCAATGTGGTAGACGACGTCGACACCGTTCATCGCCGTCGCCAGCGACCCGCGGTCGCGAAGATCTCCCGCTGCGAGCTCCACGCCGGCAGCTTGCAGGGCGCTCGCCCGAGCGATGTTCCGCACCAGCGCGCGGACCGGATGCCCGCGCCTGGCGAGCGCCCGGGCCAGATGTCCGCCGGTGAACCCGGTGGCGCCGGTGACGAGACTACGCACGTTCAGCGAGCAGCGTGACCGGCGATCCGAACAGCGCGGTCAGTCGCAGACGGCGCAGCAGCGCTTCGGCGGTGCGCGTGAACCGCGGCGACCCGATCGCCTTGTGCAGGGCGATCGGCAGCACGAACTGCCGGTGCACCGACACCACGTGAAATCCTGCCGCCTGGATCGCGTCCGACAGTTCGCGCTCGGAAAAGACGCGGTACGGCTCGTTGCGGGCGCCGAACCGGTAGGTGATCCGGCGGACCCAGGACTGCGCGAGCGCGGCGCTCCGTGCAGACGGGTAGTCGATGATCACGAGCCGATTCGAGACGCGGCAGAGCTCGGCGACGCACCGCCGCCAGCGCGGCGTGTGCATCAGTACCCGCAGGCAAACAACGATTTCGAAGTCGTGGTCGGCAAATTTCAGATCGTGGGCGTCGCGCTGGAGAAATGTGACGGCGGCGCCCGCCCGGGCTGCCCGCTCGCGGGCGATCGCCAGCATCGGCTCAGACGCATCGACGCCGGTGACAATCGCACCGGCCCCGGCGAGCAGCAGCGCGGC
>WHSN01000091.1 GCA_009380045.1 Luteitalea sp.
GAGGCAGTAGGTCCGGTAGCCGGAGTTGATGCGGCGCGCGTTCAGCGCGCAGCCGACCGCGGCGCAGATGCCCTGGCCGAGTGAGCCGGTCGCGACGTCCACGAAGGGCAGGCGCGGCGTCGGGTGGCCTTCGAGATTGGAGCCGAGCTGGCGCAGTTGGAGGAGCTCGGCGCGGTCGAAGGCGCCGGCTTCGGCCCAGGCCGCGTACAGGATCGGCGCGGCGTGCCCCTTCGAGAGGATGAAGCGGTCGCTGCCGGGATGGTGCGGATCCTGTGGATCGAAACGCATCTCGGCAAAAAACAGCGCCGCAATCAGGTCGGCAGCGGAGCAGCAGCTCGTGGGATGACCGCTGGCAGCCTCGGAGGTGGCTCGAATCGAGTCGATGCGAAGCCGGGTGGCGACGTTCTGCAGGGCCGGGAGCAGCGAAGGTCGATCCATAGGTGGGTGAGATGTTAGCGCGAACCAGTCGAGCAGCGCGAGGCCGTACTCGGCGGCTGCATCGCTGTCACAAGCCCGCTCGCCCGCGATCGCGTCGAGGACGCGGCGCACGTCGCGCGCGTACCGCGTGTCGTGCCCCACCACCGCCGCTTCGGCGTACTGCGGGTCCTGCCGCAGGATCTCGAGGCCGCACATCACCCGCGCGGCAACGGCGTTCGCGCGGAGGTCGCCGTCGAAGGCGCCTCGATCTTCCTGCCACCACTGCCGCCGCGCGAACTGCAGCAGCTCTTCGGCCAGCATCGAGTACGGCAGACGGCCGGTGACGTCGAACGCCGCGAGCAGCGCCAGGGCCGAGCGGGCATGATCAGCGAAGGTCCCGCCCTCGAGGCCGTAACCCGGCTCGTAGGATCGGCCGACCAGCCGCTCGAGCGCGTCAATCGCTGAGGCCAGCGACGCCGCGACCTTGAGCGCCAGGCGCTCGTCGTCGGAGATGCCGGCCGCCTCGTTGAGCGCGCTCAGCCATTCACACCGGACGCACGGGTCGGTCACCAAATCGATCTCGTCGAGACCGGCCGTCAGCCCGGCCTCCACCACTGGCCGCAGGTCGTCCCGTCCGGTGTCGGTGTAGCGCCGCAGGAGGAAGGTCACCGCCGCCGGTGACAGCGGGCCGCCGCGCGCGTGGGCCTGCAGCACGGTCTCGGTCGTCGCGTCGAGCGGGGTGCGCGGCACGGGCGGCAATTATAATGACCGGATGGTCGCGGTCCGCTACATCGCGCTGGCAGCCCTGGTCGTCTGGGTGGGGGGCATGATCACGCTCCAGCTGCTGGTTGCCCCGGCTCGTCAGAGCGCTGCGGCGGGCGAAGTGTGGCGGCTGTATCATCTGCTCGCCTACGGGTGCGGCGCGACGGTGTTCGTCTCGCTGTTCATCATGAAGTTCGTCGGCCCACCACCCCGCGCCTTTCCCCTCCGCGCCGCCATCGTCTTCCTGATGCTGCTGCTGGCCGCCTATTCCGGGATGCGCGTCGCCGCCGACCCGCCGGCGCCGCTCGCCACCATCAACGTCGGGCTCGGACTGCTCCTGCTCTTCTGGTACGTTCGTGAATAGTATCCATACCTTCGTGTTCTTCGGTTTCTTCGGTCTCCGTGATTCGATAGGGTTGGACACTGCATGACACACACCATCACGCTCATCCCTGGCGACGGCATCGGCCCCGAAGTGACCGAAGCGGTGCTGCGCATCCTCACCGCCGCCGGGGTCTCGATCGAGTGGGACCGGCACCTGGCCGGCGTCCTGGCGTTCGAGCGCACCGGCAGCGCGCTGCCGGCCGAACTGATCGCGTCGATCCAGAAGAACAAGGTGGCGCTGAAGGGACCGGTGACGACTCCGATCGCCGAAGGCTTCACCAGCGTCAACGTCGGACTGCGCAAGGCGTTGGATCTGTACGCAAACCTGCGGCCGGTGTGGAACCTGCCCGGCGTCCCGTCGAAGTTCGAAGGGATCGACCTGGTGATCGTCCGCGAGAACACCGAGGACCTGTATGCCGGGCTCGAGCACGAGGTGGTGCCGGGAGTGGTCGAGAGCCTGAAGATCATCACCGAGCGCGCCTCGTCGCGGATCGCCAGGTTCGCGTTCGAGCACGCGCGCGGCAACGGCCGCAAGAAGGTGACGGCGATCCACAAGGCGAACATCATGAAACTGGGGGACGGCCTGTTCCTCGAATGCGTGCGGACGGTGTCGCGGAGCTATGCCGAGATTCAGTACGAAGAGAAGATCGTCGACGCTGCGTGCATGCACCTGGTGATGAACCCGCGGCAGTTCGACGTGCTGGTGATGCCGAACCTGTACGGCGACATCGTGTCCGACCTGTGCGCCGGGCTGGTCGGCGGCCTCGGGGTTGTCGGCGCGGCGAACCTTGGCGCCGAGATCGGGCTGTTCGAGGCGGTGCACGGCAGCGCGCCGGACATCGCCGGGAAGAACATCGCCAACCCGACGGCGCTCCTCCTCTCGGCGGTGATGATGCTGCGGCACATCGACGAACACGCAGCGGCCGGACGGATCATGTCGGCGCTGGGCGGGGTGATGACCGCCGGCGCCGCCCGCACCAGGGACGTCGGCGGCACCTCCTCGACGTTCGAGTTCGCGGACGCGGTGTGCCGGGCGATCAACTGAAGGGCAACCGGACGCGGCGGCTTTTTCCAGCCCTTTTTTTCGTCCGCCGCCGCCGCCGCCGGGCTTGAACGGCATCGTGCTATATTCCCAGCATCCCATGCTGGATGAAATCGCCCAGGCTGTACTAGCCCGCGACGAAGTGGTCAAGTATCTTCGCGGCGGCTACGGCGATCGTGGCGATCAGGCGCGCGAGCGCGTCTACGGCTACCTCGAGGAGCTGCAGACCAAACAGCGTCACAAGATCTACCGCGCGCTGCAGCACCCCCTCTACCCGATTCTCAGGAAAATCGAGCGCCAGCACGAGAACCTCCACCACGTCGTCGGCGCCGCGCGCGGCCACCGCATCGTCTACGCGTCGAACCACAAGAGCCACACCGACTACCTGGTCGAGCCGCTGGTGCTCGACGACAACGGCATCCGCCCGCCGCTCATCGCCGCCGGCATCAACCTGTTCGGCGGGCCGCTCGGCCTGATCCACCGGCACGTCACCGGTGCGATCCCGATCCGGCGGAACACGAAGGACCCCGCCTACCTGATCACGCTCAAGGCCTACATCTCCGAGATCCTGAAGAAGCACGATCTGTTCTTCTACCCGGAGGGGGGCCGGAGCTACAGCGGCGAGCTGAAGCCGGCGAAGACCGGCCTGATCAGCGCCGCGCTCGCCGCGAACCGGCGCGATCTGGTGATCATTCCGACAGCGGTGGCCTACGATTTGGTGCTCGAGGACCACATCATCGCGCGGCAGCGCGTCAAGCGGACGCAGCGGCCGTTCCGCCGCGAGCTCGCCGAGATGGTGCGGTACGCGGTCGGCTACCGCTCGCGCGCCGTCGTCACCTTCGGCGCTCCGATTCCGGCCGGCGACTGCGATCCGCACTCGCGTACCGAAGTGCTCGAGCTGACGCGGATGATCCGGGCCCGCATCGGCGCGCAGTACAAGGTGCTGCCGACGGCGGTGTTCGCCGCGGCGATGCGGCCTTCGATCACCAGGCGCGATCTCGAGAGCCGCATCGACCACATGATCGAAGAGCTCGCGGCCCGCCGCGCCAACCTCGGCGTGATGAGCGGACGCCAGGCGATCGAGGAAGCGGCCGAACCGCTCGAGACCCGGAATATCGTCGTGCTCGAGGCCGGACGGTTTCGGGTTCGCGATCGGAGCGTGCTTCGCTACTATGCACGGACCATCGAGCATCTGCTGGTCACCCCGGGCCGCCCCCACTAGCACCCGAAAAAGCCTTTGCGTGCTCGGCGACCTCCCGCTCCCGCTCGCCATCTTCCCCGACGAGCTCAGGCGAGGCTCGCCCAAGCGCCTGCGGCGCGAAGACGGCCGCCTGCACGTCATGTCCCGCAGGGCTGCTTGAGCGAGGACGCTCATGCTCGATAACGCGTCCAAGACGTTCTTCCATCTCCTTGCCGGCAGCGGGCTGCTCAGGAGCCTGGCGTCGAAGTACGGCATGCGGCGTCCGACCAGCTTCGCGCGGCGCTTCATCGCCGGCGAGACCGTGGAAGAAGCAATCGTGGCGGCGCGGTCGGTCGAACGCGCCGGCCTGACCCAGACGCTCGACTATCTCGGCGAAAGCGTTTCGAGCCGCGCGGCCGCGGATGCGGCGACGCGCGACTACCTCCGCATCATCGACGCGGTCATCGGCGCCGGCATCGGGCGCAACCTGTCGCTGAAGCTCACGCAGCTCGGGCTCGATGTCGATCGGTCGGCGGCGGTCGGCAATCTCCGCCGCATTCTCGACCGTGCGGAAGGGTTCTTCATCCGCATCGACATGGAGGACTCGCCGTACACCGAGATCACGCTCGAGATCTTCGAGACGTTGTGGCAGCAGGGATATCGCAGCATCGGGGTGGTGCTCCAGGCCGATCTGTACCGGACCGAGCAGGACGTCGATCGGGTGAACAGCCGCGGAGCGCGGATCCGTCTGGTGAAGGGCGCGTATCGGGAGCCGACGGCGGTTGCGTATCCCCGGAAAGCCGACGTCGACGTGGCGTATGCCCGGCTGCTGAAACGGCTGCTCGCAGAGGGCTACTACCCGGCCATCGCGACCCACGATCCGACGATGATCGATCTCGCGAAGCGGTTCGCCGCCGACCAGGCAATCGGATCCGACAGGTTCGAGTTCCAGATGTTGTACGGCATCCGGCGGGACCTGCAGTCGGCGCTGGTCGCCCAGGGGTACCGCGTGCGCGTGTACATCCCGTTCGGCCGCCAATGGTTCCCGTACTTCATGCGGCGGCTCGGTGAGCGGCCGGCAAACCTCGCGTTCGTCCTTCGAGGGATCGTTCAGGATCGAGGGTCGGGGCGTGAGTGGTAGCGAAGTTCACAGTTTCCGCTGAACACCTCATCCATTCCAGTCCTTCAGCTGAGATCTGACCGGGAACAGTCCACCTTTCAACGAGCGTGCTCCCGAGGTCGCTGCCGGGGAGATCTTTTTCATCACGGGGCTGCGAAGAGCACGAAGTCCTTCCGATAAAAGAGCTTGGTGACCTTGTCGGGTCCTTCGTCGGGTCACCAGACACGATTCCGAATGGACTGCGGCTCAGCTCGGCACGGGTTTTGAGATCAGCGAACCCGACGGGTAGTTCGCTGCGTCCTTTGAGAATCGACGTTCTTTGGGGATAAGCCCATACGACTGAGGGAGCTGGAAGCCATGACGGCAATCGATCGAGCCCGGCAGACCTACTGCGGCATCCACGGTCACGACACGCTGCTGCAGTTCGAGCACCATCGGCTGTTTCTCAAGTGCACCTCGTGCGGCCACGAGACTCCCGGCTGGGCACTGCCGGATACGCGGCCGCAGGCGACGGGCGCCCGCGCCCATCAGCCTCGCCGGTTGCGCCCGGAGCTCACCGACGACCTCCGGGTTGCCTAGAGAGCCGTCCCTGTGCGCTGCTCGACTCGGTCGCGGCAGGCTTGTACGAGCTGATCGTGAGCACGGCAGAGAGACTGCCGGGAAGCCTCTGCCTGTTTGTCCGCCGCAAGACCTCCGCATGCCAGGTATGCAGCCGGCACACTCACGGGTTTTCGGGCTCCCATCCCGGCACACCGCACCCCGGGACACCGCACCCGCCCGGCGCATCCCACACCGCGCATTCCGCGCGGCGCACCCTGATATCCTCGTTCCCACGTGCTCAACGTTCTCATTACCGGCGCTTCCGCCGGGATTGGCCGCGCGACGGCGATTCGCCTGGCGACCGGTGGCGCCACGATCGCCCTGTGCGCCCGGCGGGCGGATCGGCTCGACCAGGTCGCCGCCGAGATCCGCGCCGCGGGCGGCGAAGCGTTGCCGGTGGTCGCCGATGTCACCAATGCCGCCGAGATGCAAGCGTTCGTCGATCGGGCACTGGCTCAACTCGGGCGCCTCGACGTCGCGATCTGCAATGCCGGGTTCGGCATCTACGGCACGATCGAGATGATTGGGGCCGAGCAGATGCAACGGCTGCTCGACGTGAATTTCATGGGCACCTACAACACGGCCAGAGCCGTCGTCCCGCTGTTCCGACAACGGGGACGCGGCCATCTCATCATCGTCTCCTCGATCGCCGGCAAGCGCGGCATTCCCTACATGGGCGCGTACTCGGCGACCAAGTTCGCCCAGGTCGGCCTCGCGGAATCCCTCCGTGCGGAGCTGGAGGAAAGCGGCATCCACGTGTCGATCGTCTTTCCGGTTTCCACCGACACCGAGTTCTTCGAAGTGATGACCGGGCATTCCGGGTTTGCCACCCGGGCTGCCGGCCCGCGCCAGACCGCGGCGGACGTGGCGGACGCCATCGCGCGAACGATTGCGCGACCGGCGGCCGAGGTCTATCCCTACCGGAAGGCACGGGGCCTCTCGGTGTTGAACGCCCTCGCGCCCGGATTCACCGATCGCATCGTGAAAAGGTGGGGGAGAAGGCCGATCTGAACGGACAGAATTTCAGGATTCCTGAACTAAGGATGTCAGGGATCTGACACAGTAGTACCAAATCCTGAAACGTACCAAATCCTGAAATCCTTAGTTCCTGAAGTCCTGAAATCCTGGATCGAATTCCTGAAATCCTGAATTCCTGAAACCCTGAAATCTCGTAACTCATGACCCCACCCAACGTGATGAGGATTGCCGAAGCGGTGCGTGATGCCGGCGGGCGCGCGCTCGTCGTCGGCGGCTGGGTTCGCGATCGCCTGCTTGGACGTGAATCGAAGGACGTCGACATCGAAGTGTTCGGCATTCCGGCCGACCGCCTGAGGGCGCTGCTCGAGTCGCTCGGTCGCGTGGAAACGGTCGGCGAGAGCTTCCAGGTGTTCAAGGCCGGAGACATCGACGTCGCCCTGCCGCGGCGTGAGTCGAAGGCCGGCCGCGGGCACCGCGGATTTCAGGTCGCCGGCGATCCCTCGATGCCGGTCGCCGAGGCGGCGCGGCGCCGCGATTTCACCATCAACGCCATCTCGTGGGACCCGATCTCGGATGCGTTTCACGATCCCTTCGACGGCCGGGCCGATCTCCTCCGCCGGCGCCTCCGGGTCGTCGATCCGGAGCGGTTCGGCGACGACAGCCTCCGGGTGCTGCGGGCCATCCAGTTCGCTGCGAGGTTCGAGTTGACGCTCGATGCGGAGACCCGGGCGCTGTGCCGCACGATTCCGCTCGACGACCTGCCACCGGAGCGGGTGTGGGGCGAGATCGAGAAGCTGCTGGCGGCGCCGCGGCCGTCGATCGGCTTCGCCCTGGCGCTGGATCTCGCCGTGACCGAGCGGCTGTTCCCCGAGCTGCACGCGCTGGTCGATTGCCCGCAGGAGCCTGAGTGGCACCCGGAGGGCGACGTGTGGGTGCACACACTGCAGGTGATCGATCAGGCCCGGACACGCATCGCCGATCTGGATCGACCGCGGCAGCTGGCGGTGATGCTTGGCGCCGTGTGTCACGACCTTGGCAAGCCCGCGACAACCGCGTTCGTCGATGGCCGGATCCGGTCGATCGATCACGAGGAGCGGGGCGTTCCACCCGCGACGGCGTTCCTCGATCGATTGAACGTGCAATCGATCGACGGCTACGACGCGAGGCGGCAGGTGCTCGGCATCGTCGCCCAGCACCTCAAGCCCGGGATGTGGTTCAAGGTGAGAGACCAGGTTGGCGACGGCGCGTTCCGGCGGCTGGCGCAGAAGGTCGACCTCGAGCTGCTGGCGCGGGTCGCCAAATCCGATTGCCTGGGGCGGCAGCCGGGGACATTCAACTGCGAGGCGATGGACTGGTTCTTCGAGCGGGCGCGGCAGCTCGGCGTGGAGCACCGGCCGCCGCCGCCGATCCTGCTCGGGCGCCATCTGCTCGCTCTCGGCCTGAAGCCGGGCCCTCGCGTCGGCGAGATCTTGAAGGCGGTCTACGAGCAACAGTTGGACGGAACGGTGGAGGATCTCGATGCCGCGATCGCCGCCGCGAGAGAGTATGGGAACTAGTTCTTCGTTCCCCTCGCCGCCGGCGTGCCGTCCGGGTTTCTCAACTCCGCCCTCCCGAGGTTCAGCTTCTGCATGTCAGCAGCGATCCGCGCGCGATCGCCGACCAGCACCACCAGCATCTTCTCGGGCAGCACGTATTTCAGCGCCGCCGCCTTCACCCCGGCCGCATCGACCGCGGTCAGCCGCCCGGGCAGCCTCGAGTAATAGTCGAGACCCAGGTCGTAGACGTAGATGTTCGTGGTGCTCCCCGTGACCCTGCCGCTGGTCTCGAACTGGGAGGGAAGCGATCGCACCAGCGAGTCTTTCGCGAGCGTCAGCTCGTCGGCGCCGAGCTCGCCGTCGCGGATGCGACTGAGCTCCTTGAGAATTTCGGACACCGCCGGCGCCGTCACGTCGGTCCGAACGCCCGAGGCGACGAGAAACGGCCCGGCGGATCGACGGAACAGGAACTGCGAGCTTGCGCCGTAGGTATAGCCGTGCTGCTCGCGCAGATTCAAGTTGATGCGGCTCGAGAACAGGCCGCCGAGCGCCTCGTTCAAGATCAGCAGCGTCTCGTAGTCCGGCGTGTTGCGCGGCACGCCGATCGAGGCGACGCGCACCTGGGTTTGCGGCGCGCCAGGCTTGTCCACGACCACGAGCCGGGCACTGGTCGTCGCCGGTGCGCCGACGGCGTTCTCGGCCGGCGTGCCCTTCGGCCAGTCGGAGAACGCCTTCTCCACCAGCGGCCGCAGCTCACCGGTCGTGATGTTGCCGGAGACGACGAGGGCGGCGTTGTTGGGCACGAAGTTCTGCGCCCAGAACTTCTGGAGATCCTCGCGGGTCATCGTCTTGTTCGAGGTCTCGGTCCCGAGCTCGGTGTACCCGTACGGGTGCGACGGCCCATACAACGCCGCCGACATCACCGCGGTCGCGACAGCGTTGGCGTTCTCGCGCTGCTGCACCAGGCTGGCGAGCCGGCTGGCCTTCTGCCGCTCGAGCTCCTCCGCCGGAAAGCTCGGCCGCCGCACGACGTCGGCCAGCAGATCGAGCATCTGCGGGAACGTGCGCTGCAGCGAGCTCGCCGATGCCTGCGACGCGTCCATCGTCGATCCGGTGGTGAGCGATCCGCCGAGCCGCGCCACTTCGTCGGCAATCTGCAGGGCGGACCGCGATCCGGCGCCCTCGTCGAGCATCGCGGCGGCGAAGTTCGCGAGCCCGGGCTTGGCGGCGGGGTTGGCGCCGCTGCCGGTTTTCACCACCAGGTTCGCCGAGACGATCGGCAGGCCCGGGCGCTCGTTCACGAGCACGGTGAGGCCGTTCGGCAACTGGAACGAGGTCGGCTCGGGCAGCTTCAACGCGCGCGCTTCAGCCGCCTTCGGCGGCTCGTTCCGCCACGGTTCGTCGGCGTTCACCGACTGGGCTCCGGCACCGGGCGCGGCCTTGGCCTGCGCCGGCGTCGGCACCGGGGTGCCGAGATCCGGCTCGCCGGGCACGCCGTGCACGACGACCCGGGCGTTCGGCGTCAGCTGCTCCTGCACGAACGCCTTCACCGTCGCGGGCGTGACCGCACGATAGCGTTCGATGTCTTTCGGCAGGTAGGCCGGATCGCCGAGGTAGTGGTTGTACATGTTCAGGCGGTCGGCGACGCCGCCGAACCCGCCCAGGCTCTCGAGGCCCTGGACGATTCGCGTTTCGATGACGTTGCGCGCGCGCTCCACCTCGGTCGCGTCGGGCCCGGCCTGACCGAGAAGGCTCAACTCCTCGTCGATGGCCTTCTCGAGCTCTTCCGCCGAGTGCCCTGGCCGCGCCGTCGCCTGGATGGAGAACACCGATCCCAGTTGCAGCGAGTACTGCTGCGCCTGCACGTCCTGCGCGATCTGCTTTTCGTAGACCAGCTTCTTGTACAGGCGGCTCGAACGGCCGCCGCCGAGCGCGGTCGCCGCGATGTCGGCGTCAGCGTCCCCCGGCTGGTAAATCGGTGACGTCAGCCAGGCCATGTAGACCCGCGGCAGCTCGATGCGATCCTTCACCACCTGCCGGCGCTCGGCGGTGATCGCCGGCGTCTCGACGTTCGGCTTCGGCACCGGCTGCCCCTGCTTGAACGATCCGAAGTACTTCTCGACCAGCGCCCTGGTCGCCGCCTTGTCGATGTCGCCGACGATTGCCAGGCTCGCGTTGTTCGGCGCGTAATAGAGCTTGAAGAAATTCTGCACGTCCTCGAGCTTCGCCGCCTGGATGTCGGCGTGCGAGCCGATCACGCTGGCATAGTACGGGTGGTTCCTGGGGAACAGCTGATGGAACATCGCCTCCTCCACCACGCCGTACGGCTGGTTCTCCACGCTCTGCCGCCGCTCGTTGCGGACCACGTCCTGCTGATTCGACAGGTTCGCCTGATCCACCATGTCGAGCAGGTAACCCATGCGGTCCGACTCGAGCCAGAGACCGAGCTCGAGTTGATTGGCCGGCAGCGTCTCGAAGTAGTTGGTGCGATCGAAGTCGGTGGTTCCGTTGATCGTGCTGCCGCCGGCGCCTTCGACCGTGCGGAAGTGCATGTCGCCCGGTGCGTGCTTCGAGCCCTGGAACATCATGTGCTCGAACAGGTGCGCGAAACCGGTGCGTCCTTCCGCTTCGTTCGCCGGCCCGACGTGATACCAGAGGTTCACCGCCACCAGCGGCAGGCGGCGATCCTCGGACAGCAGCACCTCGAGGCCGTTCGGCAGGGTGAACTTCTCGAAATCGATCTTCGGAATGTCGCTCGCCTGGGTGGTGGTTGCCGCCGGAGCGTCCGGCCCGCTGCTGCTGCAGGCCAGCGCGGTCGTCGTGAGCACCAACACGGCAACGGCGAACGCCCGCCACGTCGTCTTCTGTGTCATGGGGCAATCCTCTCGGTGATGACACACCATAACCTGTTCCGCATTCTGGCGTAAAAAGTTTCTGATCCCCCGATCGCCAGCGTTTGACTTTCCCTCTGGTACGCGTAAAAGTCGAATCCTGCGTACGCTCGCCGCTGCCACCATGCAGGGCGCGCTTCAGCCCGGCGCCGAGGACACTCTGCATGACCGATCCGAAGGATGAATTGGCCGCGCTGCGCATCGAGCGCGAGCCGATGCGACCGGCGCGCGGGCGCTCGATGACATGGATCGTCGCGGTCCTCCTGCTCGGCGCCGCCGGCGGCGCTCTCTGGCTGTGGCTGACTCGCGAGCGTCCGATCGAGGTGGAGGTTGCCGCCGTGACCGAACGCGCGGCCGGCACGCAGGCGTCGGTGCTGAACGCGTCCGGTTACGTCACCGCACGCCGCCGGGCCACGGTGTCATCGAAGGTGACCGGCAAGGTGGTCGAGGTGAACGTCGAAGAGGGCATGGCTGTCCGCGAGGGCCAGACGGCGATCCCGGCATCGACAAGACGCAGTTCTTTTTCCGGTACGATTACCTGGACGAGAACCGCCGGCAGGGCGAGGGGCTGGTCGGCTGGTACGTCGTCAAGATCGAAGACGCCTCGACGGCTCAGGCGATGAGCGCCACCTTCGACGAGATGTTCGCCAATTCGTCGACGGAGACGAAGACGACGACCGAAAAGGGCTTCGTCGAGGGGTTTGCCAAGCAGGTCGGAGACATCGGCGCGATCATGATCGCGCTTCTGGCCGCGGTGCTGTTCACGATGCTGCTGATGGCCGGCAATACCATGGCCCAATCGGTGCGCGAGCGCACCAGCGAAGTCGGCGTGCTGAAGACGCTGGGCTTCTCGAACGGTTCGATCCTGGTGCTGGTACTCGCCGAGTCGGTGGTGATTTGCCTGATCGGCGGCGGGCTCGGGCTGCTGGCGGCCTGGCTCTTCGTGCAGCGGGGAGATCCGACCGGCATGCTGCCGATCTTCGTGCTGCCGACGCGGGACGTGGTGCTCGGCGCCGGCCTGATTCTGGCGGTCGGCGTGGTGGCCGGGCTGCTCCCGGCCATCGGCGCCATGCAGTTGAAGATTACCGACGCCCTCAGACGGAACTAACCGGAGCCACACGTGTTCAATTGGATCGGCCAGACCGTCGCCGTCACCGCGCTGAACCTGCGAACCATACCCCAGCGACTCGGATCCTCGGGGGTGGCGATCGTCGGCATCGCCGGCGTCGTCGTCGTGCTGGTGTCGGTGCTGTCGATTGCGTCCGGGTTCACCTCGGCGATGCAAGGCTCGGGCTCACCCTCCCGCGCCATCGTCATGCGCAGCGGCGCGGACAGCGAGATGACGAGCGGCCTCGAGGGACCGGAGGTCGAGGTCATCAAGCAGGCGCCAGGGATCCGGCGCGACGGGTCGGCGGCGCTCGCCTCGGCCGAGCTGTTCGTGATCATCGACCTGCCGAAGCTGTCGACCAACACCGGGGCGAACGTGCCGATGCGCGGCGTCGAGCGGTCAGCCCTCCAGGTACGCCATGAGGTATCGCTGGTCGAAGGCCGGATGTTCGAGTTCGGCACCAACGAGATCGTCGTCGGACGTGGCGCACGCGGCCAGTTCGCCGGTCTCACCGTCGGCAACGAGCTGCGATCGGGGCAGAACACATGGAAGGTCGTCGGGGTGTTCGAAGCGGACGGCGGCGTGGCGGAAACCGAACTGTGGTGCGACAGCCGGGTGCTGCAGGGCGCCTACCGGCGCGGCAACACCTATCAGACCGTCCTCGCGCAGCTCGACTCCACCGGCAGCTTCGAAGAGTTCCGCGACTGGCTCACCTCGAATCCCCAGGTGAACGTGCAGATCAGGCGCGAGACCGAATACTACGCGCAGCAGTCACGCGCGCTCAGCGGCCTGATCCAGGGTGTCGGGTTCGGCATCGCCGGCCTGATGGGCATCGGCGCGGTGTTCGGCGCCATCCTGACGATGTACACGGCAGTGTCGACCCGCTCGCGTGAGATCGCGACGCTGCGCGCGCTTGGATTCGACGCGACGTCGGTGGTGGTCTCGGTGCTCACCGAGTCGCTGGCGCTCGCCGCGATCGGCGGCGCGATCGGAGGGGTGGCGGCCTACCTGGCGTTCAACGGCTACCAGACATCGACGATGAACTTCCAGACCTTCAGCCAGGTGGCGTTCGCGTTCCAGGTGACGCCACGATTGCTGATGACGGGCCTGGCGTACTCGCTGCTGATGGGGCTGGTGGGCGGGTTGTTCCCCGCCATCCGCGCGGCGCGGCTCCCGATTCCGTCGGCGCTGCGCGAGCCCTGACCGGGGGCCACTCGAGTCGAGTCCTTTCAACCAGAGAGAAACTTGGTGCTCTTCAAACGCCCTGGCCTCTTCCCGAGAGCACGCTGCGAATCGGCCCCGTGAACACCGGCAGTTCCACCTGGCTCCAGTTCTGCTTTCACAGTTCGAGCGGATCTGGTTAACAATGTCGAACACTGTAAGAGCGCGTCGTTTGTCTGCTAACTTCCGCCAAGAAAGGTCTCCGATGCGAGGACAATCAATTTCGATCGCCTGCCTGCTCACTGTGCTGTTGGGCGGCTGCGCCGCCCCCGTGGCTCACGAGTTCGGCAAAACGGACATCGACGGCATCAACCAGCAAATGCAGGAGTTCATTGGCGCCTACAACGCGAAGAACGCCGAGAAAGTGGCGGCGCTGTTCACGAGCGGCGCGCTGGTGATGCCGCCCAACGCGTCAACCGTCCAGGGCTCGGTCTCGATCCAGGAGTACTACGTGAACCGCTTCAAGCAGGGTGCGTCCGACCTGTCGCTCGAAGCCAACAGCGTCACCGGCTCCGGCCCGCTGGCCTACGCCAGCGGCAACTATCGTCTGAAGATGGCCCCTCCGGAAGGACCCGAACGTCCGGACCGGGGGAAGTTCCTCTTCGTGTTCCGCAGCGCCAACAACACCTGGCTGCTCGAGGATCTGATGTTCAGCAGTGATTTCGCGCCGGTCGCTCCGGCGCAATGAGGCCCTTCAACGGCCCTCGTTCGTGCATCGTCGCGCCGCGATTGCCCGGCCTGGTCCGGCGACGTTGACCGATTGACTGACCGAGGGTCTGAGGTCACCCACAGCGCACCGCCCGCACGACTTCTCGTTCATCGAGCTCGAGATTCAAGCGCGAGCCGGAATACTCCATCGTGATCGGCTGGTTGGGGTGGAGAAAGCGTGCGAGCGCGGCGCTCGCGGCGACACGCGCGCGGTTCAGCAGGTCATCGCTCGCGCGCTGGCCAATCGCCCATTGCGCCTCGGTCCCGACACAGCTGCCGTCAGCCGGCGGGAAGACCGGCGGCGTCGGCTGGACGGGTCGCACCGACGTGGGCGCCGTGACCACATCGGCCTTGCCGCCACAGGCGCTGGTGAGCGAGCTCACCGTCAGGACGCTCGCGAGGAAAACGGCACGCGCATGCATTTCCTGAGCTCCTCCGTCACGTCAGGCGCCGCCAGAGCGCTTTCGATCTGCCGCAGCAGTCCTTCATCACGAAGGAACACGAAGTTCCTTGCCGAAAAAGGCCTCGTGCTCCTCGGGATCCTTCGGGGCTTCCATGAAGCGCCATTGTGAGTCAGCACTGGTTCAACTTCGACCTGGCGTCCTTCGCCATCGCGATCAGCACGGCGCGCAGCTCCTCCGGCGAGCTGACCGGCCTGTCGAACGCGACGCGCACCGGTCGCGGACCCTCCGGCGTCTGCGCCGACATCTCGATGCCGTACCGGTCGACGCCGGTCATCGTCGCCAAGGTGATGTCGGTCGCTTTCGAGAACGCCTGGCAATAGAGGACGATCGCGTCAGCATGGTCGGCGTTCATGTGGGCGATTGCACCAGCCGCGGACGGCGCGAGGGGATCTGGCTCGGCCAGCTGCCAGTCGTCCTGGCTGATCCAGGACATCCGTCCGTAGCCGCCGATGTACCTTATCGCATTCACCCGCAACTTCCAGAAGGCGAAGTCGCGGAAGTCGGCGTAGTAGGCGGCATTCGGATGCGCGGCCAGAAACGCGGCTCGACCGCTGCCGTCTCCTTCGATGCGGGTGCAGGGACCGACGAGGGTGACGCGGCCGTTGGCGAGCGGATCCTCGGAGCCGCTCTCCGCCACCATCAGGGACGCGCGCGGATCCCGCTCCAGGTTCTTCGTGTGTTCCGCCAGGCCGCTGATCAGGAACACCGGGTTCCCAGCGTCAAAGGCCACGGTCACGAACGAGCCGTAGGGATAACCCTCCGGCTCGAGGGCCAACGTGCAGAGGGTCCCGGTCGATATCCGAGCCACCAGGGTCCGGGCGCGCTCGGCGTGGGTCGGCGTCGGAATGTTCGGGTCGTACAGCGGCTCCGCCGCGCTTCCGGAGGGCTGGGCGTGTCGGTCTTCGCTCATGTGTCGCGGGTCCTCAGACGTTGTAGGTCGGCCTGTTTTCAGGTTCCGGGAGCGGCCCGCTCCTCGCATCGAGCGTGACCCGGGTCCGGGTGGAGCCTACGAAGCCGCCGTGCTCCAGCTCGATTTTCAGCAGCTCGAAATGCTGAATCTCTGAGCCCGACGCCGGGGCCTTGTTAAGAGCGTTCTCGATCGCCTCGAGAAGCAGTACGGTGGTTGACGCCCCGGGGGTCGTCGCCTCGCCAATGACTTTGCTCATCACGCCCTCCCTGCTGCTGATACAGAAATTCTAACGCGACACGAGGCAAGCGTTGCTCCTACCGGTCCTTGCCGACTCAGAAGCGGCAGGTGACCACGATTGATTGCCGCGAGCGCGCCTGGAAACGATGCGTTTGTGGGGCCCTGTCACCGCACATTCCCGCTGCGCAAGGTGTCCAGCGGATAGAACGTGTCGCGCCACCGGACGCCGCCCTGACGGAGCGTGACGAAGGCCGAGTTGATCACAGCATAGACCAGCACCGGATACAGCAGCGGTGTGATGGCCGCGGCGCCGAGAGACCAGCGCAGGCGGCGCGCAAACACGGCGGCCGGCAGCGCCAGCGACCATGGCGCAAGCCCCGCCGCAATTCCGGCGGCGGTGCCGGTCCACGGTCCAACCACCGCGGCGCCAAAGACAAGCGTGCCAACCAGACCCGCGGCCACCACTGCCGCCACTCTGAAATCGGCCGCCGCAAAATAGTTCTTCTCCATCACTTTGATCATGGCTGGCACGGTCGTTCCCCAGTGACACTCGACATCGTCACCGCCGATGAACGCGCGCGTGCGCTTGCCGGCGCGGTGCAGCAGGAGACCGAGCTTCACGTCGTCCACAACGGTCAGGCGCAAGGCCGGATAGCCGCCGCAATCGCGGTACGCCGATGCACGCACCAGGTTGAACGCGCCGAGACCGAGGTGGGCGCCGGGACGGTCGCGGTTCACCCCTGCGACCCAGCCCGCCAGTCTCGACAGAAACGCCAGATGCCACGCCCGCGCGGCGAGGGTCTCCGGCACCACCCCTGGAGTGAGGGTGACGTGATCGGCCGCGTCTCGATCGGCCACCTGCAGCGCCCGGGCGATGACATCCGGCTTCAACCAGCAATCGGCGTCGGTGAAGAGAATCCAGTCGCCGGTCGCGGCAGTGGCGCCGAGGTGGCAGGCGTGACACTTGCCCAGCCAGCCGTCCGGCAGCGACCCGACGTGCACGGCCTGGACA
>WHSN01000075.1 GCA_009380045.1 Luteitalea sp.
CGGCGATCGCGGAGCATTCTCCTGGATTCTCGAGCTCGGCGACCAGCCGGCACACCTCGTCGAAGGTCGCCGCGCCGGGCAGGCGTTGGTCAACGAAATCGACGAGCGCTGGGTTGCAGGACTGTCTGAGGCGTGCGAGGCGCGATGCGTTCTTCCGGAAATCCGACGGCCCGAGCGCATCGCCGAGAAACCGCCGCACCTCGCCGGTCGATGCACCATCGTCGTAGCCGTTGATGGCGATCGTCAGGGCCACACGAGGATCGGTGGCCACGAGCTCCGCGAGCGCGCCAGACCCGCGCCCGCCGGAGAACAGCACAACCCGCAGATCCGCGCAGCCATCCGGTGCCAGAAACACGCCTTATTATGCCATCAGTGGTGCCGCCAGGCGGCCGCCACACCATATAATGGAGACCAATGTCGGCGACGCAATCCGCTCCGCCACTAGATTCGCGAGAGCTCGGCGGAGGCCTCGAATACGTCGCGTGCAATCTGTGCGGCGCCGACGATTCGGAAACGCTCTACGACGCGAGAGAGCCGGACACGGTTCGGGACATGGTCCGCACGTTCCGCGCGTCCGGCGACGACCTCTTGATCGACCCTCTCGTATGCTGCCGCCGGTGCGGCCTGCAGTATGTGAACCCACGTCCTCGCGCATCGGACATTGTTCACGCCTACTCGACGGGCGACGATCCGACCTACGTGTCGCAGGTCGCCTCGCGAGAGCGGACATTCGCCGGCGCGGTGGCCCACATCGAGAAGCTGCTCCCTGGGACGGGCCGCCTGTTCGACATCGGCACGGCCGCCGGCGCCTTTCTGGCAGCCGCGCGAGCACGAGGCTGGGAAGTCGACGGCTGTGAGCCGAACCGATGGACGGCGGCCTGGGGCTCGACCCGCTACGGCGTGCCGATTCGCCAGGGTGAGATCTTCGACCACGACCTCCCCGCCAGCGCCTTCGACGTCGTCACCCTGTGGGACGTGATCGAACACACCCCGGACCCAAGCCGGGTGATCGACCGCGTCCGAGGTCTGGTGAAGCCCGGCGGTCTGCTGATCGTGAACTACCCGGACATCGGAAGCTCGATCGCACGGGCGCTCGGGCGCAAATGGCCGTTCCTGTCGTCGGTGCACCTGTACTACTTCACCCGGCAGACGATGCGGCGGCTGCTCGAGCGCCACGGGTTCGAGATCGTGGAAATGCGGCCGCACATCCAGAGATTGGAGCTGGACTATCTGTTGAGTCGTGGAGTGATGGTGAGCCCGCGCGTCTCCAGGTGGTCGCGACTGGTGGCGCGGCTCTTCGGCCTAGCGAACCGACAGACCCCCTACTGGATCGGCCAGACGTTCGTGGCCGCCCGCCGGCTGGCGCTTCAGCCGTGAAGCGCGGACGAGGAACTTCACGTAAGGGACAACCTGCTTGACCGCCGCGACGTTGATCTGGCAGGGGCTGAGGCAGGTCGGGCACTTCTCGTCGCGCACGTGATCGCGGTGATCCTGGCTGGATTTGCGAAAGTACAGCTCCTCGGGATCGTCCTGCAGGACATTGCCGATCGATTCGCTGTTCTCGCAGAAAAACAGCCCGCCGTCGGGATTGAGCATGATCCCCTGCGACTGGAACGGGCACGGGGCGAGGCGGTGGTAGCCGTTGCCGATCATGTCGGCGTAGTGGAGATGGATGTAGCTCTGACCATCGAGCACCGGGTCCATGCGCACCCGCTCGAGAAAGAACTGCCGGAGGCGCTCCTCTTCCGGGCCGATCGGCTGGCAGGCCTCAGCGAGATCGCCGTTGCCGAGCATCGGATCGGTGAAGCGAACCATGTTGAAGACGATGTCGAGCCCCTCGGTCTTCGCCCACGACAGGATGTTCTCGCCGTCGTCCAGGTTCTTGTTGAAGAGGGTGGTCGAGATGCCGAAATTGAACGGGACCCGCTTCTGGAGCGCCTGCATCGCCCGGATGGTCTCGAGGGCCTTGTCGAAGCCGCGCTTCACCTGACGCACGTCGTTGTGCATCTCGCCGATGCCGTCGATCGAGACGCGGGCGCTGAACATGACGTCGTGTCTGGCGCACAGTTCGGCCGTTTGCGTGAGCATCGGGATCGCCCGATGCGGCGTCAGGCCGGTGGTGTTGATGCCGATTTTCCGGAGCTTCGGCAGCCGCTCGATCAGGACACGGCTGATGTCAACCAGGTCGTTGCGGGTGGTCGGTTCTCCGCCCGACAGGTTCGCCATCTCGACCTGCTGCCACAATGGCGACCGGAAGACCCGTTCGATCTGCTCGATCGTCATGTCCACCTTGCGGTCGCCGCGCTGCCAGTTGCTGCACATCTCGCAGCGCGCGTCGCAAACGAAGGTGACGTTGTAGATGAGCACGGTGGGAGGAATCGGCTGATGGCGGGCCACCACCGAGTTGAGGATGTCGCGCGGCGCGCTGACGGCAGCCTTCAGCAGGTACTTCGCCGCGTAGGTTTGTGCCATGAATCCCTTGATTTTACGCCGGTTAGCTCCCCGTCGTAAAGTGAAGGACGTGAGCCGTTTCGGCGATTCCCCGTTTACCGGCGAGCTGGCGCACGTCACCGGCGACCTGGCGCACGTTATCCGCGAGCCGGCGCACGCCCGGCGCCTCGCCCTCGGGGCGATGTTCCTGGTCTTTACCTACGTCTTTCTCGCGAACGCCTGGCTCGGGGACGATGCCTACATCACCTTTCGGGTGGTGTGGAACTTCGTGAACGGCTACGGTCTCACCTTCAATCCCGATGAACGCGTCCAGGCTTACACCCATCCGCTCTGGATGTTCGTCATCGCCGCGGCGCACGCGGTCACGCGCGAGTTCTTCTTCACTGCCACCGTCATCTGCTGGGCGTTTTCTGTCGCGGCCGGCCGGGTGCTCGTCAACTGGAGCGGCGCGTTGCCGCGCGCGGCCCTGCTGGTGGCATGGCTGCTGACCTCCAAGGCGCTGGTCGACTACACCGGGTCAGGGCTCGAGAATCCCCTCAGCTACCTCATCATTGCCCTGTTCTATGCGCGCTACCTGCGGCGGCCGGCGGCAATCGCGCCGACACCGGCAGAACTGCGGACGTTCGCGCTTCTCGGCTCGCTCGCGTTCCTGAACCGCCCGGACGCGATTCTCCTGTTCGCCGTGCCGCTGGCCGAGATGAGCGTCCGGACCCTGCGCTCCCATGGCACGCGGGCGCTCGGGCCGCTGGCGATCGGATTCGCACCCGCGGCCGCCTGGCTCCTGTTCGCGACCGTGTACTACGGCTTCCCGCTGCCGAACACCTATTACGCGAAGGTGTCGAACGGTATTCCCCGGTCGCTCATGTTCCGCCAGGGGCTTGCGTATGTGCTGAACAGCGTCCGCCACGATCCGATCACGCTCGGCACCATCGGTCTGGCGACGCTCTTCGCCGTCGGGGGGCCGGCGGCGTCACGTCGCGCGGTGGCATCGGCGGTCCTGTACGTGGCCTATACCGTGTCGGTCGGTGGCGACTTCATGAGCGGCCGATTCTTCACGATGCCGTTCCTGGTCGCGGCAATGGTGGTCGTGCCGACCATCGCCGACCTCGGCGCCGTATGGGCCGCGGCCGGCCTTGTCGTCTACAACGTGATGGTGCCGCTCGTGCCGGTGAAGACGTCAGCGACCTATGACGGCGCGTGGCCGTGGCGCTCGCAGAACGGCATCAAGGACGAACGCGGCCACTACCATCAGGCGACGAACATCCTGTTCTTCAGCCCGTTTCGCGCGCTGCCCGACTTCGTCTGGGTTCGTGAGGGCACCAGCTTCCGCAACAGCGCCGAAAAGGTCAGCGTCCAGGGCAGCATCGGCTTCTTCGGCCTGAACGCCGGGCCGGAGAAGTTCGTCGTCGACCGCAATGCCCTGTCGGATCCGTTGCTCGCCCGGCTGCCGGTCTCGCCGTCGCTCTACTTCGAGTTCTATGCCGGGCACTACTTCCGCGATCTGCCGGAGGGCTATCTGGAGTCGGTCGCCGGCGGGGTGAATCTGCTTCAGGACCCGTTGCTGCACCGCTACTACGATCGCCTGAGGAACGTGACGCGAGGCCCGATTTTCAGCACGTCGCGCTTTCGCGATATCTGGGCGGTCAACCTCGGCGAGTACCGGGATCTGCACTCGATGTACGAGGGGCGACGGCCGATCGCGCTCTCGGTGCGTGCGGACAACGAGCGATTCACCACCGATGTCGGGACACGTGATCCGAGGACCGGGTCGCTGCGCGCCACCGGCCGCGCCGGCTATCTCGAGCTCGGCCCGGGTATCCCGGCGAAGAAGGGGCTCTACCGGGCGCGGTGGATCGGCACGGTGACCAGCGCGCCGGTCGAGCCGATCGGGTTCGTGGAAGTCTGGAGCTCAGCCGCGACCAGACTGGCTCGCGAACCGGTGGCGGCGGTTCCGGCCGGCGATGCGCTGGCGCAAATCGAATTCACACTGCAAGAGGACGTTTCATCCCTCGAGTACCGCTTTTACGTCAACGGATCGGTCGCCATGACGCTCGACCGAATCGAGCTGTTCTCGGGCACCGCGATCCCGCCTCCCGCGCATTGACCCTCGCGTATTGACGAATTTAATATTTGCTATTATCGCCATTCCTGAAATAATCCATACAAATTGGCACCCGATCCCCGAATACGGGCAGTTGCGCCCCGCCGCGGCCGTCCGCGCAAGTTCACCCGCCCTTCGCGCGCCGTCACGCTGACGCTGCCCGAAGACGTCATCGCGGCTCTCGAGGCGGTCGATCACGACTTGAGCCGGGCGGTGGTGCGCGTGACGCAGCCTGAAATGGCAAAAGCGCCGCATCCTGCGGCCGAGCTCGCCACCTTTGGCCGCTACGCGGTCATCGTGGTGAACCCGACCCGTACCCTCGAGCAGCGCACCGGGGTCCTGCTGGTGCCCCTCAGTGATGGTCGTGCGCTGATTGCCTTCGACGAATCGATGACGGTGGCGCGGCTCGAGCTGGCTATCCAGGATGAGCTGGAGGACATCCGGCTGCCGGCGGAAGACGCGCGCATTTTTCAGGCAATAAGCGAATTGCTGAAGGAGACGCGCCGTTCGAAGGAAGTGGCGCTGCGGCAGCGCAACATCATCGTCCTGGAGCACAAACCCAACGGAACGAAACACAAGTGAGGTCGGGTCCTCACATTGGAGGAGATTGGTGACGAAGGCGACGACCGTACTGACCCTGACGGCGGCCTGTATCCTGGCCGCCGGACGATCCGCACAGGGGCAGCCCGCTCCCGGAACTGGAGCATTTCTGGACCTCAACGCCGGCGCGCAGCCGCAACAGCGCGAGATCACCACGGCCGAGAGCCTCATTGTCTACGACGAGACAGCGACCGTGACATCGACTCAGCCCATCGACAACGGACCGATGTTCGACGTCACGGGCGGATATCACGTGCGCGACCAGTTTGCAGTCGCGGTCGGATTCTCATTTTTTTCCGCGACCAGCACCAGCACGCTGGTCGCTTCCATTCCCGATCCGATCTTCACGGACCGTCCAAGAATGGTCGGCGCGGTCACCGAAGATCTCGGGCATTCGGAGCTCGGCATTCACCTCCAGGCGGTCTGGTTCTTCCCGGTCACTGAGCGCATCGACGTCGCGCTGTCAGCCGGTCCTTCGATTTTTCGGGTCTCTCAGGAACTGACCTCCACCGTTACTGTGCCGCCGCGGACCCAGAACATCAGCATCGCGCCTGAATCGCAGGACGGGACGACCCTCGGATTCAACGCCGGCTTCGACGGCAGCTTCATGTTCACGCCGGCGGTTGGCGTCGGGCTGTTCGTGCGATACGCCGGGGCGTCGGTCGATCTCCCCGCGGTCGAGGATCTCGACGTTGGCGGATTCCAGACCGGTCTCGGTCTGAGACTCCGGTTTTGAGTGCATCGCCAGGTTCACGCGTTCTCACCTCGCTAAGGGATTTCAGGAGCAATCGGATGTCAAGATCGAGCGTCACCGCCATCAGCGTTGCCATACTCCTCGGCCTGGCCGTGGCTTGCAGCCGTCAGTCCTCGTCGCCAACCTCGCCCAGCTCGCAGGGATCGGACGGCAGCGTTCCAGCCGCCGCCGACGGTTCGACTCTGAAAGCGACGCCGCCAACGCCGGCATCACCGGTCAACGACCAGCAGGTCGGAGAGACGCCGACGCTCAGCGCCACTCGGTCGTCGATGAAGTTTGCCGATGGTCCGTTGACGTACCGCTTCCAGGTGTTCAACGAAGCTGGCGCGATGGTGCAGGATTCGGGCGTGATGAACGGTCCGTCCTTCCGCGTCACCGCGAGGCTTGATTTCCGCAAGCGCTACACCTGGCGCGCGCGCGCCGAGTATCAGGGAGCCTTCGGCCCCTGGTCCGCAGCCGCTTCCTTCGTGTCGCCCGAGGGCGGTTACATCCGGGGGAACGAGGTCTTCGACCCGCTCTTCAACGGCGCGACCGTTGGCGAACGGATCGGCCCGACGACGTTCGTGGCGGGCAGGGGGATACGCCTGGAGTCGAACCAGAGCTACGTCCGCTACCTGATCCCGCAGACGATCTCCAGCGGTGAGTTCTCGATGGAGGTCGAGGGGCTCGCCGCCAACGCACCTGGCGACAAGTCGAAGGTGTTCGGGATGCAGGAAGGAACCGACGACTACATCGTCAATCCCTACAGAGTCGACATCCAGTATCGCGGCACCGGTGGCTTCCCGCCCAATGCCATTACATTCCGCGCGCTGTATGGGTCGGCTGACGACCTGGACGTCAGGTACGAGCCCGACACCGGCACGCGTCTCAATTCAGCGATTCCACTGAATCCTGCCACCACCTACTTCTGGAAGGCCACATGGGGCAGCGAGGTTCGGGTAACCGTCAGGGAGGGCGGCATCAACGGCCGCGTCATCTACGACCACGGCGTGCGGTCGCCCAACGGCACCTACGCGCCTAGGCCCCACTACGCGTTCATCGGGACACCCACTGGGCGCAGCGGCGCGGAGTCGGCCAGTATCCCGGGGACGATCTACCGGAATGTGTACATCGGTGCACGGCCGCGGCCGCAATAAGCGGCGCCGCGCCGGTCGCGGTCTCTGCCCCGGTATGAGATCGTGACGCTGGCCAGGGCCGCCGGGCTCGGGCTCGCGGCGTCGCTGACGCTGGTCATCTGGGCACTCGGCAGCGTCGTGGCCGCGGCGTACCTGATCGGGTTCGCCCTCGCGACCCTGCCGGGACTTCCTCTCGGGTTCCGACTGTTCGGCCGCCGGCACGCCGGCGGCTGGATCGCGGGGATGCTGTTCGGCTACGTCATCACCACGCTGTCCTTCTGGGCGATTGTCTTCACCGGGAACGCCTCGAACGTCTTGTTCGCATCTGCCTGGGCGTTGGCTAGCGCGGTCGCGTGGGCGGGTGCCTGGTTTGGGCGATGGATCGCCGCCCAACCGCTGGTGGCTCTGCCGCGCTGGACGGCGCGTGACACTGCTGCGTTGCTACTGGTGTTGCAGCTGGTCCCGGTGCTGACCGGACCCGCGTTGGCCCGGGTCGGGTCCCTCGACGCTGATGGCAACCGTCTCTACCGGGCCTATTTCACGGCGGACTTCGTGTGGCATGCAGCGCTGGTGGCGGAATTGGCCAAGCATTCGCAGCCGCCTCGGAACCCATACCTTGCCTCTGAGCCGGTTCACTACTACTGGACCTACTTTGTCGTTCCGGCCACCCTCGGTCCGATGACCGGGGCCGACGTGGAGCTGTCGTTGAAGGTCAACGCGGTCGGCACGGCGTTGCTGTTCGTGTCGGCGCTGTATCTTGCCGCCTGGTCAGCGCTCCCGACTTTTCCGTTCACGGTCGCGAGTGCTCTGTTCCTGACCATCGTGGCTTCCAGTGCCGAAGGGCTCGCGGCGATGGCGTACGTGCTCGGCCGCGGCCAGTCGCTCGACGCCCTGCGCAACCTCAATGTCGATGCGCTGTCACGAGGGTTGAACGGACTGCGGATCGACAATCTGCCACGCGCGATGTGGTACACGCCCCATCATTCGTTGGCGTATGCGCTCGGAGTCCTGGCGCTGCCGGTGGCGATCGCCGCAGGCGTTCGCGCCCGGCCGCTCGCGATCCTTGTCACCGGGATGGCGCTGGGCGCCTCGGTGATGATCAACCCGCTGGTCGGCGCCATGTTTTCGGCGGTCTATGCGGTCGCGATTGCGGTGGATGGCTTCAGAACCGGCTCGGGCTTCCGCGGTCTGTTCCGGCATGCGCTCGCCGTCATACCCGTGGCGCTCGCGCTCGGCTGGATCGCACTGAACCGGATCGCCGAAGGCGCCGGTAGCACCCTGCACTTCGGGCTGGCAGACCCCGCCTCGAATACACCGATCTCGAGTTTTCTCCTGTCTTTTGGCCCCATTCTGCCGCTCGTCGCGGCAGGACTGGTTCCCCTGGATGACGTGCCGTTCCGCAGAATGGTCGGCGCCGGCGCCGGTCTGCTCATCAGCGTGCTCGTGATGCACCTGGTCGTGATGAAGGTGGATCTTTTCTGGATTGGATTCCGCACCGGCCATCTGTTCTTCGTGTTCGCTCCAGCGGTGGTCGCGCGCGGCTTGATTGTGCTGTTCCGGTCGAGCGCGAGGGTGGCCTGGGGGGCCGCGGTCGTCGTGCTGCTGGTCGGACTGCCGACCACCGTCATCGACGCCTTCAATGCCCAGGATGTCGAGAACGACCGGATGGGTCCGGGATTCCACTGGACGGTGAAACTGACGCCCCCGGAGCAGGATGGGCTGCGGTGGATTCGTGAACACACACCGATCGACGCAGTCGTTCAGGCGGAGCCGATCGTCCGCGGTCGAGAGACCTGGAGCCTCATTCCAACCTGGGGTCAGCGGCGAATGGCCGGTGGCGAACCGATCTCACTGATGCACGTGTCGAGCTACGACACGCTCTCAGGCGAGGTGAATGACATCTACCAGTTGCCGGATCCGGTCGCAGCATGGCGCCTTGCGAGGCAGCTCGGAATTGATTTTCTGTATGTGGACGCGACCGAGCGTGGCGCCTACCCGAACGTCAAGAAGTTCGACCACGACCCCGATCATTTCGCGGTCGCGTTTCGGAACGCGGAGGTCACGATTTATGCGGTCAAGTGACCGCGTCTGCGCGTCGTCGCATCGAACACTGAGCGTGGCCCAGCAGTCAACGGGCTTCCTGTTCTTGCTCGTCATACCGGTGATCGCCGGTTGCGCACTCGCGATCTGGCAGAGCGACGCCGTTACCCGCCTGTGGCACTGGCCAGGCGGGAGGCTCGATGCCGTTCCGCCCGGGAGAGGCCAGCAACGGCGGATCCCACCGTCTCTTCGTGATACACGCCGGTGACATCGGCTGTCTAGGCTGGACGACGGCCGACCACGGAACACACAGGTCAGCCGACAATCGAGGAGTGAGCTTTGTGCTCGATGACCGAAGTGAGCGGAGGTCGGGCACGCTGAAGACGGCCCGACCTCCGAGGTCAACTACTGGTTGGCGAATGGGGGCCGTTCGCGGCCCGACACCCAGACGTGACGAATGGTGACGTGATCGACCGATGCTCCGCCGATTCCGCTGCGCCCGACCGGCGCGCCGACGTAAATCACGTGCGGGTTCGGGTCGTATGCCCGGCCTTCGAACGGCTTGCCTTTGGAGTAGATTCGCGATCCGCCAACTCCCCCCTCTCTGATCTCGAGGTTGAAGAAGTTGTTCCGCCACGTCGCCCGGAAGAAATACGTCTGGTTCTGATCGAATTCCACCTGCTCGCGCTCCGCGCCTTCGGTGTCGATCTGGTCGCCGTGGCTGATGAAGCGCCACGCGATAACGCCGGCGGGATTGCCGCGTTTCTCGACGGTCATGCGCCGATCGTTGGTGACGATGTCGTCGTACCCCTGGGCCATCCCGAACAGCTTCGTCTTGTCACCATCTGTGTTGGTCGGCATATCGGTGACGAGCAGTGAAAACTCGCCTTCGGTGAGTGTGTTCTCCAGCTGGTAGCTGATGTAGCTGGCCTGGGACTCGAGGCGTACGCCGCGGCCAGGGACGAAGGTGAGGGGCCCGTGCTCCACTCCCTCGGTCCTGCCGTTGATGAGCGGATCGTAGAGCTCGTCGCCGCGGATGTAGCCGCCGTTTTGCGGTGCGATGAACGTCGCGCGCGGTGACCACGGACCGGTCTCACCCTGAAATTCCACTCGCGCTTGCCATGAGTAGGCCTGGTCCCCCTCGAGCGGAGAGGTGATCGTGTGGGACGTGGTTCCCACTCCGGAGCCGACCAGCGACTGGTACACGAGCACGTTCGCCCCGTTATAGACCTGGAAACGGTAGGTGAACTGGACCCCTTCGCCGGGGCCGAATTTCACGCCGGCATTGACGACCGACAACGTCACCTGCGGCCCTTCCGGGCGCGCGTTGTTCACAGGAGCCTGAGGAACGGGCGGCGACGACTTGAGCTTGGATCCGTCGGCATTCGCCGAGGCATCAACCGGGCGCGTACTGGTCGGGGAAGCGGGCGACGGGGACTGCTTGCTGCAGGCCATCGCAAGCGCGAGCGAGCACACTGCGACAGGTAGATAAGGAAACTTACGCATCATCTACAAATTCTCCAAGAATCAGATTCGGGGATAGCGGCGATGATACACGAGCGACCGGACGAACGGAAGCCGAAACTGGCCATCCTCAGCGCTCCAGCCGCGCTGTGACGGCAGCAAAGAACGTCTCAGCAATACGCCGGTAGCCGGCCTCGCTCGGATGCAGGCCGTCCGGGCCGATCAGATCCCCCGGCACGCCCCCAAACGCCTGAAACAGATCCACGAGCGTCACCTGTTCGCTCGCCGCCACCAGGCGGATCCGATCGTTTGCCGCGGCCACATTCGACGAGCCGAAGCCACGGCACGATCCGAGCTCTCGCGGCTGCTGCGGCAACAGCGTCCCGAGATAGACATCGACTCCCCGGCTGCGCGCGCTGCGAACCATCGTCCGCAGGTTCGCCGCAATCGTCGCCGGGTCACGGCTGCTGTTGATGTCGTTGGCGCCCTCCTGAAGGAGCAGCACTTCCGGCATCTCCTCTGCCAACACGCCTGGAAGACGGCCGGTCCCGGACGCAGTTGACTCGCCTCCCGCCCCGCGGTTCGACACCGATGGCAGCTGCGCGGCATACCGGCTGCGCATCAGCTCCTGCAGCACACTTGGGTACGACCAGGCGGCGCCAGGTGTCGCCTCGAGCACGAGCATCGTCTGGGCGAAGGACATGAACGGCGAGACGCGGTTGCAGCTCGAGGTTGCCCCTTCGGTGATGCTGTCGCCGAACGCCACGAACCTGGTCGCGGCAATCCGGGGCACGCGGACGACGGTGACGGTGAAGCTGCATGCCGCGGTCCTCCGGTCGGCATCGCGCGCGCTGCAGGTTACCTCGGTCGTGCCGACCGTGAACGGCGAGCCGCTTGGCCGGTCGCACGTCGTGGAAACCGGCGCCGTTCCGCCCGAGACCTGCGGCAAGGCAAAGGTGCCGACCACAGCGTTGCCGTCCGCTGAAGGCAGCATCAGGCTCGCCGGACAACTGATGGCGGGCGGCGCCGGCGACGGCGTGGTGGGGCTGTCGCCGCAGGCGCTGGCGAGCGCGGCGGCAATCAGGAGCGCCGGGAGCGACCGCGTATCAATCAAAGGTCATCCGGACGTGACAGCCAAGCCCACGCATGTCGCTCGATCCAGCTTCCACTTCGCCTGGGCGAAACATCACCGACGATTGAATGGCGATCGGGACCAGCCGCTCGCCGGGTGGCAAATCGACGGTCAGCGTCTGCGGCTCGCCGGCCACCATGTCGACGCGTCTGCTCTGGTACGCCGTTGTGACCGTGACCGGCCCGCTCATCGGACCCGTGGACAACGTGAACGTGACGCTTGGGGCGCCGGCTGGCGCCACCAGGATCTGCGCCACCGCGGTCCCACGGGTCCAGAACACCCCGCCCTCGGGGTAGGCCTCGTCGTTGACATATACGACGTAGGTCTGGTCTCTGCCCGGCAGCGATTCAATCGCGCGCGCCCGGACGTCCGGCCTCTCGCTCGGCGGAGGCACCGCACGGGGAACGATCTGAACCTGTGAAACCGCACTTGCCGCTTGCTCGTCCCCGACGTTGACGGTCACCCGGCGTACGCCGACCGGCAGTTCGAAAGGCACCGTCGCGGGGTTGGCGAGCGTCCCGCTCAGGTGAGCGAAGGTGGCGCGCGGTGTCGCGGACACAATCACGTCACCGGTTCTCGATCGTGCGCCATCGAACCACACCACCGCTTCATACGCACCTGGCGGGAGATCGATTGGGCCGGCGGCGGGTGTTCCCTCCGCCTTTGGCTGTCCGCCGAAGACGATGGTGCTCAATTCACGCAGGCGCTCAGGCGTGGCGCGCCCGAATGCTTCGTAGTCGAACGTCCGCACCCGATGGCCGTCGAAACGCCAGAGCACGTCCAGCGCCCCGCGTCGTGCCGTCGCCTCGCGTACGTTGGCGGCGGGTCGCGCAGTGAAGACGGCGGCGACCAGAAGGAACGTCGCGCTGGCAACCGCGGCGACGCGCCATGCGCTCGCCCTGAATCGCGACACGAGTGTCGCGGCGAGAAGGGCGATGACGGCGGCCGCCACCCACAACCCGAGCGGCCCCAGGTCGGCGGCCCAGTCTGGCTCGGTGAACGTCGGCACGACGAGGGCCAGGGGTGACCCGGCCTGCAGCGTTTCGAGGATCCGCGCGCGGCCGTGAGGATCGCTGAACAACATCAGCCGCCCCGGCCATCCAACGCCGACCAGCGCCACGCCGACGCTGATCGTCATCCAGATGCCGACAAGCGCGCGTCCCGCCGCGCCGCGGACTCCGGCAATCGCCACCGCGACCATCGGCGCCAGACACGGCAGGATCGGTACCAGGAATCGTGCCGGCGCGCTCGACCCGCCCCAGAACATATACAGGCGCGCCGTACTGGTGACGAAAACCACGACGGTTGCCAGCATCGTCCAGCCGAGAAACCGGGTATCACGCCTTCGCAACAGGAGCCACGCTCCGCCGATGGCGAGCAGGTACACAGGGCTGTAGACCAGGAGGCCGAACTTCTGATCGAAGAAGATCCCGATCAGGCCATGCGGAATATAGCGTGACAATACGTAGGTGCGGGTGTAGCTGCCATACGGCGCTTCAGGGTCGGGGACGCCGTAGATCGCGTAGAAGGAGTACAGCCACAGCACGCCGGAGATCGCCATAGGCATGAGGAGCGCCGCGACCGCACCAGGCCGCCGCCACAGGCGCAGCAGGAGAGCGGCGCCGAAGATCGCAAAGAACACCGCGAATTTGGTGTGCATCCACGGAAGCGCCGCGAGCACAACACCGCGCCAGAACCAGGTCTGCGCCGGCCGATCCGCCGGACGCCACAGCCACAATGCCGTCCACGCCACCACGACCGCGCCGGCGATTTCAGGGAAGATGGACCAGCTGTACGGCATGAACGGCACGGTGAAACAGACCGCCAGCCACGTGAGCACGGCCGCCCATCGTCCCGCGACGGCGTCGGCCAGCTCGAAGACGGCGAGCGCTGCCAGCGCCGCGAGGAGACAGATCATCATCACCGCGCCGCGATAGCCGGCGACGGCGTACGCCGGCGTCAACACCACGGGAAGGCCCGGCGCGTGGATGGAGTAAATCGCACCGTTCCGGCCCCGCTGCATGTAATCGGGGCGGAGCTCGCGCGGAAAAAACGCGCGATAGTCGCGCTGCTGATGATTGTTCTCGATCTGCACGTCGCCGTCCCTGAGCAGGCTCTCGATAATCATCAGGTAGTGCGGCTCGTCACCGCCGAGCCCCACGGTTCGCAGTGAATTCAGCCCGAGCGTGATGTACGCTGCGAAGCTGATCGCGAACACCGCACGTCCGTTCACGCGCGCGGCGATCGCGGCGAACCCTGCCATGGAACCTGCCGGCGCGAGCGCCGCGACAACGGCGGCGCCGAGCACGATCCAGCGCAACGGGCCCGCCAACGCGAGCAGCAGCGGCAGTCGATCGCCGAGCCAGGGCAGGTAGGGAACCAGCCACAGCCAGAGGAGGAGAAACGGCGCCGCGAACGACCGGACTCGAGCCAGCCGTGAGCGCCCCCCGGCATCCGCATGCCCGGTCCCGGCGGGTGCCTGCGAGAGGCACCACGCCAGGAGCGCAAGGCTGATCGTCATCGCCACGCCGCTGAAGACGACGAGCCGCCATCCCGGCGCCACAAGCGCCAGCCGCACCGGCCCCGCCGCCGGCCACCGCACGATGTGCACCGAAGCCGGCATCAGCCAGATACCGACCGCGGCCGCCTGGAATGAAGCCGTGACAACCCCGATGTCGCGCCAGGAGCCGCGCATCCGGAGGATCTCCCCCAGCATCATCCGGCCGGCGGCTCCTTCCGCAGCACCGCCATGTAGTGCGCTGAATACACTCCCAGGCGCGACGCTTCCAGCATGCCTTCGATTGGCGCCAGCACCCTTGCGATCGCCTGCGGCACGAAATCGGGAAGGAAGGTGAAATACCGCACCTCCACCACCGGTGCATCGGTGTACAGGCTCAGCGACTGCGGGAGAAGCCAGCGCTCGACGCCCTCGTCGATGCAGTTGACCGAGGGAAACACGTAACCCATGTAGAAGCGGAACAGGAGGTTGCGGGTGTTGATCTCGTGAACGAACAGCAACCCTCCCGGCCGGAGAACCCGCAGCATTTCGCTGAACGCACGCCGCTGTTCTTCGAGCGAGGCGAGGTGGTGCAGCACGTTGATCACGTAGAGGAAGTCGTACGACCGATCGGCGGCAGGAATCTGGAGCACCGATCCGCTGTCGATCACCCCCGGCTCGCCGACATTGCGGCCGGCAAGCAGAACCTGCCCCGCCGACGAGTCGATGCCGCGCACGTCGAACCCGAGCTCGCGCATCCGCCCGACGTAGGCGCCCTGCCCGCAGCCGACGTCGAGCCCCCGTCTCCCGCCGGCGCGCGTCTCCAGGATGTCGCGCATCAGCTCAGTCTTGCGCTCGAGGAGGGCGTGACGGCGCGACTCCGGAATCTGCACGTCATAGGCGTCCGCGATGTCGTCGAAATGCGTCGCCGAGCTCGCCGGCGCCGACTTTCTGTGGATCGCCACGAAGACCACGCCAAGCACGACCGACACGCCGACCGTCGCCAGGCGCACGCAGACCACGGTAAGCGCCGCCTGCGAACCGCCAATGCCGTGAGCGGCCAACGCCGACAGCATCTGCTGACCGGCGATCAGCACCCCGCCCGGCGCAAATGCCAGTGCGCTCAGCGTGGACGATGACGCGTAGGCGTACTCCGCGTCGACGATGCCAAACGGCTGTCCCCAGACACCGGCCAGCAGCCAAAGCGCGATGCCCGGAAGCATCCAGGCGACCACGCCGGCGGCGAACCCGACCAGCCACACCCGCATCGAGCCCAGGCGCTCGCACGCCGGCGCCGCGCTTTCACCGAATGCCCGGGCGACGGCTCGGGACGCCGGCACGACGGCGTTGAGCAGGGTCCGCCGGATCGGAGTGGCGAACAGGAGCAGCGCCGCCGTTGCGGCCACGGCGTTCCACGGGCTCACCCCGCCGAGCACGATCCCGGCGGCTCCGGCAATCAGGCCGAGCGCCGCGGCATCGACGATCCGCTCCCACACGTTGACGACAATCGTGGTCGCAATCGGGACCCGTCCCCGCCGTCGATGAATGGCGGCGCGGACGGCGATCTCGCCGAGAAGAAACGGCGCGAAGAGCAGGCTCAAGCCGGCGAGGTAGCCGATATAGGCGTCGCGGATGGGAATCCGCGTGTCGCTGCGGCGCAGCAGAAAGATCCAGCGCAGGCTGCGGAGCGACAAGCTGGCCACCGTGAGCCCGCATGCGACGAACAACTGTGGCCAGAACGTCCATCTCGACGATGTCGGCCAGGCGTCCAGATGGCCGGCGATGAGGGCTGTGCCGATCAGACCGATCAGGAGCACGGCCGCCGCCGACGCCATCAACAGGATCCACGCCATCGCGCGCGGCGGCCGGGCAAGGCGCGCAGTCGTTTCGAGGTGCCCCACGCGCATCGGGTTCAGGCCCGATGGAGTTCCCGGGCGCTGGCCGGCATCACGGTGCTCTCGCGGATTTCGCGAATCGCGTAGGTGGGCTTGTTCTGCGATTCGTGGTAGGTGCGCGCCTGAAGCTCGGCCAGCAGACCCAGGGTAATCAACTGGACCCCGGTGAAGATCAGCAGGATGCCGAACAGCAGCAGAGGCCGGTTGCCGATCGCCTGTCCACCGACGAGCTTCACCCACGCCAGCCAGGCGGTGACCACCATTCCCGGAACCAGCATCGCCGCACCGATCAACCCGAAGATCTGGACCGGCCGCGTCGAGTAGCTCAAGAGAAACTTGACCGTGATCAGATCGAGAATCACGCGAATCGTCCGCGAAATGCCGTACTTGGAGCTGCCGTGCCGCCGCGCCCGGTGGTTCACCGTGACCTCGGCGATGCTCACGCCCTGTTCGCTCGCGATCGCCGGAATGAAGCGGTGCATTTCCCCGTACAGCTTCAGCGGCTTCACCACCTCCGCGCGGAAGACTTTGAGGGAGCAGCCGTAGTCGTGCAGCGGCACACCCGTCGCCCACGAAATCAGCTTGTTCGCGATCATCGACGGCACCAGCCGGGACAGGAATGCGTCCTTTCGATCCTTCCGCCAGCCGCACACGATGTCGAGCTGACTGTCCTCGAGGCGCTTCACCATCGCCGGGATGTCGCGCGGGTCGTTCTGGAGGTCGCCGTCGGAGGTGACGATCAAGCGGCCGCGGGCGTGCGCGAATCCGGCCGAAAAGGCGGCGGTCTGCCCGAAGTTGCGGCGGAACCGGAAAACGCGCAGGTGCGGATCGAGAGTCTGCAGGCGGGCGAGAATCGCGAAGCTCTCGTCCGTGCTGCCGTCGTCCACGATGATGATCTCGTAGGTGCGTCCCCAGGCCGCGAGCGTCTCGGTCAGCTCGCGATGGAGCTCCTCGAGGCAGGCGGCTTCGTTGCGAATCGGAATGGCGACGGTCACATCAATCATCTGGTCATTTGGTCATTTGGTCATTTGGTAATTGGGTCATTGGATTTGCATCGAGTGACTGATGACCCAATGACCAGATGACTAAATCGTCCTAATCGACTAAATGGTCCTAATCATAGCCCATGGGCGCCGTGCCACCGGTTACGGTGTCGTCGGCCCTTTGGCGCGCTGGGATCTGCTCCAGAGGGCGTAACCGGCCAACGCGGCCAGCAGCAGCCCGACCAGCGTGAAAGACATGATCGCTCCGTTCTCCCGGATCAGGGCGAGGGCGCGGTCGCCGTAACGGACAGCAAGGAAGCCGAGTCCGAAGAACCGGATCGACCGTCCGATGGCAATCGCGGTGGCGAACCGGCCGATGCTGATCCCGGCGGCGCCGGACAGCATCATGAAGAGCTTGAATGGAGCCGGCGGCGGCAGCAGGCACGCGACGAGCACCGCGACGAGACCGTGCCGCTTCAGTGTCGCGGTCACGCGATCGACGCGGCCGGCTTTGAAGCGCCTCCGGATGAACGCCTCACCCCCTTTTCGGCCGATGCCATACGGCACCAGCGAACCGGCCACCGACCCGACCACCGCGAACGAGGCGTACAGCGCCATTCGGTGCTCGTGCTGGGTCGTCATCCAGACGAGCAGCAGATCGTTCATCTCGGGAAGCGGCAGGATCGACGAGTCGAGGAAGGCGACGATGAAGAGACCTGGCGCGCCGAGAGCGAGCGCGAGCGACTGGATCCAGGCGACGAATCTACCCATAGAATAAACAGGTGATTATACCGTTGCGGCGGAGGGCGCTCGTTGGCGCCGTCGCCGCGTCTGCCGCGCTCGGCGGCGCTCTGGTCGCGGTTCATTATCATCAGCTCGATCTCACGCTGAGCCACTACGATGCGCGCGGACATCTGGTGGTCGCGCGCCGCATCTTCGACAGCCTCACGCCGGGATGGCAGCAGATTGGCGCGGTATGGCTCCCGCTCCCCCATCTGCTGAATGCCCTTCCGGCGCAGATCGACGCCTTCTACCGCACCGGTGCATCGGCCGTCGCGATCTCGATCGCGTCGTTTGCGATCGCGACCGCCGCGATTGCCTGGACGATTCTGGCGCTCACCGGCTCGGCGGCGGCGGCGATCGCCGGCTCCGCGGTGTTCGCCCTCAATCCCAATGTCCTCTATCTGCAGGCCACGCCGATGACCGAGCCGTTGCTCATCGCGCTCTCGGTGCTGTCGGTGGCGTTGCTGATCCGGTGGTGCCGTGGGAGCGCTTTATCCGGCACGCTCCCCTGGCGACACGGCGCGAGCGGTGCGACGACCGGTGTCGCCTTTGCGCTCGCCTGCTTGACCAGGTACGAGGCCTGGGCGGTCACCGCGTCGGCGCTCGCGGCGGCGGTCTGGGTGCGGTGGCGCGCCGGTGACGATGCCGCCACGGCGATCGGTCGGGTGTCCAGGGTTGCCGTCTATCCCGCCGCTGCCGTGGTCGGCTTCGCGATCTTCAGCCGCGTCGTGATCGGCGAGTGGCTGGTGGCGAGTGGCTTCTTCGTGCCCGAGAACCCCGCACAAGGCGAGCCGTACCTCGCCCTTGCGCAAGTTGCCTGGGGGGTGCGGGCCCTGAGCGGCGCGGGCCTGGTCGCGGTCGCATCGCTCGGTGCGGCGGCGCTCGTGGTCACAGCGCTGGCTGACCGGGCTCGCGCCGTGTTCCTGCTGCCCCTGGCGCTCGTCGCCACCGCCGCCCTGCCGTGGATCGCGTTCGTGGATGGCCACCCCTACCGCATTCGTTATATGGTGCCGCTCGTGGCGGCAGAGGCGGTGTGCGCCGGCGTGCTCGCTGGCCTTTGGAGGCGGGGCCGGCCGGCCGCGGCGCTTGCGTTGCTGCTGCTCGCGGCGGTCGAGCTCGCGCCGGTGGATGCGTCCGCGCCGATGGTGACAGAAGCGCAATGGGATCGCCCGAACCGGGTCGCGCGCCAGCGCGTTGCCGAGTGCCTGACGACTCACTATCGGGGCGAGACCGTGATGGCCAGCATGGGGTCGCTCGGCCACTACATGCAGGATCTCTCCCGCCGCGGCTTCGCGCTTCGCGACTTCC
>WHSN01000143.1 GCA_009380045.1 Luteitalea sp.
ATCGCCGTTGGCGTAGAGGGCGATCGCGCCGATGGCGTCCGGGGTGACGCGCGTCGGCTGGTCCGCCACCCCGCGCTCCGTATCGTTGAGCGCCCGCGTCAGTATCGACGCGACCTCGTCGACGGTGAGACCGCGGAGCACGAACACCTTCGAGCGCGACAGCAGGGCGGCGTTCACCTCGAACGACGGGTTCTCGGTCGTGGCGCCGACCAGGGTGATGTCACCGGCCTCGACGCGCGGCAGGAAGGCGTCCTGCTGCGCCTTGTTGAAGCGGTGAATCTCGTCGATGAACACGATGGTGCGACGCCCGGTGGTGCGGCGGCGCCGTTCCGCTTCGGCCATCACCTCGCGGATCTCCTTGATCCCGGCCAGCACGGCGCTGAACGACACGAACGCCGCCTTGGTCGTGTCGGCGATGATTCTCGCCAGCGTGGTCTTGCCGGTGCCCGGAGGTCCCCAGAGGATGATCGACTGGAGCAGATCGCGTTCGATCGCCGCCCGCAGCGGACGACCCGGGCCAAGCAGTTCCTCCTGCCCGACGAGTTCCTCGAAGGTCCGCGGCCGCATCCGCTCGGCCAACGGCGAAGGGGCCGGGACGTTCGAGGGGGGATCGTCGGGAAACAGGGAGGTCAACTCGGCCACGTCCGGGGTACTTTAGCCACGAAAAGACGAAACACGAAATCACAAAAAGGCTCGTCGTCTCCGACATCCAGAGCACATGGACGCGAAGCGATCGCCCTGATGCCTCAGACCACGAAGTACCGCTGGCGGTGGATCTCATACAGCACGACCGCGGCGGTCACCGCGGCGTTCAGCGACTCGACCGGCGGGCGCATCGGGATCGTGATGCGCTGGTCAGCGGCTTCAACGAGCTCGTCGCCGAGCCCGCGGCCCTCGCCGCCGATCAACAGCGCCACCGGCCCGCCCAGGTTGACGCCCGACATCGGCGCGGCGTCGCGCGGCACGGTGGCTACAATCCGGCAGCCGCGCCGCCGGGCCTCCGCGATCGCTTCGCCGCGCCGCGGCTCGATGGCGATCGGCAGCCGAAGCGCGCTGCCCATCGATCCACGCAGCGCCTTCCAGCCGAACGGATTGGCACACTGGCCCGCGGCGACCAGCCCCGAGGCACCAGCCGCTTCAGCGACCCGCGCCATCGCCCCGACGTTCCCCGGATCCTGCACGTCGCAGGCGATGACGACCAGCGGCGGTTGTGATCGGAACGGGCTCGCCGCCGGCGGCCGGACCGCCAGCGCGACCACGGAGCTGGGTGAGCGCACGGGACTGATCGCCGCCATCACGGAGGGCGACCCCTCGGTGACGCTCACGCGGTCACGCGACAGGCGGTCGAGCAGATGACGCACGCTGCGCGCCCCAGAGGGGTCCGAGGTGACCATCACGTGAGACAGCGTCAGCCCCGCGGCTGCCGCGTCACTGATCAGATGCTCGCCGTCGAGAAGGAGCCACTCGCTCTCGCCGCCCCGAGCCGCAGACAGGTACCGCGCCACGATCTCGTTCTGACGGCTGGTGATGCGCTCAGAGAATCTGGTCATTGGGTCATTTGGTCATTTGGTCATTTGGTCATTTGGTCATCTGGTCATCTGGTCATCTGGTCATCTGGTCATTTCAATCAATGACTAGATTACTGGATGACCCGATGACTAGATTGCTGGATGACCCAATGACCAGATTCCCCGAGCGCCAGCCGTGGTACCATGACGCTCCGCGATGGCGGAGACTATGAAAGATCGGTTGATCAAGAAGTTCGAGGACGAGCTGCAGGCGCTGAACCATGAGCTGAAGCTCGAGCTGCCGAAAGAGATCAAGCGCGCGCGCGAGCTCGGCGATCTTCGTGAGAACGCCGAATATCACGCCGCGAAAGAGCGGCAGCGGCTCGTCGAATCGCGCATCAGCATGCTGCAGAAGCGGGTCTCGGAGATCGCCCTGATCAACGTCGATCGCATCCCGAGCGACCGCGTCGGCTTCGGATCGACGCTGCACGTGGTCGAGAAGAACGGCGACCGGCTCACCTTCCAGCTGGTGATGCCCGAGGACGCCGACGCGGGCAAGGGGTTGATCTCGACGACCTCGCCGATCGGCCGCGCGTTCCTGAACAAGGAACCGGGCGACACCGTCAAAGTCGTCACTCCCGGCGGGACCCGGGAGTTCGAGATCGTCAAGCTGCAGACGATTCACGACGAAGCGGCGGGATGATCGACGGCGGCGTCAACCTTCGCGCCCCATCCTACTCTCCACAACGCCGAACGGCGCTCGTCCTGAGCGGCACCGGCACGGCCGGGGCCTACCACGCGGGCGTGCTGCGGGCGCTGCACGAAGCGGGGGTGAAGCTCGATGTGGTTGCGGGCCGCGGGGTCGGGGCGATCGGCGCACTGTTTGCCGCTGTCGACGGGGCGCAGCGACTGTGGGATGAGAAGGGGTTCTGGCGTGCCGATGCCGTACGGCGCTTCTACCCATGGCGGCCCACGGTCCGGATGGTGGGGGGGGCGCTGGCCCTCTCGCTCGGCCTGGTCGCTCTGCCGATTGCCGCCATCGCGTTCGGGCTGATCGTGTTTCCGATCGACTTTCTCCTGAAGATGGTCGGCGTCGGCGCCGCCGGCGGGCTCACCAGCTGGTACCTGCAACTCGCCAGCGACGCTTTCGCGCCGCAGGCGCTTCCCACCTGGCTGCCGCGCCTGGTGCTGATCGTGCTCGGAGCGGCGGCTTTCACGGTCGTCGTCACGGCCTGGCTGGGGCGAACCGAGCGGCGGCGGCGAGGGGCCTTCTGGTGGCGGCTTGTGCCATCGCCGCTCAGCGCCAGGGCCGCAATCGCGCTCTGCTGGAGCGGGGTCTGGGATCTCGTTCGGGGAGCGGCCCGGTTGAAGCAGCCCGCGGCGGCTGAGCTCGGGCGGCGGTACACGGAGCTGCTGGCCGAGAATATCGGCCAGCCCGGGTTTCGCGAGCTGGTGATCGTGACGCACGACGTGGACGCTGGCCGCGACCTCGTCTTCGCCTTGGTGTCCGAAGCCCGTCGCCGCGATCTCTTGCGGCGTGCGACCATCCCGGCGACACAAGGCCGACAGGCTGAAGTGCTCGACCTGTCGGGCCTGGCCCGGGATCACCTGCCGGACGCCGTTGGCGCCGCCCTCACGGTACCGGTGGCGACCGACCTGCACTTGATACGATTTGCGCCGGATGCGTATTGGCGTGGGGAAACCCACCGGCTCTGCGACCGGCCCGGCTGCCTCGAACGTGTGGTGGAGGAGGTCGCCGCCCTGGGCGTCGAGCAGGTGGTGCTCGTATCGTCGGCGCCCGAATCGCCCGGGCCACACGCGCTGGCGCCGTCGCGGATCGACGGGCGTGGGCGGCTCGGCGAGTATCTGCAATCGTCCGAAGCGGCCGTTGTCCGTGAGGTCGTCTCGCGACCCCGCGCCGGGGGGCCGAGGATCTACACGATTCGGCCCTCGCACAATCCGATCGGCCCCTTCGACTTCGACGCCGGCTTCGACGACCGGTCCGACCGCCGGCAGCCCCTCACCGAGTTGATGAGCTCAGGATATCAGGACGCCTATCATCAGTTCATCGAGCCGGTGATCGGGGAATCGGGCGAGCGGGTGATCGGGTAAGGGGCACCCAGCCTCACGAAGGCGCGAGGCTTACGAAGGAGACCCATGAGCATCTCCCGCCGAGCGGCGACCGAGTTGATTCACGCGGCCGAGATGGATCTGTCGGAGGTCGTGCCGCTGACGCCGCCGATCTACGAGACGTCCACCTTCGTGTTCGAGAACGCCAAGCAGGTCGTGGCGTTCAACGCCGGGCGTTCAGCGAAGTACTTGTACTCCCGGTACGGGAACCCGACGGTGGTCGGTGTCGAGCGGCAGCTGGCGGCGCTCGACGGGGCGGAAAAGGCGCTGCTGTTCTCCTCGGGAATGGCGGCGACGGCGACGACGCTCGTCGCACACCTGAAGGCGGGAGACGAGGTCGTCTGCGCGTCGGCGATCTACGGCGGCACGCTCCACCTTTTGAACGACCTGCTGGTGCGCTTCGGGATCGTGACTCGCTTCGCATCGCTCGACGAGCTCGCCGGTCCCGAGGGGCTGATTGGCGAGCGCACGCGCGTGGTGTGGTTCGAATCGCCCACCAATCCGACCCTGCGATGTGTGGACGTCGGCCGCGTCGCCGCGGCCTGCCGTGCGAGAGGGGTGCTGGCGATTGTCGACAACACCTTCGCCAGCCCGATGAACCAGCGGCCGCTGTCGCTCGGCGTCCACCTGACCATGCAGAGCGCGACGAAATACCTGAACGGGCACAGCGACGTCACCGGCGGGACGATCGCCGGCTCGAGTGCGCTCCTCGAGCCGATCGAAACGGCGCGCCGGCTGCTCGGGACCGTGATCGATCCCCATCCCGCGTACGCCCTCGGTCGCGGGCTGAAGACCCTGCCGATCCGCATCGCCCGGCACAATGCGAACGCGCAGGCGGTGGCCGAGTTCCTGGCGGCGGACCGGCGTGTGTCGCAGGTCTACTACCCTGGGCTCCGATCGCATCCCGAGCATGCCCTGGCGGCGGCCCAGATGAGCGGATTTGGCGGGATGGTCTGCTTCGATCTCGGAGGCGACTACAGCCGCGCGGAACGTCTGTACGACCGCCTGCAGATCATCAAGCGCGCGGCCAGCCTCGGCGGCGTCGAGAGCCTGATCAGCATGCCGGTGCTCACCTCGCAGTGGGGCCATTCCGACGAGCAACTGCGCGAGGCGGGCGTGACCCACGGGATGCTCAGGCTGTCGGTCGGGCTCGAGGATCCACAGGACCTGGTGGAGGACCTGGATCGGGCTCTCCAGGAGGCCTAGGTTTTCACCGTGGCTGGCTCGCGCTTCTTCTCGACCGCCGACGGCTCGTGCAGGAACTGTCCGACGAGCTCCTGCAGGCGGCGGCCGATGTCGTCGGTCTCCATCACGTTGAACTTTTCGCGGAACGCCCGCATCGGCACCACCGCCTTGGCCATCGCCCGGTGGCCGCCGGCGCTGCCGATGTCGGCGAAGAAGCGCCGCGCGAACTCTCCGGCGTTCTTCGAGTAGCCCAGGTTCCGCACCGACACCACCAGTGCATCGCCGACAACGCCGGCGACGACGGTCCACTTGACGTCTTCGACCTGGAGGAAGAAATCGGCCACGTAGGGGATGAAGTCCTCTCGCGGGGTCATGCCGAGGAACCCGCAGAACACCTGATCGATCAACGTGCCGCCCTGGTGCGCCTTGATCACGTAGTCGAGCCGCTCGAGCGTGATCTCGGCCCCTTCCATCTTGCGAATCAGCGCCGCGTCGGCCAGCGGGTACAAGTACGAGAACGCTTCGATATCGACCCGGTTCGTCTGGCGGTTGAAGAACAGCGTGTCCGACTTGATGGCGTAGAGCATCGCCGTGGCGGTGCGCTCCGAGATGTTCACGTCGACCGCCCGCAGATGCTCGGTGAGGATGGTGGATGTCGACCCGTAGTCGGCTCGCACGTCCTTGAACACCGCCGTGTACCCGGGCTGCTCCGGATGGTGATCGATCACCAGATCGACCCGATCGATCAGGCCGCCGAAATAGTGCGGCTGCACGTCGACCATGGCGATGCGGTCGTAATCGCGCAGCGAGTCGGGGGTGATGGTCTCGACGTGGATGTCGAGCAGGTTCACCATCCGCAGGTTCTCGGGCCGCGTGATGCCATGGATGGCGCCGATGATCGCGGTCGCCTTGGTGCGCCGGAGGACGTTCCGGAGCGCCAGTCCGCTCGCCATCGCGTCCGGGTCGGGATCGTTGTGCAGCATGATCAGCACGCGATCGGCGTCGCTGAAGTAGCGCTGGTACTGCTGCACGCGGGCGCGGGTCAGCGATCGGCTGAACTCGGTGAGCAGCGGCCCGCCGAAGAGCTCGGACATCGCCAGGTAGGCGACGTCCGGGAACTCGGCGTGGAACTCCTCGGCGCGCCGGGCGGTGGCCGACGCGCCGACCCCGAGCACGTAGGTGAGGGTACCGCCGGCGTCGCGCACCGCTTCGAGAACCCGCTTGGGGCTGCGGCGGCCGTTGTCCTCGATGATCACGCAGGTGCTTGGACCGAGGTCGGCTTTGAGGAAGGTGTCGGTGCGGCGCGGGTCGCCGGCCACCACATGGACACCGGCATCGTGCAGCCGGCGCGCGAGCGGCCGGTTCTCGACGATGAATTCGACTTCGAAGCCAGGCAGCAGGATCTCGTCGAGCATCCTGATCACCAGCTCGTCCTGGCAGACCGCTAAACACCGCATCGGGGTACCAACCTCCGATTATACGCGGCTGTCGCCAAACCGCTCAAAACCGGGCCGGCGGGTGTAAAGTGCGACCCTGTGAGACTGCTCCTCGCACTGGTGTCCCTGGCAGCCGCGCCGCTCGTCGCCCCCCTCGTCGGGTCGCTGGCAGTCGCGCCGCTCGTCGCTACCCTCGTCGCTACCCTCGTCGCCACCCTCGTCGCGCAGCCGGCGCCCTGGTTCAAGACCGGCATCGACCTCGTGAACCTGGGGGTCACCGTCACCGACAAACGGGGGACGATTGTCACGGGGCTCACCGCCGACCGCTTCGAGATCCTCGAAGACGGCAAGCCCCAGGCCCTGCAGTACTTCGCCAGCGATATCGGGGCCGCGCCCGAGATGCACCTGGGCCTGCTGCTCGACGTGAGCGGCAGCATGGAGCGGGACATCGCGTTCACCCGGACGGCGGCCATCAAGTTTCTCAACACCCTGACCGAGGCGGTTGACATCACGGTCGTCGACTTCGACACCGAAGTCCGGGTCGCGCGCTACCAACAGCGCGACTTCGCGCGGCTGATCGAGCGCATCCGGTCGCGCCCGACCAGCGGGCAGACGGCGCTCTTCGACGCAATCGGCGTCTACCTCGACGGCGCGTCGGAGCAGGAGGGCCGCACGATCATGCTGCTCTACACCGATGGCGGGGACACCCGCAGCGCCCTCGGGTTCGACAACCTCCTCGACATCGTCAGGGCCTCGGACGTCACGATTTACGCCATCGGCGTGTTCGACCGGCAAGTCGGTTCGCGGAGCATGGAGCAGCAGCAGGTGCTCCGGCAGATCGCGGAAGCCACCGGAGGCCAGGCCTTCTTCGCGCCGTCCGCGCGCGAACTCGAGCGCGTCTACGCGCAGGTGACCGCCGAGATCAGGGCGCAGTACACCCTAGGCTACCTGTCCGCGAACCCGACGGCCGACGGCGCCTGGCGCGAGGTGGAGGTTCGGCTGACCGGCGCCGACGACAGGGAGCTGCGCGTGCGGTCGCGCCGTGGGTACTACGCTCCGCTCCTGAAGTAGCGGCGGGAGCGACGATCGGGCGATCGAGCCATCGGCGATCGGCCGTCGGGGGGCGGGGCAGGCGGGGCCGATTCACCCGCCCCACGATTCCCGAACTCCGACCGCCATGGTACGATCACCAGTCCGATGCCTTCCGTGTACGACCGCTTCAACCTCGTCTCCGATTTCGCGCTGGCCGGCGACCAGACGCGGGCGATCGGGGAGTTGACCGAGGCGCTGGACCGCGGCGACTCTCATCAGGTCCTGCTCGGCGTCACCGGCTCGGGGAAGACCTTCACCATGGCCCAGACGATCGCCCGGGTCAACCGGCCGACGCTGGTGATGGTCCACAACAAGACGCTGGCGGCGCAGCTGTTCCAGGAGTTCCGCAGGTTCTTTCCCGACAACGCGGTCGAGTACTTCGTCAGCTACTACGACTACTACCAGCCCGAGGCCTACGTCCCGGCCACCGACTCGTACATCGAGAAGGAAGCGACGATCAACGACGAGATCGACCGCATGCGTCTCTCGGCGACGCGGTCGCTGTTCGAGCGCCGCGACGTCATCATCGTCGCCAGCGTGTCCTGCATCTACGGCCTCGGCTCGCCGGAGGCGTACTACGGCATGCTGCTGCCGCTCGAACGGGGGCAGCGGATCGGCCGGGAGCAGGTGCTGCGGAAGCTGGTCGAGATCCAGTACGAGCGGAACGATCACGACTTCGCCCGCGGCACCTTCCGCGTCCGCGGCGACATCGTGGAAGTGATCCCGTCCTACGAGGAACAGGGGCTCCGGATCGAGCTGTTCGGAGACGAGGTCGATGCCCTGACGTCGTTCGACCCGCTGACCGGCAAGACGATCAGGCGTCACGACAAGATCGCCATCTACCCGAAATCGCACTTCGTGGCGCCGCGCGAGCGCACCCGGCGGGCGGTGGAGACGATCAAGGAGGAGCTGGTCTGGCGCCGCGGCGTGCTCGAGTCCGAGGGCCGGCTCCTCGAGGCGCAGCGCCTGCACCAGCGGACGATGTTCGACCTCGAGATGATCAACGAGATCGGCTACTGCCACGGCATCGAGAACTACGCCCGCCACCTGACCGGCCGCGACCACGGAGCGCCGCCGCCCACCCTGCTCGATTACCTGCCGAAGGACTCGTTGATCTTCGTTGACGAGAGTCACCAGACCGTTCCGCAGATCCGCGGCATGTACCACGGCGACCGGTCGAGAAAAGAAGTGCTGGTCGGCTACGGGTTCCGTCTGCCGTCGGCGCTCGACAACCGTCCGCTCGACTTCGCCGAATGGGAAGAACGGGTGGGCCAGGTCGTGTTCGTCTCGGCGACGCCAGGTCCGTACGAGCTGTTCAAGTCGCACGGGGTCGTCGTCGAGCAGATCATCCGGCCGACCGGGCTGATCGATCCGCCAATCGAGGTCCGGGCGGTGAAAGGGCAGATCGACGATCTGCTGCAGGAGATCCGCGTCCGGGTCGCCCGCGGCGAGCGCGTGCTCGTGACCACCCTGACCAAGCGGATGGCGGAGGACCTGACGCAGTACTATCAGGAACTGGGTGTGCGGGTCAGGTACTTGCACTCCGACATCGAGACGCTGGAGCGCATCGAGATCCTGCGGGATCTGCGTCGCGGGGAGTTCGACGTCCTGGTCGGCATCAATCTGCTGCGGGAGGGGCTCGACCTGCCGGAAGTGTCGCTGGTGGCGATCCTCGATGCCGACAAGGAGGGCTTCCTGCGATCGGCCGGCTCGTTGATTCAGACGTCCGGCCGGGCTGCCCGCAACCTGAACGGCAGCGTAATCATGTACGCTGACAAGGTGACCGACTCGATGCGCGCCGCCATGGGCGAAATGAGCCGCCGGCGGGCGATCCAATCGGCGTACAACGACGAGCACGGCATCACGCCGCAGTCGATCGTCAAGGCGATCGACCAGGTGATGTCGAGCGTCTACGAGCGCGACTACCTCACCCCGGCGGCCACGGTTGACGGCACCGAACGCTTTCACAACCAACAGCAGCTCGACGCCTACCTGTCATCGCTGCAGGAACAGATGCGAGCGGCGGCCGCGAACCTCGACTTCGAGAAGGCGGCGTCGCTCCGCGACAGGATCAAACGCCTGCGCAACCCCGAGTTGGCGCTCGCGCCACCGGCCCGAAACGCGTGACGCGAATCTGGTCGTTCGTCCAGTCACGGCTGAAGCATGCCGCGCTCGAAGTGCAGGAGTACGTGCGGCTGGTCGGCGCGACCTTTGCCGGCGTGTTCAGCCGCCCGTTCTACCGGCACGATGTCGTCGAGCAGTTCGACCTGATCGGCTTCGGCTCGCTCACCGTGGTGCTGCTCGCCGGTCTGTTCACGGGGGCGGCGCTGGCATCTCAGAGCGGGATGACGCTCGACCAGTTCGGCGCCCGGCCGATTGTCGGCCGCCTGATCAGCGCGTCGATGGTCAAGGAGCTCGGCCCGGTGCTGACCGCGCTGATGCTCACCGGCCGCATCGGCTCCGGTATCGCGGCGGAGCTCGGCTCGATGGTCGTCACCGACCAGATCAACGCCCTGCGGGCGCTCGGCACCGACCCGGTCCGGAAGCTGGTCGTGCCCCGGGTGCTCGCCGGCATCTTCATGGCGCCGGTGCTGACGGTGATCTCGGACTTCGTCGGGATTCTCGGCGGATGGGTCGTGGCGCGCTTCCAGCTGCAGGTGAACTCGGGCCTCTACTGGTCGTCGGTCGTCAAGGGCCTCTACATGCAGGATGTGTGGATGGGCCTCATCAAGCCGTTCGTCTTCGGCTTCGTCATCGTCACCATCGCGTGTCATGTCGGCCTGCGGACGAGCGGGGGCACGGCCGGCGTCGGCAAGGCGACCACCGTGTCGGTGGTCGCCGGATCGGTGGCGGTGATCGCGAGCGATTTCTTCGTCACCCAGGTTCTCATCTCGCTGTTGTACTGATGGAGACGGACACCGCTCAAACCGCGCAGGAGATTCTGAACGAACGCGGCGCGCCGGTGATCGTGTTCGATCACGTGCAGCTGGCGTTCGACGACAAGGTGGTGCTCCGCGACATGAGCTTTACGCTGGTGCGGGGCCACACCAAGATCATCCTGGGCGCCAGCGGATCGGGCAAGTCGACGGCGCTGAAAATCGTGACCGGTCTGCTCAAGGCCGATGCCGGTGTGGTGTGGGTGAACGGCGAGCGGATCGATCAGCTCGACGAGCACCAGATGATGGCCGTCCGCGCCGATCTGGGGATGATCTTCCAGGAAGGGGCGCTGTTCGATTCGTTGACGGTTCGCGAGAATGTCGGTTACAAGCTGTACGAAGAGAGCGATACGCCGATTGCCGAGGTCGACGAGCGGGTCAAGGAAGTGCTCGGGTTCGTCGGCCTGCTCGAGCACATGGACAAGATGCCGTCGGAGCTGTCGGGCGGACAACGCCGGCGGGTCGCGATCGCCCGGGCCATGGCGTTCAAGCCGCGGATCCTGCTCTACGACGAGGCGACCACCGGGCTCGATCCGATCACCGCCACCACCGTGGACGACGAGATCATCAAGCTGCGCGACCTCGAAGGCGTCAGCTCACTGGTCGTCACACACCAGTTGCGGGACGCGTTCTACATCGCCACCCACATGGCGGTCCGCGATCCGGACGGCTCGGTCCGCATCGTGGCGGCGGACCGCGTCAAGGAGCGCGAGACGGAGTTCAT
>WHSN01000199.1 GCA_009380045.1 Luteitalea sp.
GCCAACCTGCTGGACAACGCCCTGAAGTACACCCCGGAGGGCGGCGAAGTGTTCGTGGGGGTGACGCGCGAAGGCCAGTGGGGGCGCCTGAGCGTCCGCGACACCGGCATCGGCATACCGCAGAACGAGCTGCCGCGGATCTGGAACCGGCTGTTCCGCGGCGATGCGAGCCGCAGCGAACGGGGCCTCGGCCTGGGTTTGAGCCTCGTGAAAGCCGTGGTCGAGGCCCATGGCGGAATCGTGACCGTGGACAGCGATCCCGGACGCGGCTCGACGTTTGTCGTCTCCTTCCCGACGATCTAGAGCCGAAAGAACCCCACCCTTCACCGTTGTAATGCGCCGGTAACGTCCGGGACAGGAGGGTTGCCGTCTAATGAATATAGACACGAAATTTGATGGGAGAAGAACGGACATGGACAACAGAGGCATCAATTCGAGGCAGTGGGCCGCACGGACGGCCGCGGCGGTCGCGGCGGCCGCTGTGCTCGTCACCGGCGCGGCCTGGCAAGGCTCCGCGGCGGACGCGACCACGTCGGCGCCGCAAGCTACCGCGACTACCGCGCCGCAGTCGATCGCGGGAGGTCGAGATTCGTATGCCGATATCGTGCAGGTTGTCGCTCCGGCCGTGGTCACGATCCGCACCGAAGGCCGGGCGCGGGTCGCGCCGACCCAGTTCAGAGGCGGCGATCAGGAAGACATGCTGCGCCGGTTCTTCGGCGAGCAGTTCGGTCCCGGCCAGCGGATGCCGCCAATGGGAAAGCAGCGCGGTCTCGGCTCGGGCGTAGTCGTCACGGCTGACGGCTACATCCTGACCAACCATCACGTGATCGACAACGCCGAGGACATCCGGGTGGAGCTCACCGACGGCCGCACGTTCACGGCGAACCTGGTCGGCTCCGACAAGCCAAGTGACCTGGCGCTCCTGAAGATTGACGCGACCGACCTGACGGCGCTGCCCCCTGGCAACTCCGACACCGTGAAGGTCGGCGACGTGGTGCTGGCGGTCGGAAACCCGCTTGGCATCGGTCAGACGGTGACGATGGGCATCATCAGCGCCAAGGGCAGGTCTACGGCCGCCACCGACGGCAGCTACGAGGATTTCCTGCAAACCGACGCGCCGATCAATCACGGGAACTCGGGTGGCGCGCTCGTCAGTACCAAGGGTGAACTGGTCGGCATCAACTCGCAGATCATCTCGCCGTCGAATGGCAACATCGGCATCGGCTTCGCAATCCCGGCCAACATGGCCCGTCACGTGATGGAGGACCTGCGGAAGGACGGGAGGGTTCGCCGCTCGCAGCTCGGCGTGACCGTGCAGCCGATGACGTCTGACATGGCAGAAGCCCTCGGGCTGACGCAAGTGGCTGGCGCGATCGTCAGCTCGGTCACGCCGGGGAGCGCTGCCGATCGTGCAGGCGTGGAGCGCGGCGACATCATCCGGTCGTTCAACAACCAGGCGGTACAGGACACCAATGCGCTTCGCAACCGCGTCGCCGACGCGACGCCGGGATCGAAAGCGACCGTGGTCGTCGTTCGGGACGGCACTGAGCGGACGTTGTCCGTGACGCTCGACGAGGCGGACGCTTCGAAGAGCGCCAGGGCAACGGACGGGTCCGGCGCCGACGATACCTCGGCGCTCGGCGTCGCCGTGGCGCCGCTCACGCCCGAGGTCGCCGCTCGCACCGGACTCTCGAGAGACGCTCGAGGCGTGGTCATCCAGCAGGTGAACCCGGATGGGCGGGCGGCCGACGCGGGCCTGCAGCCGGGGGACGTGATCCTGGAAGTGAACCGGCAGCCGGTGCACGATGTGGACGGGCTGCGCTCCGCCCTCCACAGCGCCCCCGAGCGTCCGACGCTGCTGCTCGTGCATCGCGCTGAGCGCGGGCAGGTGTATCTGACGGTCAGGCCTGCGGCGTAGTTCGGACGTCGCGGGTCGCACGTCATTGTCGAAAGCCGCTGCTCTTCACGGGTGGCGGCTTTCGCACGTCCCCGGGTCCCTCGTGCGCGCGAGAGCGGGACGACCGGCGACCAGGAAACCCTTCCCTCCTCCACTGGCCACCGGCGGAACGCCGATCAATGCCTCATGGATCTCGACGACCTGCACATGCTGCTCGACTACCACTACTGGGCACGCGATCGCGTGCTGGCCGCGGCAGCGAGCCTCACCGGGGAGCAGTTCACCCGCGACCTGGGCACTAGCGTCAAGTCGGTGAGAGACACCCTGGCCCACATTGATTCATCCGAGTGGGCCTGGTATCAGCGATGACACGGCACGTCCCCGTCGGCCATGCTTTCCCCCGGGGAATTCCCGGACGTGGACGCTCTCAGCCGCGTCTGGTCCGAGCACGAACAGAAGATGAGGGCGTTCGTCGACGAGTTGGGGGAGAACGGAATGGCGCGGGTCTTCGAATACCAGACGCTCAGTGGTCACGCCGGCCGATCGGTGTTCCGCGACATGCTGCAACACGTGGTGAATCACGCCAGCTACCATCGCGGGCAGGTGACGACGATGCTCCGGCAGCTCGGGGTTGGGCCGGCCAGAAGCATGGACATGATTGCGTTCTATCGAGAGCGCGAGGCGCGAGCGGGGCGCTAGTTCAAGTGCCAGTCATCAGGCGCTGCGACCAGGGGCCAGCTCCCCGGTCGCGGGTCTTCGGTCAGCAGAAGACATCGGGTCAGTTGGCCGACTCGCGCTTCACCTGCTGAAGGCGAATCCGCTGGGTGTCGTAGTTTTCGAGCGTCACGATGTTGTTCGTCTTGTCGGGAATCACCTTCGTGGCGAGCGACAGCGTGCCGTCGCCTTCGCCTGCATCGTTCACGTGCAGCTCGATGAACGTGAATGGATAGTCGATCGAACGCGGGCGGTGCCAGAGCTCCGCGAACGACATCGGACGGTCGGTCGCCACGATGATCCGCTCCCCGCCGTCTTCTCCTCGGACGTGGGACGCGTAATGCAGGTCCCAGCCGAGACTGGTGTTCGTTCGAATGTAGCCGACCTTGGGCGCGTCCCGCAGCGCCTCGAGCAGTTTCTCGGGCCCCTTGTTCAGCATCACGTCGGTCAAGCGCTGCCGCTGGGCTTTTGAGGACCAGCGCTCGATCACGATCTGGATCGGAGTCGCGTTGCCCCGGTCGAGGTCAATCGCTACCGCCGAGAAGCGTTGGCCGACTTCGTTCGTCTGGGCGCCGGCAACTGCTGCCAGCCCTGCCGCCAGCGCAACGGCGGTTACGATTCCGCAAACTCTGCTGCGTCTTCTGCTCATGGCCGCATCCTCCCCTCTTGCTCGACGTTGCAACGTCAGCGCCTGTTTCAGGCGACCGGCGCCGGCGGCCGAGCTTTCTCGCACCTCCCGCGGCAGGCGCGTTGTATAGTGATTTGGTTCAGTCTCTGGACACGCGCGCGCACAGTCGAGCGCGGGCGACGGGAAGGAGTCTCGGATGGCGAGCGGCACGATCAAGCGGATTCAACGTGACAAAGGGTTTGGTTTCATCCGCGACAACAGTGGACAGGAATATTTCTTCCACCGGAGCGCGGTCGAGGGAGACTTCGATTCCCTGAGCGAGGGCCAGCGCGTCAGCTTCGAAGAAGAGCAGTCGCCCAAAGGTCCCCGGGCGGGGAACGTCAGACCCGAGTAAGCCTGGCGCTCACTTTCGGGCGCCGGGAGTGAGCGTCGTTTCTTTCCGCTCGCCGCTGCGCAGGTAGACGACCTTCACCGGTTCGCCAATCTTCAGCACCTCGAGCGCGTAGGTGTAGTCGTAGATGTTGGCGATCGTCTGCCCGGCGATCTCCACGATCACGTCGCCCTTCTGTAGTCCTGCCTGCTCGGCTGGGCCGCCGCCGATCACCCCGCTGAGCAGCAGCCCCTTCACCTCGGTGGAATAGTCGGGAATGGTGCCGGTGAACACCCGGACGCCGGCGCGTCCACCGCCGCTCTGGGTCTGTTGATCGACCTTGGTGAATGGCGGGGCCTCTTCGGTGTCGCCGAGCCGTCGCACGATCGCGACAGCGAAGGCGACAATCCGGTCGAGATCCTCGTATTCAATCTTGTCGGCGGTGTCAGACGGCCGATGGTAGTCGGTGTGGGTGCCGGTGAAGAAGTTCAGCGACGGGATGCCCGCCTGGTTGAAGCTTGCCACATCGGTCGGTTGATACGGATCCTGCTGCACCAGCAGTTCGAATCCGGCCGCGATATTCGCCTGCTCGAGCAGACGGCCCCACACCGGGCTCGTGCCGGTGGCTTGGACCGTCAGCTTGTTGTCCTGCATCCGTCCGACCATGTCGAAGTTGATGTAGGCGGCGAGTTGATCGAGTGGAACGGCGGGAGCGTTCACGAAGTGGGACGAGCCGATCAGACCCAGCTCTTCGCCGGACCAGAACTCCAGCATGACGTGCCGGCGCCTCGGCTGCGCGGCGAGCGCTTCGCCGGCGGCGAGCACCGCGGCGGTGCCGGACGCGTTGTCGTCGGCGCCGAAATGCACCTTGCCGGCGTCGGCCTTGTCCGCGAGCGAATTGCCGTGCGTGCCGCGCCCCAGATGGTCGTAGTGCGCGCCGAGCGCCACCCACGGCTTGTTCAGGGCGCTGACCGCTGTGGTGGCGGGTAGATAACCGGCGATGTTGGCAGCCGACTGCTTCTCCCGGACCACCACGGTGCCGACCGCGACGCTGGCATCGGGAATCGCGAAACCGGCGGCGTGCGGGTTGCCGGAATCGAGCGCCTTCTGCGCAAGGGCGAGCGTCTGCCCGGCGGCCGCAAAGAGCGGCTCGGAAACCCGCGCGCTGATGCTCGCGGCGACGATGCCCGATCCGGCGAGCGCCGTGTCGAACGACATCGGGATCGTCTCGCCGGCATTCGGCGAGCTTGGGCCGGTGACGACCAGCATCGCCCTCGCGCCTCGCTGCCGCGCCGCCATCGCCTTGTACCGCAGGTCGGCGTATCGCGCCAGCACGCCTCTGGTCTTCGGGTCCGCGTCCTCGGGGAAGTAGCGGAGCACCAGCACGACCTTGTCCTTGACGTCGAGCGTGGCGTAGCTGTCGTAGCCAAACTCCTGGCTCTCCGGCACCACGATGCCGTAGCCAGCGAACACCACCGGCCCGGTGACGTTCCCGTTGTCGGAGAAGGAGAGCGCCTGCACGTCCGGGCGAGCCGCGAACCGTCGCGGACCACTCGCGCCTGACCCGATCACCTCGATCGTCGAACCGCCATCACGCGTGCCTGCGGTGAACTCGAACGGCAGCCGGAAATCGCGCTGGCCAGGAAGCGGCCGGGCGCCGATGCGCTGAAGCTCGCCGACGATGTAGTCCGCGGCGAGCCGTTCGCCCGCGGACCCGGCCAGGCGCCCTTCGTAGCGCTCCGACGCCAGCGCCTCGACATGCGCGCGTGCCTTCGATGCCGCCGGGGCGGGCGCCTGCGGGTATACCGTCTGCACGGTGGCGACCGCGACCAGGGCCGCGACGAGCGTGCGTTTCATGACGGCTTGGCCGGCCTTCTCGGAGGCGCGTTCTTCAGCGCCTCTCTGGCTTTTTCGTGATTCCACCGTGCGAGGAACAGCTGCCCGGCCGAACCGCCGGCGCGGCTCGACGTCCACGCGAGCTCGGTCCCGTCAGGCGAGGGAACCGGCAGGCCATCGAATCCATCCGAGTAGGTGACGCGCACCGGCTCCTTGACGCCCTGGGTATCGACGATGAACAGCTCGAAATTCTCGAATCCGAGCTTGTTCGACGCGAAGATGAAATATTCCCCAGACGGATGCGCGTAGGGGGCCCAGCTCATGGATCCGAAATCGGTGATCTTCCTGGCGTCGGCGCCATCCGGCTTCATCGTCCACACATCGGCGATCAGCCCCCGTTCGTCGAACCGCCGCCAGACGATCCGTGACCCATCGGGGGTGAAGAACGGCCCGCCGTCGTAGCCCGGCTCGGTTGTCAGCCGCTTCTGCCCCGAGCCGTCGGCCCGCATGATGTAGATCTCGCCGAAGTAGCTCGGATTCTCCTCGAGCATCTTCTGTTCCACGGGGCTCAGGGCGCGGCCGTAGGCGTCGCGCATCGACGAGAACGCCACCCATTGGCCGTCAGGCGAATAGCTGGCTTCAGCGTCGTACCCCTTCGCCGTCGTCAGCGCCTTCAGTGCGCCGGTCTTCTCGCTGAACGCCCAGATGTCCATCTCCGGGTCGTAGTCCCAGGAGTAGCGGCGTTCCTTGCCCGAGGCCCGGAACGTGAGCTCGTCATCCTGATACTGCTTCGACTTGGGATCGGCGTGTGTGGACGAGAAGAGGATCTCGTCGCTGTTCGGCCGGAAGAATGCGCAGGTCGTCTTCCCGACGCCGGGAGAGATGCGCTTCGCGTCGCCGGTTTCGAGGTCGAGCGTGTAGATCTGGTAGAAGGGATTTCCGGGCTCGCGTTCGCTCTGGAACACCAGGCGTGTGCCATCGGGCGACCAGTAGCCTTCGCCGGCCCGCTTGCCTTCGATCGTGAGACGGCGGACCCGCGAGAGGAAATCGCGCTCCTGGTTTGGATCCGCCGGCGGTTGACCGGCGGCGGGCACGAGACCGGACGCGGCGACGAGGACGATGATGACGCACCGACCCAAAGAGCGCATACCGCTATTATCACCGTGATAATCTTCCGGGCTCAACTGGGAGCTCACCTTCGAGACGCCCCAGGGCACGAACACCATGAACCTGACGCTCCAGCGGGGAATCTGTCGAGCCAGATGGGCACGGTTGACGGGCACGTCCGCCGGCGGGCAGTCGCGCTGACCCCCCCGAATCGATCTTCAGGGCAACGGTCTCTCCAACTTGGCTTGACAGCCAGGTGGAGGGCGACGCTCTGAACGGCACGGTGACGTTCGGGGACTTCGGCGGGTTTCCGTTCAAGGGGAAGCGGCCGAAAGCGGCGGCGGCCGCGACCCCGGCGACGCCGGCTCAGGGCGGATCGACAGCCGCTACTCCGGGCGCCACTGGCAAGTGGAACCTGCTGTTGATCATTCCGGGCGCCGGGAAGTTTCCGCTGGCCGCCGCCCTACGTAGGACTCCTCCGGAATCGTCGGCGGCGTGCTGAACAGTCTGGCGGGGGACGTCGCCGTCAACGGCACCGTGACCAGCGCCGTGCTGCGGATCGAGTTCCAAGCGAAGACGCCGCAGGGCGAGCTTCCGATCGTCATGACCGGCGACTTCACAGGCACGGGTGCTGCCGGCAAAGCGGGCATCGCCGGCATGGGCGAGGTCGATTGGACCGCGACGCGCGTGCCGTAACACCCGGTTTCGAGGCCGGGCCGTCGCTGTGGCGCCCGAAAACGCGACCGCCCGTGAACCGTGGTACGTTCGGAACGTGCCTCTGGTTTCCCTGGACCACGTCTCGCTCGCCTATGGCCACCTCCCGCTCCTCGACGACGTGTCGATGCAGATTGAACCCCGGGAACGTGTGTCGATCATCGGCCGGAACGGCGCCGGGAAGTCCA
>WHSN01000213.1 GCA_009380045.1 Luteitalea sp.
GATCACGCGCTGCTTGGCAGCGAAAGCCGCCTGATTCTCGTCTCGTTCTGGTTTTCTGCTCTGGCGCTTGGGCATGGTCGAAGTATCGCATGTTCGCGGCCCAAGCCACCCGAGCAAGATTTTTCAAACTTGACCACTACCCACGTTTCGGTTCTCATTCAATCGCCCACGGCTTCGGGATGTAGAGCTGCTCGAACAGGCGAACCGCGTACCGGTCGGTCATGCCGGCGACGAAATCGCGGGCGGCGGCATCCACTCCCTCGTCCTCGACCGTCTCGCGGTCGAGGAATGCCATCGGCCGTTCGTGCACCTTTTCCCACAGGCCGGACAGGATGTCGGAGGCTTTCTTGAACTCCTCGGTGGCGAGGGAATTCTCGTAGACGGCCTCGAACAGGAATCCGCGCAGCTCGAGCATCGCGGCGAGAATCGGCTCGCTCATCCGGATTTCGGTCCGCTCTCCGGCCAGCGTCTGGGTGACCACATCGTTCACGAGCGAAGAGATCCGCGCCGACGAGGTCGCGCCGAGCATCGCCACCGGACCTGCCGGCAGATCTTCCGCGCGCAGCAGCCCCGCCCGAATCGCATCGTCGATGTCGTGGTTCACGTAGGCGATCAGATCGGCGACGCGCATGATCTGCCCTTCGAGAGTGTTGGCACGCTGGGTTGACGTCAGGCCGACGGGCGCCCCCGACTTGCCTTTCGAATGCTTCGCGATCCCGTCCCGGACCTCCCATGTCAGGTTCAACCCGCGGCCGTCGTTCTCGAGCACGTCGACAATGCGAAGACTCTGTTCGTAGTGGTTGAACCCTCCGGGCATCAGCGTGTCGATGACGCGCTCTCCCGCGTGGCCAAACGGCGCGTGCCCGAGATCGTGGCCAAGCGCGATCGCCTCGGTCAGCTCCTCGTGAAGCCTGAGCACCTTGGCGATCGTCCTGGCGATCTGCGAGACCTCGAGCGTGTGGGTGAGCCGGGTGCGGTAGTGATCTCCGGTCGGCGCGAAGAACACCTGGGTCTTGTGCTTCAGCCGCCGGAACGCCTTGCAATGGATGATGCGATCGCGGTCACGCTGGAATGCCGGCCGCACCGTGTCCTCGTCCTCGACCCGCAGGCGCCCTCTCGACCGATCGCTCTTGGCTGCGGCAGCGACGAGGATCTCGTGCTCGCGGGCCTCCAGCTGCTCGCGAATCCTCACGTCGAGATCTCGCCGAGAAAGCTCGTGCCGTGACGCATCGCGCCGACGCCGAACAGCTCGGCGAGCGTTTGTCCCAGGTCCGCGAAGGTGAGACGGGTCCCCAGGTCCACGCCACGCCGCACCCGGCCACCGGTCGCCAGAACCGGCACGTATTCTCTCGAGTGGTCGGTGCTCGGGGTCGTCGGATCGTTTCCGTGATCGGCGGTGACGATGAGTAGATCGCCCGGACGCAACCGGGGCAAGAGCGCCGTGAGCCGCGTATCGAACCGTTCCAGGTTGGCGGCATAGCCAGACACGTCGTTGCGGTGGCCGTACTGTGTGTCGAAGTCCACCAGGTTCGCAAAGACGAGGCCTCGATCGAGGGCGGTGACCTGATCGATGACCGCGCTCATGCCATGGTCGTCGGACACGGTCGGCAACGCGCGGGTCACGCCACGTCCGGCGAACAGATCTGCGATCTTGCCGATGGCAATCACCGGGGTGGCCGCGGCATGGAGGCGGTCGAGCAGCGTCTCGCCGCTCGGCGGCAGTGCGTAATCGTGACGGTTCGACGTCCGCGTGAACGCTCCGGGACCTCCCACGAACGGCCGGGCGATCACCCGCCCCATCCCGAGGCCGTCAACCACCAGCCGGTAGGCGATTTCACACGCCCGATAGAGCTCTTTCAGGGGAACGACCTCTTCGTGTGCGGCAATCTGAAACACGCTGTCGGCCGACGTGTACACGATCAGCGCGCCGGTGCGCATGTGCTGGGGGCCGAGCTCATCGATGATCCCGGTGCCCGACGCCGCCTTGTTGCCAAGCACCTGGCGTCCGGTCTGGCGTGAAAACTCCTCGATGATGCTCCGGGAAAACCCCTCCGGAAACACCGGAAACGGGCGATCGAGGACGATGCCCATCATCTCCCAGTGCCCGGTTACCGAGTCCTTGCCTGGCGAGGCTTCAGCCATCCGTCCGCAGGCGCCAAGCGCAACGTCGTTCTCCGGCGCCTCCCCCAGCGGCGACAGGCGGGCCAGACCAAGCGACCGCAGCGCGGGAACCCGCAACGGCACCTGGAGGGCGATGTTTGCGAGTGTGTTGCTGCCCTGATCGCCATACGACAACGCATCCGGGAGCTCACCAATCCCGAGGCTGTCGAGGACGATGACGATGGCCCGTTCAAAAGCCACGTCAGGAGTGAGGGAAATAGCTGGCGACCGGCTTCGAGGTCGTGATCGCGGCGATCGCATGCTTGAAGATCATGTGGTCGGCGCCGGCATGATCCAGCACCACGGCGAACCGATCGAAGTTCTTGATGCGTCCTTCCAGCTCCGATCCATCCATCATCCGAACCGTCACGGTCACCTTCTCCCGCCGCACGTGGTTCAAGAACACGTCCTGGATGTTCAGTTCGGCCGGACGGCTTTCCGAGGCGGGGGACATCAGCGAACGGGCTCCTTCAGACGGCGATCGAGCAGTGCGATTGCGGCTGCGACGGCCGTCGGAGCTTCGCCCGGGCCGTCGATCCATTGTAGATCAGGCTCTTTGCGAAACCAGGTCAGCTGCCGGCGCGCATACCGCCGGTTTTCCTGGGCGATGAGCGCCCGCGTCGCCGGTTCGTCGCGTGCGCCGTGGAGATGGGCGAGCGCCTGCCGGTAGACAAGACCGCCGAAGGGCCGTGCCGTCTCCGGCACGCCGTTCGCGAGCAGCCGGCGAATTTCATCGAGCAGCCCCCGTTCGAACTGCTGATCAACGCGCCGAGCCACACGCGCCGATGTCTGCTCGGCCGGGATCCGCAGGCCGATCGCCACCATCTCGGTGCCCGCGATCGGCGACACGGTGTCCACGAAATGATCGGTCAGCGGCCGCCCGGTCAGGAAGAACACTTCGAGCGCCCGGACCATGCGCTTGAGATCGCGCGGCTGAATGCGTTGCGCGGATGCCGGATCGACGCGCCGCAACAGGCGGTGGAGGAACGTGACGCCGCGGCGGGCCGCCATCGTCTCCAGCCGTCGCCGGAGCGCGGCATTGCCGCCCGGGCCGGGGAAGAGCCCGCGCCTCAGCGCCCGGAAATAGAAGCCGGTGCCGCCGACCACGATCGGCAGACGCCGACGCGAGTGGATCGCCCGGATGACCTCGGCGGCGTCGTGGGCGAACTGGGCGGCGGTGTAGTCGTCGATCGGATCCGCGACGTCGATCAGATGATGCGGGATGCCCCGCTGCTCGGCGGGCAACACCTTGTCGGTGCCGATATCGAAGCCGCGGAACACGGCGGTCGAATCGCAGTTGACGATCTCGCCGCCGCGTCGTTCGGCGAGCGCGAGCGCGAGCGCGCTCTTGCCAGTAGCGGTCGGACCGAGGACCGCCAGGACGAGCGGCTTACCCACCGACGCGGAGAAAGACGTAGGCGATGAACATCACCAGCAGAATCATCAGCCCGAGCTGCTCGCTTCGGGTCACTGCGGTTCTTCGTTGTAGAAGAACGTGACCGTGAAGAACGCCCGGTCGGCGGGATACTCCGGCGGCAGCGGCGCGGTCGGGTTGGACGAGGCGAGCGCGCCGTACGCGGCGTTGTTGAACGCTCCGATCGTGGACGGCCCGACCACGGAGAGATCGGTGATCCCGCCGTCCTTGTGCACGTTGAAGGTGATGACGACGTGCCCTTTCATCGACATGGCGGCGTAGGGCACCAGCCAGTTCCGCTTCACCTGCGCGATGAACCGGCGGACCCACGGACCGAACTCGACGCCCTTGGTGTCGAACTGGATCGCCGGACCGAACGCGCCACCGCCCTGGGTGTTGTCGAACTGATCGCGCTGGACGTAACGCTGGAGATTTCTGAGCGCCTCGCCAAGCGAGCCGCCGCCGGCCGGCGCGCGGCCGCCAATGCCGTTCCGCGCCTGCGGCGGGGGGGGGCGACTTGACGGCAGCTGCAACGGCGACAGGGACTCGGCCAGCGATGGCGGCTCGACGGCCGCCGATGGCGCTTCCGTCTCGGCTGGTGGCTCGGCGCGCGCCTGCTGCCCGGCTGCGGGGTCGGGCTGCGGTCCCTGGCCCCGTGCGGCCTCCCGCTCCATCTGCTCGACACGCTCGCGCGTATTGCCGCGCGAGAACGGCAGCGGGTTGGCCGGTTGCTTCGGCCGCTCGACGGTGCGCGCCTGACGATCCTGATCCGATGCCTCGCCGCGAAGAGGGGGCGCCGGCGCTTTTGGGTCGACGCGTGGCTGCACGAAAACGAACCGGGGCGCCGGCTGCCGCTCGCGCTGCTGCTCGACGGCGAGCGCGGCCGCCCGTGCCGCGGCCGCATCGTACGGAAAGAAACGGGGCAGCAACAGCACCAGGATCACCGCGCCCATGTGCACGATGACTGACAGCAGGACGCCTTCCCTCCACGAGATGGCGCGGCCGACCGGTTGAATATCGGGCCGATAGTCCTCGAAATCGAAGTACATCAGCGAGTTAGAAGTATATCAGGCCGGGACGGGGACGTTTCTACAGTCTGCGTGCCGTGTAGAGATGGACGATTCCCAGGGTCTGGGGGGCGGCGTCAATCTCGACAAATCCACTTTGTCGCAGAATCTTCACGAACTCGCCAGGCGACGCGAACGCGCCGACCGATGCCGGCAGATAGCCGTATGCCGCGTGATGCCGCGAGATCATACGGCCGATCCGCGGCAGCACGCGATTGAAATACCACAGGTAGGCGCCCCGGACCACCGGCGTGGTCGGGACCGCGAACTCGAGGATCGCCACCCGGCCGCCCGGCGCGAGCACTCTGTGGATCTCGGCGCACACGGCCGCCGGGCTCTCGACGTTGCGGATGCCGAAGGCGACGGTCACTGCGTCGACCGACTGGCCGGCGACCGGAATTCGCGTCGCATCTCCGCGGACAAGTGTGATCCGGGTGTCCAGGTTCCGTGCCAGCAGCTTCCGGAGGCCGACCTGCAGCATCGCGCCGGCGAAGTCCACGCCCAGCACACGGACCGGGCCTGGCCGCGCTTCCGCCGCGGCGATCGCCACATCCGCAGTCCCGGTACACAGGTCGAGCAGGCGCTCAGTCCCCGTGAGTCGCAGCGACACGATGGCGTTTCTTCGCCACCGACGATCGATGCCGGCGCTGAGCAGATGATTGAGCCGGTCGTAGCTGCCGGCGATCGCGTCGAACATCGGCGCGATCCGCGCCGGGGATTTGGACAGGTCGGTCATTTCAGCTTCGGGTCAACCAACCCCAGAGCGCGCAGCGGCCGCCGGGCGTTCAAGGTTCGCCGATCACGACGGGACCTGTCCTGTCCACGGAGGATAGAGCTCGTGGTCGAAGCCGAGGGCCGACAGAATCTTGCCAGCCATGAAGTCGGCGAGATCGTCGAGCGTCCTCGGCATCTGGTAGAACGCCGGCATCGCCGGCAGGATCATCGCCCCGGCCTCGGCACAGAGCACCATGTTGCGCAGCTGCGGGAGGCTCATCGGCGTTTCGCGCGGCACGATCACCAGCGCGCGCCGTTCCTTCAACATCACATCGGCCGCGCGCTCGACGAGGTTTCGCGACAGACCGTGCGCGACGCCGGCAAGGGTCTTCATCGAGCAGGGCACGATCGCCATCCCCCGGCACCCATGGCTCCCACTCGCAATCGTCGCGCCGAGGTCCCGGTTGCTGTGGAGCGTCAGACGGCCGGCCGATACCTCCGCCCCGTACTTCTCCTCGAGAAACGACATCAACCGGTCGACGCTGGCGCCTTCGCCCAGCTCGTCCCGCAGCAGACGCCGCCCGTAGTCGGAAACCACCACCTCGACGTGCGTGCCCCGTGCCAGCAGCGCCGCCAGCGTCCTCGTGGCGTAGATGGCGCCGCTGGCGCCTGTGATGGCAATCGCAATCGTCGGTCCGGGCCTCGGGTGGTTCCCCGGGTCGATCACTGGCATCTCACTCGACATAGATGGCGGCAGCGAGGACAACGAGATACAGGATGCCGACGTATCCGTTCAGGTCGAACGCGCGCTTGACCTGGGACAGGTCGTCGGCGCGCACCAGCGACTGCTCGTATGCGAGCAGCAGCGCCACGATTCCCACTCCCACGAGATAGAAGGCAGGCAACGGTGTCACCCACGCCAGCCCCAGCAGGCAGAGGACCGCGGCGACGTGCATGGCGCGTGAAATACCGAGCGCGGCCGGCACGCCGTAGCGCGCCGGAACCGATCGCAGCCCGTGGCCGCGATCGAAGGCGACATCCTGACACGCGTAGAGCACGTCGAAGCCCCCGACCCACGTACCGATCGCCGCCGCGAGCAGC
>WHSN01000096.1 GCA_009380045.1 Luteitalea sp.
CTGGTCAATGAGCGGGAGGGCGGCGGCAACGGTCAGCGGCGAGGACGGCATATCGATCGATACGACGGCCGCTAATTTATTGTGTACACGAGTGTTACGTGATCACTACACACCTCAATAAATGAGGGGATCTCTCAGGGCCCAGGGTCATCCCGACAACGACGGCGAGGGCGACGAGCGGAATTCCTGCGGTTCGATGCATCACGATGTCCTCCTCAAACAAGGCGCAACAGCTGACTTCGAGCGCTTCATTGTGTCCGAAACACCCGCGTCTCCGAACACCATCTCCAAACACCCGCGTCTCCGAACACCAGCCGATACCGGCCGATGCCCCCGGTCGGCCCGGCCTGGTGCCACGTCGGTCTCCTCAGGACCAGGTTCGCACTCCGGGTCGGCCTACCCGCGACGCGGATTGGAGCTTCTCTTCTCGCAACCGGGCGCCTGGAACCGAACGATTGTGACACGGCGACCGCCGGCCGACGAAGGAACGAAGAGACAGCGAACCGCCCACCGGAGGTGCCCCCAGGCCGCGACAATTTGCCCCATGTGGTCCGCGCGCGTTCTCGGCCTGCTTCCCGGGGAGAAGGGTCCACAACACCCGCGTTGACGCCCGGTCGGTCTGCCATCCTCTGTTGGCTGCTGTTTCGCGAAAGTCGCTGCGGTTCCCCCGAACGCCCAAGAGCCGGAAGGCCCGACACCTTGCCATACGACGCGAGCCGCGAAAGCAGCTGCTTCCGCGGGTCTACGTCGGGACGATTCGACGAGCTACGGGCAGGTTGGTGAGACCATCTTGATGGCGGTGATATTCATGTAATGGTCGCCCTTCGAGGGCTTCGTCTTCATGTTCTCCGCTTCCGCGTTCGGCACTCCCGTGCCGGTGATGTCGATCTTGTGCCCGACGTGCGGGGCAAGGTTGGCCTTGGATTCGATGATCGAGATCGTCTTGGGGCCCTTTTCGGCGGTGTTCATCACGACGTAGGTATCCGCCGCGGTGCCTTTCTGAAGGCATCCGCTCATCGTGTGCTCTTTCTGAGCGGCCGGCTTGTCCTGCCCCGCCTGCACCCAGGCGGTAGAGGCAAACGCGCATGCGACAACGAGCGTTCCAAAGATCGATACTCTCATGGTCCCTCCCGGGTGATGATGCACTTGCGGCCTCAATCCTTCTTGGCGGCGTCCGCCGCCGCCTTCTCCTCGGCCCGGTGCCCGGTGAGGAGGTTTCGCATGCCGTAATTCCCTTCATGACATGCGTATTCGTAGACGTGCCCGTCGATTCGCGTCAGCGGCAGTGTCGCCGTCCAGGGCCGGGTAAACGTCGCGGGGTCCTCGACCGTGAACCGATAGTCGATCGTGTCGGCGTCAATGCGCGTGAACCGTTCCACCAGACGCATGTTCTCGCTGGATCCTCGGAAGCTGGTCCGATCCGTGAAGTTCGTCGTCTCCACGACCAGCGTCTGGCCCTCCCATCGCCCACGCGAGTCCCCCAGCCATTGGCGGACGGCCGTATCGAGGTGCGGCCGCCCGTCTGTGGGGATGATCCGAGCTTCGTGAATCATCTCGTAGAGAAGCACGACGTGGCCGGGAATCTGAAAGATCTGCACGTTGTTGTTGTAGGACCCAGGAATTCTCGGCAGACCGCCGCGCGTGAGACAGCGCTCCCACAAGCTTCGGTCTTCCCACGAATCGGCGCCGCGCTCCCCCCCGGCTCCGCGCAGCGCCGCGGCTCTTTGCTGCCCTTCCGGTGTCAACGGGGGAAGCTTTCCATCGGCGGGATCGAGAATGAGTGACGTGCGCTTTGTCGGCTTGCCGCGCTCCGACCAGAACTCGTTGTACGCCTGGCCGACGTCGGCCTGAGCATTCGCCGCGCGGCGGTCGCGGCTGGCGGCCTCGATGCCGAGCGCTTCGACTTCCTCATCCGTCAGAAATTCTCTGCCGCTGAACTTGCTCGGCCGCTCGAGCGGTGTCGGCGTGGAGAAGTTCCACACGCCCTGGAAGTCTGGCTGGCCGTCTGGCGTACGGGCATCCCAACTCTTCGCCGCCGCCGTCGTCTCGGACTGTCCAATGGCGGGCGACGATGCGACAAAAAAGATGATGACGATTGCGGTGACCAGACACGCCGCGGATCGACGAAACCCATGGACCATGTGACACCTCCGTGGGACCCGGTGACTGTCGGAATCCCACCTTTTCCCTGCCGTGCCTTCCTCCCTGCGACCGCGCCAGAGCGCCGCCAATGTTATCACCCGCGACAGACAGGCGAGGTCGTGGGTGGTGGTTCGGCACGGCCCGTTCGCCACCCACGATGGGTCAACCCGTCGGAAGAACAGGCTCGGCGCGCCCGTGCCACCTCTTTCGCGGTGATGGCGCAGACCAATGCTGAGTCTGGCCCACGAACTACGGAAGACGCAGCACTTGCCCCGGCTTGATCTTGTCGGGATCCGTCAACTGGTCCTTGTTCAGCTCGAAGATCTTCATGTAGGCCACGGCACTGCCAAGGTGCTCCTTGGCAATCGCGCTGAGCGTGTCGCCGGCCTTGACCGTGTATGTCTTGGCGGCCGCCGGCGGAGCGGCTGCGGCGGGTGCGCCGGCCCCCGCGCCGGATCCGCCGGTCACCTGGATGTCCGCGACGATGTCGTTCTGCCATGTCGGGATCGTCTTTATCGCGTTCCAGAGCTCGTTCTTCTCGCCCTCCGTTGCGACGGTGCCCTTGAAGTACAGCTTGCCGTCGCGCTCCTCGGCATTGCCGTGGAACTTGCCCTTCGCTGTCTGAATCGCGTATGCGTACGTATCCCTCAAACCCATGTATCACCTCCACTGTTGAGCCCAACAAGCCGGAGCTCGTCTGCCGCGCGCCCCGCGGTGCTCATCGGGGCGGCGCACTAGTCGTCTAGCACGAACGTCACCATCATGTTCACCTGATACTCCGTGATGCGGCCGGCGTCGCAGCGCACGTGCTGCTCCTTGATCCATGCTCCCCGGATGTTCCGCAGCGTCTTGGCGGCCCTCGTCAAACCCTGCTGTATCGCATCCTCGAAGCTCTTCTGAGACGTCGCGCTGATCTCGGATACTTTGGCAACTGGCATCTACGTCCCCCTCTCGCTCGCGCGGTGATGTTTACGATCGCTTCATGAAGCGGCCGATCATCGACGTGACATCGTCCATGATCGACCCGTCGCCATTCTGGTCGAGCAGCGGCGTCAGCATCGCCACGATGCCGCCTCCCGAGCCACCGGGTCCCGCCGCGACGGAGGAGGCAGCGCCCGACTGCTTCGAGAACGCGCCCATCATCAGGGTGGCGGCCAGCGGCAGCGCCCGTTTGAGGACGTCAGCGCTCAGTCCAGTCTGCGCCGCGGCACGACTGGCGACCTCGCGGCTCACCTCCTTGCTACCCAACAGGTGGCCCAGGATACCGTTGCCATCAGCCACCGCAGAACGATCGCCGAGACTCGTTGGGTTGTCGATGTACTGCCGGTGGTTCCCCGACGACAGGGCGGACATCAGGTTCTCCAACCCGCCCTGGCTCTGGAGGTTCCGCTGGAATCCAGCGGCCAGCGCTGGCGCCAGCGCGGAGAGCGCCGCGGTCGCTTGATCAGGGCCGAGCCCGACCTGCGAACCGAGTTGTCGGACGGCGGCTCCGTCTTGTGCGTTGACGATTGCCTCATGTTCATGTGGGCTCTCCTGGCTTTCGACTGAATGACGTGTGACCGCCTAGCGCCGTGCCAGCAGGTCGCGGATCTCGGTCAAGAGCACGGTCTCCTTCGACGGCGCGGGTGGCGCCTCGGCCTGCTGCTTCCTGGTGACGTTCATCCCTTTGATGACCATGAACAGCGCGAACGCGACGATGGCAAAGTTGACGACCGTGTTGATCAGCACGCCGTACGCGACCGTCACGGCGCCTGCGGCCTTGGCCGCCTCGAGCGAGGCGTAAGGCCCTGCCGTGGCGCCCTCCTTGAGCAGGATGAACTTGTTCGAGAAGTCCACGCCACCGAGAAACAGGCCAATGATCGGCATCAGGACGTCGCCCACGAAGCTGGCGACGATCGCTCCAAATGCCGCGCCGATGATGATGCCCACGGCCATGTCGACGACGTTACCCCGCATGGCGAACGCCTTGAATTCTTGGAACATCTTTTGTCTCCTTGCGTGAATCTACGGTCGGTCAGAGCTTGGCGGTGGCGGCCGTGACCAAGGCGATGCCGTTCTTCTTCGTCCCTTCCCAGGGACGCAAGCTGCAGAACCACGCAATCCTACTGGCTGGGGTGCATGTCATCAATGTCAATCGGCCCCACTGGAAATCGCCACTTCGCCGCAGAACGCGAGTGGCGCTCTCTTCTTGCCGGTACATTCTGAAGGAGGGCACCGTGAAGATTGCAGTAGCGGGGGCACCGGGAGGGTAGGCCGGCATGTCGTCGAGGTGCTCGAGGCCGCGGGAGATGAGGTCGTCGCGATGTCGCGCGCGAGCGGCGTGGACGTGATCAGCGCGGCGACACGGCTCACCGCCCGGCGCGGAGACCCGGTGCGGATCGCGGGCGTGAATGACCCGGCCGATCCGGACCTTGCCCTCTATGAGGCGGCGCCCTGCTGCCCGGCGCGAACACCACACTCGCCGGCCCTGCCTTCGAGGAGTGGCTCGACGCGATGTTCTGAAATTTCAACGTCGCGGCCAGGGAAAGGCCATGACGTTCGTTTCCGGCGCGCCGGCGCCCCGGACCCGCCGCGTTGCGCCGGGAGACGGCGAGTCCAACCTGGCCGGGCGAGGGCCGCTCAACGGGTCGCCGACGTGGCCGTCTCGCTTCCAGTCGCGGCGCCCCCCGGTGGCAACACACTTTGAATCAGGGCGCCGAGCGCCGCGCCGCCGGGCGCCACCAGTTCAGCGATTCGCTCCCGTTGCACCTCGGCGACGATGATCGCGCCAACTTCGGTGTTCACGAACGAGAAGATCCCCAGCTCCTTCATCTTCGCCGTCTGACGCTCGTTATCCTCGGTCGGCGTCACGTAGTGCACCGACCCGGCCTTGTATCGGTGCATCAGGAACACCTGTACGAGGGTCATCAACCGTTTCTTGCGAAGGGCCGGCAGCGTGTTCTGGTCGCGGATCATCAGAATGGTGCGACCGCGCCGATCCTGAATCGTGGTGAAGATCATGTTAGCCAACCGCTGCTTGTTCTGGTCGAGGACCTTCAGCTCCAGCAGGTCCATCCCGGCGGTGTGCGGTCGCAGCTCGACGCTGATCGTGCCCACAAGCGCGTGATGAGTCCGCCACAGGTCGAGCCATTCCTCGAGCAGGCGCGTTGGCACCTCTGTCTGAACCAGATGCTGGAACTGGGTCGAACCCTTCGCCATCGCCTTGGTCGCGGCGGTCCGACCGGACGAGGACATCAGCGCCGCGTCGAGCCGCGGCCCGCCGACCAGGGTCTGCGGCGTTTTGTACGGGGAATCGATCAGCCGGAACTTTCGCTGCAACCGCGCCAGCGCCAGCATGCCGTTCTGCTTCAACGCCGTGGCGAACTCCTCGGCCGCCAGACCGTCGATCTGGTGTCCGCCGTAGGTGATGAAGTTGAAGACGAAGCCGAGCTTCCCGAGCTCGTCCGGGAACTGCTTCATCTGTTCGTCGGTCATCCCGGTCGTGTCCCAGTTGAACGACGGCGACAGGTTGTAGGCGAGCATCTTGTCGGGATAGCGTGCGTGTATCGCCTCGGCGAACACACGCGCGTCGTGCAGATCGGCCGTCTTGGTCTCCATCCAGATCAGATCGGCGAACGGCGCCGCCGCGAGCGACTTGGCGATCGCGTATTCGATCCCTCCCTGCACGTGGTAGTAACCGTCCGGGGTCCTGGGCAGCTCGGAGTCCCAGGCGATCTGAATCCCCATCGCTTTCGCGGCTTCACGCGTCTCGTAGAACGACGCGCTCCCGGCAAACGCCAGCCACTCCTCGACCGACATGTCGAAGCGCTGACCCTCGCCGGCGCGGAACTGCATCTCGTCGGCAATGGCCTGCCCGAAGGTCTTCAGCCCAGCCTCCAATTGCCACACTTCCGCGTACCGGCTCTCGAGAGCGTCCAGCGGGCCATCGGCACGGGCCGTCGCCGCTCGCAGGAGCGCCGCGGTTTCCTCGACCAGGGCCAGTACGCCGGTGTGATCGAGCCACTCGAAGGCCGCCTTGTACTCGCGATCTGAGAGCGCAAAAAGGAGATGGCCGCGCGCGGCCTCGACGCCGAGTTCCGCCAGTCTCTTCAGAATCGCCGCATAACCAGCCTTGTAGCTCGGCACGTCCAGGTTCGACGCGCCGAGGATGAACGGCTGATCACGCTCATCGCTCCGGCTCTCGAGCAGCGTGGCCGCCTCGGCGTCGGTCCGGGCGACAATGATGCCCGCGACGCCCATCACGTCGAGCTGCAGCCGGGCGGCATTCAGCCGCTTGATCTGCTCGTCGGAGGTAACCAGGACCTTGCCGGCCTGATGTCCGCATTTCTTCGCCCCCGGTTTCTGGTCTTCGATGTGATAACCGGGCACGCCGACTTCCACGAACCGCCGAATGAGATTTCGTACGTGGGCGTCGCCGCCGTGGCCCGTGTCGGCATCGGCGATGATGAAGGGCCGGTAATCGACCGCAGGCGTCGCCGCCTGATGCTCCTCGGTCATCCGGATGCGCGCGAAGTGCTGATTCCTGTCCGCGGTCAGCAACGCGCGCACGAGGCTCGCCGCTTCGTCTGGCACCTGGCTCAGCGGATAACTGGCCAGGTCCGGCCCTGGATCCTCGGTCACCGAGCCCTTGGCCGAGGTCGCCCACCCGCCGAGGTAGATCCCCTCAAGGCCGACCCGTTTCATGGCGGTGGCCTGCCCGGGCGAGTACGGGCCAAAGGTCGTCATATGGGAGCGGTCGGCGAAAAGCTCGCGGAGCCTGACGTAGAACTCGTCCGCGGCCTTCCTCGCGACGATGTAGTCGGTGGGAATCGTGCCCCGCTGTTCCGCGACGTCACGCGCCGAATGGAGGCGTGCGGTTCCCTCGAAGCGCGGGCTGTCGAACCATTCACGGATGGTTGTGATCTGCCGCTCGAATGCGTCCATCGTCCTCTCCCAGGGCTCACGGCCGCAGCGGCCGATGCCTCAACATCCAGTTTGATTACTGCTTTACATCGTCCGCCGATCGCCGGCGCGGCGCAACGAAAATGGTCACGCGGGCAGCAAAGGCCGGCCAGGTCTGTAAATTCAGGCCAGTAAATCAGTCAATGTTGGAAATGATGGCGCGCGGGCTCTATCATTTGGCGATGGAGACTCTGGTCGGATCGACGATTCGCGTGGCACGCCGCAAATCCCGGATGTCGCAGGCCGATCTGGCCAGGCGTCTGGGCATTTCCGCCAGCTATCTGAATCTCCTGGAGCACAACCACCGCTCGGTGTCGGCCGACCTCCTTCTCCGGGTGAGCCACATTCTTCCGATCGACTTGAAGTCGCTGTCGCCGGCCGAGACAGGACGGATTGCGGGGGAGCTGCTGGAGGTGTTCGGCGATCCCGTGTTCGAGAATCAGGAGGTCCTGGCCAGCGAGATTCGCGAGCTGGCGGCCACCCTGCCAGGCACAGCACAAGCCGTTGTCCGGCTCTATGACGCGTACTGCGCCGCGCGCGATTCGGCGCAGGACCTCGGCGCGCAGCTGCTGACGGACGGAAGCACGCCTGTCGGGGCTCAACGATCCCGATTCCCCATGGATGAAGTCAGCGACATCCTTCAGCGCCATCTCAATTACTTCCCGGAGCTCGAATACGGTGCGGACAAGCTGGTGCACGACGCCGCGCTGCACAGCGATGCACTGTTTGCGAGCCTGGCCGACTACCTGAAACGGGCCCGCGGCATCGAAGTGAGAATCGAGAAAGCCGGCCTCATGCGGTTGGCCGTTCGGCGGTATGACCCGGCGAAGCGTATTCTCTGGCTGTCCGAGGTGCTTCGGCGAGGCAGCCGCAACTTTCAGCTCGCGCACCAGGTCGGGTTGCTGACGCAGGAGGCGGCTCTGGACCGGATCGCTGACGATCCGCTGCTCACGACCGAGGAGTCGAAAGCCCTGTGCCGCGTCGCGCTGGCGAACTATTTCGCCAGCAGCATCCTGATGCCCTACGACGCCTTCCTCAAGGCCGCCCAGGACGAACGATATGACATCGAGCTGCTGGGTCACCGCTTCAGGGCCAGCTTCGAGCAGACGTGCCATCGCCTGACCACGCTGCGGCGCCCGGGCGCCGAGGGCATCCCGTTTCACATGCTGCGCGTCGACATCGCCGGCAACATCTCCAAGCGTTTTACGCCGATCGGCGTGCCGTTCGGGCGTTTTGCCGGGGCGTGCCCGAGATGGAATGTCTTCGAAGCGTTCATGACGCCCGGCATGGTTCGGACGCAGCTGTCTCAAATGCCGGATGGCAAGGTCTTTTTCGAAGTTGCCCGAACCGTCCGCAAGGACAGCGGCGGCTATCGGGCGCCGCGGTCCCAGTACGCCATTGCCGTGGGCTGCGATGTCTCGTATGCGTCGCAAATGGTGTATGCCGATGGCCTCGATCTGGCCAGCCGCGACGCATTCGTCCCGGTCGGCCCGACCTGCCGGCTCTGCGATCGGATGGACTGCGAACAACGGGCGCACCCGCGCATGCAGCATGCGCTCGCGGTGAACCAGAACGTCCGCGGCGTGTCTTTCTACGCTCCGATCATCGATTGAGCGTCCCGCCTGGGTCTTCCACCTGAAGAGTTCCTGAACTCTTGGTCAGGAGGTTGTGGCGCGCGTGAACGCCGTGAAGGCGGTGGCCACCGCCATCGACCTGGACTGGTTCAGCCGGCCAGCCGCTCTCGGCCTCGCGGCGAGAAGAGCCCCCTGTCGAGCCAAGGCACAGCCTGGGTATCTGGCGTATACTCCGCCCGGTTGGGTTGTGGCGCCGTCCGACCAGGAGGATCTCAGATGAGTAATCGACGTCTTGCGACTCTGGCAGCATTGGCGGTCACGGCGGCGGTGGTCTGGCTGGCACCGGTGTCGGTGTCGGGTCAGGCCGCGGCGACGCCAGGCGCCGCGAACTCAACCTACACCGGGCCGCGTACTCCCTGGGGTCACCCGGATCTGCAGGGAGTCTGGAACAACGGTGTCAGCACGCCCCTGGATCGTCCGCTCTCGCTCGGGACCAAAGCGACATGGACCGACGCGGAGTTAGCCGACTACACGCAGCGCGCCCGGCTGTCGCGCGAGAACCGCGATCGCCGCGACCAGAAACCCGGCAGCGTGACCGACGTCGGCCGGGCGTACAACGCCCACTGGTTTCCCGTACCCGGCGATCCGATCCGGCGCACCTCGCTGGTCATCGATCGCCCGGACGGCAGGGTGCCGCCAGTGACTCCTGAAGCGAAGCAGAGATTCGCAGCCTACTCGAAGGGCCTTGGGCGGTTTGGCGGCAATGCCGATCTCGAAGCGCGTGAGGACATCGAGGATGGCACGGAAGGCGGCGTCGACGGTCGCGGTACTCGCGGCGACAACCCCGAAGATCGACGCTTGAGCGAGCGCTGTCTCGTGTTCGGGGGCGTCCCCCGGCTGCCTGGTGGCTACAACAATCACCTGCAAATCGTCCAGAGCCCCGGTTTCGTGGTGATCGAGATGGAGCAGATCCACGACGCGCGCATCATCCCGCTGGACGGCCGCCCGCACCTGCCGCCGAGCATCCGCCACTGGATGGGCGATTCGCGCGGCCGGTGGGAAGGCGAGACCCTCGTCGTCGACGTCACGAATTTCACCGACAAGGCGCCGTTCCGCGGGTCGTTCGAGAACCTGCACCTGGTCGAGCGGTTCACGCGCGTTGACGCGAAGACGATCAGTTACGAAGTCACGGTCGAGGACCCGTCGACGTTCACCACACCCTGGAAGGCCCAGTTCCCCTGGACGAAGCTCGATGGCCTCGTGGGAGGAGTGGACGGCGTTCAAGTGCCGCGGATGTATGAATACGCGTGTCACGAAGGGAACTACGGGTTGGAAGGACAACTGCGCGGCACCCGCGCCGAGGACAAGGCCAAGGCCACCGCCGAACGCTGAGTCGGGGCAGCGACAGGGGCAGCGGCCCCAGGCCACTTCACGGGTCGGTCGGGCCACTCGCGGTCCACAGAATCGTCACGCCAAGTGCGGCAGCGATGACCGATGCCGCAAACACGGCGATCTTCGCGGCAGCGAAATCGGCGGCGCCGGGAAACGCCTGCCCGGCGATGAACAGCGACATCGTTGAAACCGATACCGGCCAGCGCTCCCGCGCCCGCCAGTTGCCGCCACGAGTATTCCCCGGGTTTGACCGCAATCCCGAGCCACACCGCCAGGGCTGAAACAGACACGAGACCGAGCGGCTTGCCGACCACCAGGCCGAGCACGATGGCCAGAAGCAGCGTCCCGTGCCCGCCGAACACCTCCGCGCTCAACACCACTCCGGCATTCGCCAGCGCGAACACCGGCAGGACGACATAATTCGAACGCAGCGACACGGTCCGCAGCATCCGATCGGCCGGCGACTCCAACCGGTCGTGAATGGCGTCGAGGGCCCGCATCGCCGACGCGGACGGGTTGTGGCGCATCACTTCCGCGCCGGTGCGCGCTCCGGTCGTGAGGATCGCGTTGGCTTGTGCCATCAGGGCATCGACGTTGGCGGGCTGTCGTGTGGGAATGAACAGGGCGAGCACGACGCCGGCATGTCGTCATGTGGGGGTCCCGGGTCTCACTGGGGTCTTCGCTCGAATACCCACCCGCGTCCCCCAGGGGTCCGCCGTGATCACCCCGTCGGCCGTGTCCTCTGCCTCGTATCCGGCAGCCCGAAGGCTGCGCCCTGCGGCTGATGCGTCCTCGTCAGCCGGCACGATGAGCTCCCATTCGAGGAGCCGTGCCTGGTCCTCTGCTGGAGATGGTCCAGGCGACCAGGTGTTGGTGCCCAGATGATGATGGTAGCCGCCAGCAGACAGGAACAGCGCGCCAGGGTAGCTCCACACCGTCTTGTCGAAGCCGAGCGCCCGGTGATAGAAGGCTTCGGCCAGGTCGAGGCTCCCGACGTGCAGGTGCACGTGGCCCATCGTGGTTCCCACGGGCGCGCCATCCCAACTGTCTCCACCACCGGCGGCGATTACGCTCCTGATGTCGAGCGGGTCTGTCGTCATCGCAAGCTCGCGACCGTGACGCTGCCAGGTGGCGCGCGGCCGATCGACGTAGACCTCGATCCCCAACCCATCTGGATCCGTCAGATAGAGCGCCTCGCTGACCAGGTGATCGGCCATGCCCACGCGCACTCCGAGGGCCGCCAGATGCGCAGCGAACCGTCCAAGCGCAGCACGCTCCGCCAGCAGGATCGCGAAGTGATACAAGCCGAACGCGCCTCGGCTGGCGGGCGCCACGCCGCGCCTGGCTCGTAGAGCGACCAGCGGCCGTTCGCCGCCGAGCGGACCGAGCGTCGCAGTGTCCTCCGTGGCGGTGTACACGCGGAGGCCGAGCACCTGCTCGTAATACTCGACCGAGCGTCGTAGGTTGCCGACCTGCAGGCGCACGCCGCCCACGTGCGTCGCATCGGGCAGACGGAACGACGGTGGGACGATGCCGTAAGAGTGGCGCGGTATTTCTCGATCGGTCGGCACGACAGCCTCCAATCCTCTGGTATCCATCGACTCCTGCCTCGTCGCGGTCAGCGCGCGGGTCGGGCTCGCGGCGCCGGATGCCGGATGCCGTCATCTCGAGCGACGTGCGCCCCCTGTCCGATCTGGGAGCGCGACGACATCAGGTCGGCCCTTCGAGCCGTCGGTGGCAATCGGACGCAGGCGGCGGCGAGCTCGGGATCGGCACGGCCGCGCTGTACCGCAAACTCAAGCAGTATGGTGGCGACGCGCAGTCATGAGCGGCGGTCCGCATCGCTCCTGCCGTGAGCCTGGGCTGTGCACCTACGCGGGTATCGGCGCCGGCGAGGGCGCGATCGCCGTGCGCGCAATGCCGGCGGCCGCGTAGATCTGGGGCTCGTCCAGGCTCTCGTGAACGAGCAACTGGGCGACGATCGCGTCGAGCTTGTCGCGGTTCTCCCGCAGCAGTCGTCGTGCCTCGGCGTAACACTCGTCGGTGATCCGCCGAACCTCTTCGTCCACTGCATTGAGGAGGCCGTCCGAGATCCCGGCAATGCGCGGATCTCCCTCGGCCGGAAGCACGGAAAGGGTGCCGATGCGTTCGGACATGCCCCATCGGCCGACCATGGAGCGGGCGATGCGCGTCACCGTCTCCAGGTCACTCTCCGCTCCCGTCGTGACGATGTCGAAGACTTCCTGCTCGGCGGCCATGCCTCCGAGCGCACCAATGATCCGGCCTCGGAGGTAGTTGACGTCATAGCCGTATCGATCGGCCTCCGGGGTGGACAACGTGACGCCCAAGGCACGGCCGCGCGGAATGATCGAGACCTTCCGCACCGGGTCCGCCCCGGGCTGGAGCATGCCGAGCAGCGCGTGACCTGCCTCATGGTACGCCGTCCGGCGTCGCTGCTCTTCGGGAATCACCACGTTCCGGGCCGTGCCAAGCTGGACCTTCTCGAGCGAGTCGGTCAGATCGCGTTGAGACACCGCGTCCTGCCCGCGACGGGCCGCCAAAAGAGCGGCCTCGTTCACCAGGTTCGCGAGATCGGCGCCGGTCATCCCGGGCGTCGATGACGCCAGCTGCTCCAGATCGACATCCACCGAGAGAGGAACCTTCCGTGTGTGGACCTTCAGGATCTCGGAGCGACCTTTGTGGTCGGGTGGGTGGATGACGATCTGCCGGTCGAAGCGTCCGGGTCGCAGCAACGCCGGGTCGAGAACGTCGGGCCGGTTGGTGGCGGCCAGGACCACGACGCCCTCGTGGCCCGAAAAGCCATCCATCTCGGTGAGGATCTGGTTCAGGGTCTGTTCCCGCTCGTCGTGCCCTCCGACGGCCCGCGCACCGCCGCGCGCGCGGCCGATCGTGTCGATCTCGTCGATGAAGATGATCGCCGGCGCGACCTTCCGCGCCTCCGAAAAGAGCTCCCGGACCCGACTGGCCCCGACACCGACGATCATCTCGATGAACTCCGAGGCGCTGGCGCTGAAGAACGGGACCTTCGCCTCGCCCGCGGTGGCGCGCGCCAGCAGGGTCTTCCCGGTCCCGGGGGCCCCGGCCAGCAGCACACCCTTTGGAGCGCGGGCGCCGAGACGACGATATTTTTCGGGATCTCTCAGGAAATCGACCACCTCGTTGATCTCGGCCTCCACCTCGTCGATGCCGGCCACATCGTCAAAGGTGACGCGGACCGTCTCGGGATCGACCCGCTTCTGCTTGCCGCCCCCCAACAGTCCCCCCGCCATCGCCCCCTGCTGGCGCTTGAACATCCAGATGTAGAAACCAACCAGCAGGAGAAGCGGGCCAAACGAAATGAGCAGGTTGGTGAGAAAGCCACGCTGCTGGACCAGCGATGTCGCACGGACGGTGGCGCCTCCGTCGGTCAACTCCGCCAGGAGATCGTCACTCGCGAACGTCGGCCGCTCGGTGGTGAACTGCTGATAGGTGCGATCCTGCTGGCCGGGCACGGGCGCCACCTTTTTCAGCTCGCCTTCGATTGAATCGCCCCGCGCAAACAGCTCCGCGACGTTCTTGCTCGCGACCTGGCTCTTGAATTCCGTGTACGGCACCGGCTCCGGCGCCGAGAGTCGATCCTGGACCGTCAGCATGCCAAAGAGCAGCAAGTAGCCGACGATCCAGGCCGCCGCCGTGATCCAGCGCGACCTCGGCTTGGGCGGCGGCTTTTTCGGAAGCCCCTCCGTGCGCCACGGACGTGCGGGAGGCTGCTCGGGCGCAGAATCGGATGGCGGACGTTCGCGCGCCGCGTTCGGAGGCGGTGGCGGCGATTGCGCGCTCATGTCTGACCCCCTCTCCACGGATCAATCCTCCCGGATGTTCCGCTAATCCTCCGGCGTGTGTTGATGTTCGGTCCTGTCTGATGTCATTGGATTGCCCTGATCCATTGTATCGGTCGCCGCGGGCCGTATCGAAGTTCGTCCGATCGAGGGGGGCCGATCGGCCGCCGGAACTGCCCGGCTCAGTGTTCCCAACGGCTGCGCGGCGTCATGTAGTTGGCGAACACGAATTCGGCGGCCGACCTGCCGATCTGCTGACCCGCCACCTGGTCGAAGCGGTAATGAATCCCGCCGTAAATGCGGCTCTCCGACTGCTCCTCGGCGACCTGCCAGAAGCCCTGAAACTCATGAGAGACCTCAGGGAGTCCGCCCGACTGACGCCAGGTCACGGTCACGGGAATGTCGTTCGTGCGGAACGCGAGCTGGAGCACGCGCGCGGCGCTCGCGCCGATGCACGCCATGTTGCCGCCGTATGACGGATATGGTGGAGTCGTCAGCAGCGGGAGCCAGGTCGAATCCGGATCCGTCGCGGGATTGAGATCGCTGTCCGCCTGTTGGATCGCCGTCACCGGCCGCCACAGCCCGTAGACGAACTTGCTCGCCTGGGCCGTCTGAAGGGCGTCGTGTACCGACACGTTCACGAGCACGAACGCGCGTGCGGTCTCGACGGGCGACAGCCGGCGCTCGCGCGCCACGTCGCGAACGATGTTGTTCCAGATCGAGAGAAAGTTGGTGGCGGTGCCGGTGCCTGGCGTCGCAACGCCGTTCCACAGTCGCGCGATCGAGGTCTGGTCGCCGGTGCGGGTCGCGCTGTCCGATCTTCCGATGAGCCTCACCTCGTTCAGGTCGGTGGCGTAGCGCTCGCTGGTCAGCGCCGGCGGCGGTGGCGGCAGGTACTGCGTCGCCGTCAGCAACGCCATCGGCACGGCGTTCTGAAGATGCGTGAAAGCCGCGACCGGATTGTTCGGCGGCGTCGGCTGCCAGCCTCCGGGAAGCAGCGGCTCGGAGTACGCCGGGAAAGGCGAGACCACCCACCCGTCGTTCCGTCGCCACTCCAGAATCTCCTTGGCGACACGGGCGCCGAGGGCCGCACCCCGGCGGACGAAGAACGACGGATGCTTTCCGAGCTGGCGCGCGAGCGCCGCATCGTAAGTCGCGGTTGCAGCCGGGTTGATGACGACGAGCACGTCGTGCGCGGCCTGCGCCGCCGCGGCTTCCGGCGATCCGCCGCCCGATTGGCGCAGTCGGACGCGATACGGCTCGAACTGGCGGTCGATCGTGTTGATCGCGTCGAACATCGCGATATGCGCCATCGCGAAGTAACGGGGCGTCAGGACCCCCTGTGGTCCCGGAACGGTGTCCTGCAGAATCTGGTTCCACTCGAACACGACATCGGCGGTCGATCCGGCGGCGCGGACGTCGCGCCCGGCCGGCGCCAGCAGGGCGAGCGCAAGCGTGGCTCCAATCAACTGGGTGCTGTACATGACGTTTTCTCCTCACACGAGAAGGCGGCATTCGGCGGTCAAAGTGCTAACCGGGGCGGAACCGGCCCGGCCCTTCCACCCCGACGCGGCTGCCGCGTCGGGTGACCCCGGGCCTGGCACGCCGAAGCCGGGCGAAGGCGGGTTTGCTAAGCTAAGGGCCCTCAGAAGCCACCTGATGAGTGCCCCGACGAACCTCACGCAACTGCTGGTCTCGTGGAGCAGCGGCGACCAGGCCGCGCTCGAGGCGTTGACGCCGTTGGTGCACCAGGAGCTGCACCGCCTCGCGGCGCGCTCCATGGCGGGCGAGCGCCCTGGCCACATCCTCCAGGCGACGGCGCTCGTCAACGAGGCCTACCTGCGGCTGATCGATTGGAAGGACGTACGCTGGCAGAACCGCGCCCACTTCTTTGCCGTGGCCGCCCAGATCATGCGCCGTGTCCTGGTTGACGTGGCGCGGAC
>WHSN01000090.1 GCA_009380045.1 Luteitalea sp.
GATCCGATTCGGCGGCGGCGAGCTTCATGTATTCGACGATGCGGTCCCAGCGCGCCAGCTTGTTGTCGGTCCCGACCCGGAAGCCGATAAACTGTTCCGGCGTCTGCAGCGAGGCTGCGGCGGACAGTCCGACGGCGAGGGCGGCGATGAGGACGGCGAGGCTGGCGGCAAGCCCGGGGGCGCGGCGCACGATCATGAACAAGAATAGGCCAGGCGTTTGCTCCGAGACAACATGCAGAAGACACTGAACGTGCCGACCCGGATGGACCGGATTCAGGCGCCCATCGTGCCGGTGATCGGCGCCCTGATCCGGCAGGTGCCGGGGACGATTTCGCTCGGCCAGGGCGTCGTGCACTACGGACCTCCCGCGGCCGTCGTCGATGCCGTCCGGCAGGCGCTGTCAACGCCGGCCGTGCACCAATACGACGATGTCGCAGGGCTCGGCGAGCTGGTGCGGGCCATCGCACGGAAGCTCGCGGCGGAGAACGGCATCGACCTCGCGCGCGGCAGCCGCGTGATGGTGACCGCCGGGGCGAACATGGCCTTCATGCACGCTGTGCTGGCGATCACCTCGCCCGGTGACGAGATCGTGCTGCCGATGCCGTTCTACTTCAACCACGAGATGGCGATCGAGATGGCCGGGTGCCGTGCGGTCCGCGTCCCGACCGACGATCGGTACCAGCTCGATCTCGACGCGATCGAGCGGGCGCTCACGCCGCGGACGCGTGCGATCGTCACGATTTCTCCGAACAACCCCAGCGGGGCGGTGCTCTCGGCTTCGTCCCTGCACGCGGTGAACGAGTTGTGCCGCGTCCGCGGCCTCTATCACCTCTCCGACGAGCCGTACGAGTACTTCACGTATGGCGCCTGCCGTCACGTCTCGCCCGGCTCGTTCGCCGGCGCCGAAGGCCACACCATCTCGATGTACTCGCTGTCGAAGGCGTACGGGTTCGCCGGCTGGCGCATCGGCTACCTGGTGTATCCCGAGGCGCTCGGTCCGGCGTTGCTCAAGGTTCAGGACACGATCCTGATCTGTCCGACGATTGCGGCGCAGGTGGGTGCGGTTGCCGCGCTCGGTGTCGGCCGGGCGTTCTGCGAGCCACACGTGCGGGAGCTCGAGTCGATCCGCGACATCGTGGTCGCCGAGCTGTCGACGCTCGGTTCGCTCGCGACGGTGCCGGCTGCCGACGGCGCGTTCTATTGTCTGCTTCGGGTCGACACCGGACTCGATCCGATGCTCGTCGCCGAGCGGCTGATCCGCGACCACAAGGTCGCCGTCATCCCCGGCACGGCGTTCGGCATGACCGAGGGGTGCTACTTCCGCGTCGCCTATGGCGCCCTGCAGAAGCAGACGGTGCGCGAAGGCGTCGGCCGCCTGGTGGAAGGCCTGCGCCGCATCTGCAGCTGATTTACCTTCGCTCCAATCTCGGCGGTTTCAGATCGCCGAGGTTGACCTTCACCTTCGATCGCGATCAAACGTCGAGCTCCTCCGCTTCCTCCGCGCGCTCCATGATGAAGCGGAACCGGGCGGAGGCATCCTTGCCCATCAGCTCGTTGATGACCCGGTCGGTCATCAGCTGGTCGGTGATCTCCACGCGGAGCAGCCGGCGTGTGCGCGGGTTCAGGGTCGTCTCCCAGAGCACCTTCGGCATCATCTCGCCGAGGCCCTTGAAGCGCGTGATCTCCGGCGTCGCGCGATTGCCGTTCTTGCCGTGCTGCTTCAGGATCGCCTCCTTGTGGCTGTCGTCGAGCGCCCAGTGGGTCTCCTTGCCGATGTCGATGCGGTAGAGCGGCGGCTGCGCCAGGAACACATGGCCGTTGGCGATGAGCTGCGGCAGGTGTCGATAGATGAACGTGAGCAGGAGGGTGGCGATGTGGTTGCCGTCGGAATCGGCATCCGCAAGGATGATCAGCTTGCCGTAGCGCAGCTTGGAGAGATCGAAGTTGGCGCCGAGGCCGCACCCGATCGCCGTCACCAGATCCGACAGCTCCTTGTTCTCGAGCACTTTCGCGAGCGACGCGCTCTCGGTGTTCAACACCTTTCCCCGCAGCGGCAGAATCGCCTGCCGTGCCCGGTCGCGTCCCTGCTTCGCTGAGCCGCCGGCCGAATCTCCCTCGACGATGAAGAGCTCGCTGCCGTCGCTCGTCGCGTTGGTGCAGTCGCTCAACTTCCCCGGCAGGTTCAAGCGCGACGAGGTGGCGCTCTTTCGCGACACTTCAGCCTGAGCCGCCCGGCTGGCCTCGCGCGCGCGCGCCGCGAGCACGATGCGCGCGACGATCGCCTCGGCGACGCTGATGTTGTGATTGAGCCAGTGCTCGATCGCCGGACGCACCAGGCCGTCGACGGCCGACACCAGCTCGGGATTGTTCAGCCGCTCCTTGGTCTGGCCCTGAAACTGCGGCTCGGCGATGAACACGCTGACGACGCCGGTCAGCCCCTCGCGGATGTCCTCCGCTGCCAGCGACACCCCCTTGGGCGAGAGGTTGTGGGTGTCGATGAAGTTCCGCACCGCCTTGCCGATACCGGCCCGCAGCCCGGTTTCGTGCGTGCCGCCGGACCCGGTCGGGATGCCGTTGACGTACGACCGGATGTGTTCGTCCGTTGCTTCGGTCCACTGCAACACCAGATCGAACCGCAGGCTCTCGTCCTTGTTGAGGACGAACGGCACGTCGTGCACTGGCCGGGCGGCGCGCTCGGCGATGATTTTCTTCAGGTAGTCGCCGAGCCCATCGGCGTGCTCGAAGGTGGACTTGGTCCCGCTGGTCTCGTCGTCGAACGCCACCCTGACGCCCTGATGGAGATAGCTCGCCACCTCGAGACGCTCGCGAATAACCGCCGCGTCGAACTCGATCTTCGGGAAGATCGTCGCGTCCGGATGGAAGTAGACCGTGGTGCCGGTGCCGCGCGCCGGTCCGAGCTTCTTCAGGGGGCCGACCGGCTTGCCATGCTTGAAGCGCATTTCCCACTGCGCGCCGTCGCGCTTGACGGTGGCGACCAGGTCCTTCGACAGCGCGTTCACCACGCTGGCGCCGACCCCGTGCAGGCCGCCGGCGGTCTTGTAGCTGCCGTGCTCGAACTTCCCGCCCGCGTGCAGCACCGTGAAGATGACCTCGAGGGCGCTCTTCCTGGTCGTCGGGTGCCTGTCGACCGGAATCCCGCGGCCGTCGTCTTCGACGGTAAGCGATGAGCCGTCCTCGTGCAGCGTCACCCGGACATTCGACGCGTACCCGTTCATCGCCTCGTCGATGGCGTTGTCGAGAATTTCCCAGACCAGATGGTGCAGACCGGCCGATCCGACGCCGCCAATGTACATCCCGGGTCGCTTACGGACCGGCTCGAGACCCTCCAAAACAGTGATGTCTTTCGCGGTGTAGTTCCCGGATGCCATGTATATAATTTCGGCTTTGGTCCTGAAAGAGGATGCCGCGCGCGCTATTACTCTGCACGACGATTGTAGCGGCATTTCAGCTTCAGCTCGCCGCCGCATCGCCCCACATCGAGGACGCACCGGTCACACCGGCCGTCTCCGCTATCGCTGCGCGCCTCGGGATCGAAGCGGCGCGCGACCGCGTCGATTTCCTGTCGGAGGTCACGCGTCTCCTCTACACGCCACCCGACGTCGGCAACCGGCTGCGCGCCCTGCAATCAGCCGCGCGCGCGCCATCGTCTGACGCTGGCGCGGTGCGCGTTCCTGTTCCGCTGCCGGCGGAGGTGTGGGGACGCGCCGTGTTCCGCCGCGCGGTGTCGCGCGAGGAGCTGATTGCGGCGATCGTCTCCGACCGGTCCGCCGCTCTCCTGGCTCACGGCCTCACCGGCGCGGACGACGAGACGCTCGCCTTTTTTGCGGACCATCCGGCGCTCCTGACCTTCCTCTACGAACGCGCTGCCGGCGCCTTCGCCGCATTCGGCGACACCTTCCGCGTCGCCGGAGGCCGCATCGTGGTGCCGGGCGGGGCGGAGGCGGAGCCGCTGTGGGAGGCCGTCGTCCACGAGAGTGTGTCGGCGCCGGAACGATTCGCCAGGGCGCTCTTTGCCAGCCCGGGCGGCCGGATCGCGTATCTCCACAGCGTGATCGCGTCAGCGGATCAGGCGGCGGCCAGGTTTGCGCTCGGCTTGTGGATGGCCGACGAAGGCGCGCGGATCGAGCGCTTCATCCGTCTCGCGGACACCTGCATCAGCAGCTATCACGAATGGCGCGTCCACGAGTTGCCCTTCTCGCGGCCGCTCAGCGACCTCGCCGTGCTGCTGTTGCGGCTCCAGGTGCTGCCGACTGGCGCGCCTGCGCCGCCGGCCGGCCGCGCATTCTGGGCCGGCGTGCTCGACATCGGCGATCTGCCTCCGGGCGTCGGGCTCGCGGCGCCGGCTGCCGGAGCGCTGGTCGACGCCGCCTGGCTCGTCGAGGCGACCGGCGGTGGAGACATGTACACGCGTGGCGAGCGGCTCGATCAGTTCGCTTTCGGTCAACGGGTGTTCGCCGAACTGCCTGAAGAGTCGGTTGCCGGGGCGGGCCAGACGCTCAGAGCGTTCCCCGGATACCGCATGCTCTTGCTGACGCTGGAACGCATCGGCATCCGGAATCCGGCCGTGTATACGGCGGCGCTGCGGCAGGCCTCGGCCGTCTCCGCCGCGGACCACGAGCGGCGTTTCTGGGCGATCGCGCAGTATCAAGGCAGTCTGGCGATCGTGTCGCGGATGCACCGGGCCGGCACAATCGACGGCCCGGCGGCCGAGCGGCTCGTGCTGTCGCTTGCCCGTGTGCCGGCCGACGCCGCGGGCACTTATGCCGGCGGCATCGGCGAGTGGATCGAGACCGGGCTCGGCTCGAGCCTGCCTCCTGGCGCCAGTTGGGAGGAACGGGTCGCCGCGGCGCTCGCCGGCCCGCCGGCTGCGGCAAGCGCGGCCCGCCTGTTCTGGGAGGGCCAGGCCTACCGGATCGACCTGCCTTTTGCCGAGCGCCGCCGGCTCGAAGCGGTGCGGGAGAAGCAAGGCGGTCACACGGTTGACGTCGCGCTCGACATCCTGGCACACGCTCGCGCCCTTCGGTCGGTCACGCCGACCGCGAATTCGGCGCCTTCGGTCGCGGCAGCGATGCGCGCCACGGCCACCGCACATCGAGCAGCGCTCGGTCGCCCGGCCGTCAACCTGCTGGCAGCGGGTGTCGAGACGCCGCCCGATGGATTCGAATGGCTGATCAAGGCCGCCGGCGATGTCGAGAAGATCGGGAAGTCGGGCGATTTGCGGCGCACGGCACGGATCGCCGGGTCCATCTCTGAGCTGGCGGACATCGTGCTTGGCAATGCCCTGATATCGCTGGCCTACGCTGTCGATCTCGGCGACGCCGACGGAACGGCGCTGCTCGGCGCCAACGTGGCGCTGCGCCACGATTTCGGGTTCGCGCGCCGCGATCGCGGGATACGGGAGCGGATCCCGTGGAGCCTTCCGCGGCAGGATTTCATGCCCGGCGTGCCGTGGCACATCACCGGATCGCTGCTCGGACTGGACATCGCGCTCGCCCCACTTGCCCTGCGCCGCTTGACCCTCGACGGCCTCCCCGACGCGCCGAAGCTGTCATCGATCGAGCGCGAGGCGTTCGCGGTCGGCGTGAGCCTGATGGAACCAGCGCGGCTGACCGATCGCGATCGAGACGCCATCGCTGCAGCGATCAAGCGCGGCCGGCAGAGCGTCCGGGCGATCGCGGCCGGCACCATGGCTCTCGCTGCGGTCGAGGAGACGCTGATGCTCGATGGCCGGCGCCGGCGCGCCGTGGAGTGGACGGTCGAACACGACCCTGGCGCGTTCGCCGGCCAGTTCTCGCTCGCAGAGCTGTTCCTGCTGGGCGGCGGGGCGGCGGAGGCGGATCTGGATGCGTGGGGCGCGTCGGGTGTGCACGCGTGGGGGTGCGCCTGCACACGGTTCCCCCCGATCGGCGCCTGGCGCATCCTCGCCGGACGTCCCCAGTTGCCGTTCATGGCCGGCACGCTGGCCGAGTTGAACCTGAATATCGTGCTGATGATGAGCGAGATGAAGCTGCCCGCGGCGCTGACGCGCGCCGTGCTCGCCCCGGCGACGCGGGACTTCATCCACGATTCCGCCCCGATCGACCCGAACGACTGGTGGAGCCTGGTGCGAACGGCGCAGAGCGTGCGGCGCCAGCGCGTCGAAGACTATGTTGCCGCGGCGGCCGCCGTCGACGGCCCGCTCGTGCCCGAGCCGTCCGGGGTGTCTCCTCAACCCTGACCATGCCAACATTGCGCGCAGGCCTCTTCCTGACGGCGGCGATCGGTCTGCTCAGCGGGACATCCCGCGCTCAGAGCCCTCCGACTGAACCGCCGCCGCTGACGCCTCCCGATGTGACGACGGTCCAGATCGTCTCGCCGGAGCCGAACAGCTACGTCGGTGGCACGACGGCGCTGCGGGCAACGGTCGATGCCAGCCTCCCGGTTGACAGCGTGACGTTCTTCGTCGACGGCCGGCTGGCGTGCACACTGGTGGCCGCTCCCTTCGACTGTGACTGGGAGGCGGGACAGCAGGTGGTGGCGCACCAGATCCGCCTGGTGGTGGGCCTGACGGACGGACAACGGATTGTCCGGACCGTGAGGACCCGCGGGCTTGGCTTCGCGGACAAAGTGAACGTGGAGGTCGTGCAGGTGACGACGACGGTCACCGACGCCGGCGGCCGTTTCGCCGGCGGCCTGCCACGCTCGGCCTTCCGCGTGCTCGAGGACGGCACACCGCAGACGATCAGCTATTTCTCGTCAGCCGAGGTTCCGCTCGAGCTGATCGTCGCCGTCGACATCAGCGGCAGCATGACCACCGTCATGCCAAGACTGAAGAACGCGGTGAAGAAGTTTCTCGGCGCCGTGCCGTCGCGCGACGAGGTGACGCTGCTCGGGTTCAACGACACCGTGTTCGCGCTGACCCGGAAGACGACCGACCCGTCAGAACGGATGCGCGCCGTCGACCGGCTCGCGCCGTGGGGTGCGACCGCGCTGTACGACGTGATTGTCCGCGGCATCGACATGCTCGGCCAGCGCAACGGCAGGAAAGCGCTGGTGGTGTTCAGCGACGGTGAAGATCAGGGCAGTCACGTCGCCATCGAGGACGTCGAGCGGCGCCTCGAGGCGAGCGACGTCACCTTGTACATGATCGCGCAGGGACGCGGCATCACGCAGGAGTACCTGAGAGCCGCGATGCAGCGTCTGACGCGTCCGACGGGCGGCCGAACGTTCACGACCGACAGCATCGAAGCGCTGGAGGGGGCCTTCGCCGAGTTGCTCGACGAATTGTCGAATCAGTATCTTCTCGGATACCAGCCGACCAACAGCAGACGGGACGACACATGGCGCGAGATCCGGGTCGAGGTGGCGGGATACCAGAACGTGCGCGCCCGGCAGGGTTATCGGGCGGCTCCCTACAAATGAATCAGGTCACGCGAATCGCCGCCTTCGGTTTCGCGCTCTTCGGCGCCGCGACCCTCGGGGTCGGCGCAGCGCAGCAGGACGTGCCGCGGTTCCGTTCTTCCGTCGAGCTGACAACGGTGGACGTGACGGTGCTGGACGACCGCGGGCAACCCATCAGCGGCCTGACCGCGGCCGATTTCGAGGTGCGCGTCGACGGGGACGCGCGAAGCGTCATCAGCGCCGAGTGGGTGCCGCTCGACACCCCCCTCGACGCGGTGGCGCCGCCGCCGCCACCCCTCGGCTACTCGAGCAACGAGAACGCCACCGGTGGCCGGCTCATATTGATCGTGGTCGACGAAGCGAATATCCGCGCCGGTGGCACGCTCGGTATTCGCCGGTCGATGAACGATTTCATCGACGGCCTCCAGCCATCCGATCGGGCGGCGATCGTCGGGATTGGGCCGGCGGCGCCGTCCACGCCCTTCACCGCCGATCGGCAGGTGCTCAAGAAGGCGATCGAGCGGCTGGTGGGTCAGCAGCGCTCGTTCATGTCGCAGTACAACGTGTCGATTTCGGAGGCGCTCGACATCCGGACCGGACTGTCCGGCACCCTCGGCAACGTGATCGCGCGTGAGTGCTCGGGCCTCCAGGGGTTCGAGCTTGGCTCCTGCGCAATGGCCGTGGAGATGGAGTCGTCGGTGATCGCGCAGAGCGGCGTCGCCGACGGAGAGCGAACCGTGTCCGCGCTGCGATCGCTGTTCGTGGCGCTTCGGCGGATCGACGCCCCCAAGACGGTGCTCTTCGTGTCTGAAGGGTTCATGCTTGGCGATCAAGAGGCTGCGGTCGCCGAGCTCGGTGCATTGGCGGCGGCGGCGCGGACCACCGTCTACTCTCTCAAGCTCGACGACTCGATGTTCACCCTATCGGTGGAGCAGCGCCGGGCGGCGACGACGCCATTTCAGGATCGCGCCGCCCGCGCCGAGGGGTTGGAGAGGCTGGCCGCCGCGGCGCGCGGGTCGTTGTACAACGTGATCGGGTCGGGAGCAGGCGTGTTCGCCAGACTCACCTCCGAGCTGTCCGGCTATTACCTGCTCGGCCTCGAGTCCTCGCCCTCGGACAAAGACGGCAAGCCGCATCCGATTCGAGTGGAGGTGAGCCACCGCGGTGCGACCGTGCGGTCGCGGCGCGCGCTGCTCACCCTGCCGGCCGATGCGCGGCCCGGAAATCAGCGAGAAGCGATGCTCGCCGCGTTGACGGCCCCGCTGCCGGTGTCGGCGCTGCCCATCCGCATCGCCACCTTCACTCTGAAGGGCCCCGAGACCGACAGGCTGCAGATGCTGATTCATGCGGACGTCGGGACGGACTATTCGACGTCGCGCGTCGTCGCCCTCGGCTACACGATCACCGACAGCAGCGGACGGATGGTTGACAGCCAGGGAACCGACACCCGGCTGCCGCCGATCATGAACGGCGTCCCGTCGGCGCTGCAGTTCTCGGGGGGCGCGAGCCTGCCGCCGGGGGATTATTCGTTGAAGTTCGCGGTGGCTGAAGGCGATCGGGTCGGCACGATTGAGCACCCGATCCATGCCACCCTGGTCGACGCCGGATCGATTCAGGTGAGCGACCTGATGGTGGGCGGCCCCACGTCCTCGGCCGACGGGCTGTTGCAGCCAACCGTCGGGTACCGCGTGGTGTTCGGTTCGGTGCACGGATACCTCGAGGCCTATGGGAGCGACGCCGCCTCCATCAGCGCCACTTACGAGATCGCGCCGGAGGAGGACGGCGCGCCGCTGATGTCGGAGCCGGTTGCCGCTCGCAGTGCCGGCGAGACGCGCGCCATCTTCACGCGTGTCATGCCGGTTGGGCGCCTGCCTCCGGGACGCTACGTGCTGCGCGTGACGCTGACCTCGGGGGACGCGCCGCTCAAGACCCTGACGCGCGCCTTCGAAGTGGCGGCGCCGACCGTGCTCATGACCTCGGCGACTGCGCCGACCGCCGTGGCGCCGTCGGAGATCTACCTCCCGGTTACCGACGCGATGCTGGCCCGTCCGTTCGACCGGCGTGAGGCGTCTGACCGCGAGGTACTCAAGGCCTTTCGCTCGCGCGTCCCGGCCGAGCGGCGCGAAGCGTTCGACAAGGGGGTGGCGCTCCTCGCCGCCGGTGACTACGGCCAGGCGGAAGCAAGCTTCAAGACCGCCATCGATCCGAGCGGCGACAGCACCGCCGTCATCGCTTACCTCGCTGCCTCCTACGCCGCCTCGGGCCACGACACCGAAGCCGCTGGTGCGTGGCAGACGGCGCTCATCGACGGGAGCGACCTGCCGCAGATCTATCGGTGGCTGGGCGACACGCTCCTGCGGACGCGAGACGTCGGTCAGGCACGCGCGATCCTGGAGGAGGCGGTCGGGAAATGGCCGACCGACCTTGCGTTCACCAAGCCGATGGCGCTTCTCTACGCCACCTTCGGCCAGGGGCGCGAGGCGGTCCGCACGCTGGAACGCTACCTCGCCGGCAGCCCGAGCGACACCGAAGCGCACTTCATGGCGGTGGAGTGGCTGTACCAACTGCGGGCGGCCGGCGCCGCCGCGCATTCGCCCGCAGAAGATCTGAAGCGAGCACGCGGCTACGCCGATGTCTACTTCAAGGCCAAAGGTCCGCAGGCGGCACTGCTCAAGCAGTGGCTGGAGGCGATGGCGGGGGAACGACGGTAATTTCCGGTTTACCTGTTCCCCCGGTTCTCATCGTCACCGTCAGACGATTTCTTCACGCGTGAGGCGGTCCGGCGCGCCGGAGGCGCCGCTTTCTTTGCGGCGCTCTTGCGCCCGCCACCCGGTGTGCGGCCGCCGACCGGGGTGCGCCCCCGCGACGGAGTCGCGGCCGCGCCGCCTCCAGGTGCGCCGGCAGCACGCGTTCGCGGGCGCCGTGGCTTGGCCCGACCGAGAAGCTCCGCGGTGGTGTCGATCACCGAAACCGGCGCGATCTCGATGACGTCGGAATCGAGCGCGTCTGCCGCGATGACCGCGTCCACCATGTCGATCAACGGTTCCATTTCAGTCGCCGTCTCCGGCTCCGACGCGAGTGCGGCGGCGGCCGTCTCTGGCTCGCCCTGGGGCGACGGAGTGGTCTGCGGACGGACCGCCGGACCCTGGAACACGCGGAGGCCACCGCGGCGGTCCCTCTCCATGCGAACGAAGCCGTCGCGCTGGCAGGCGCGTAGCAGGTCGATCAACCCGCCGAACCCGTAGCGCCGTTCGTCGAACGCGCCAGCTCGCAGGATCTGCTTGACGTTGCGCAGGTACATCGGCCACCGCGCGGTGGTCGCGGCCGCGAGCAACTGTCCCGCCAGCCGTACGCCTTCAGCGTTGTCGCCAGCCTGCGTCACCGGCGCGGTTTCCTCTTCGCCCGGCGCGCTGCCCGCTGCCGCTGCCGGCGAATAGGTGGTGGGGAAGCCGGGCGCCGCCGTTGGGACACCCGGCGGCGCAGCGGCCGGCAGCGCCGCCGCCGGTTCCTGCTTGACGGCGGAGGTGTAGGCCTCGTCCGAGAAGCCTGAATTCAGCTCCACCATCACACTGCGCCCGGAGTGTTTCATCTGCACCAGCCCGGCCTGGGTGAGCTTCTCGACGAAGTCGAGGAACGACGAGGCGCCGTAATTCCGTTCCGAGAACGTGGAATCGAGCTGCAGGAGCGTGCTCTTGAGCAGTCCGGTCTGAGGCGACACTTCCCGATCCGCCAGGATCTTGAGCGCTCGTCTCACGATGGGAAATGCCTGCGCGATCGGTGACGAGGCGGGTATCGCCTGCGGCCGTCCCGTTCCGGTCCGCCCCGACGGCTTCCGGACCAGGTTCTCGTAGGCAATGAACTCGTGGCAGTTCCGCTGCAGGATGATGCTCGTGAACGCCCGACCGCCGACGACGAACACCTTCTTGTCGTACTGCTTCAGCTTCTCGACCAGCGACAGGAAGTCGCTGTCGCCGCCGACGATGACGTAGGCATTGATGTGCGGGTGCGTGAACGCCATCTCGAGGGCGTCGAGCGCGAGGTTGATGTCGGCGCCGTTCTTGTCGCCGCCGGGCGTGAGATTCCGCTGCACCAGGCGAATCGCGTGCTGGGTGAGCGCGCGGCTGTATTCTCCGGCACGCGTCTAGTCGGCGTAGGCGATCTTGGTGACGACCTCGCCGCGCTCCTTGAGCGCTTCGAGAATGACGCCGATGTCGAAGTGTTCTCCGAGCGTGGTCTTCACGCCGATCTCGATGTTGTCGAAATCGATGAATACCGCGATGTTGACTCGTTCTTGATGGGGCAAAGCTGATCCTCGTGATGGTGGATGCGCTCGGGGAGGCAGCAGGAGGCTGCGAGGACGGGACCCCTTCACCTGCAGCCTCCGCCCGAACAGCCGCTCGTGACAGTCGGCCGCCCGGGTGAGCTGCTCGAGCGCGTCTTCCGGGTGAACGAGGCGGCTGGGCGTGCCAGCGAATCATGCGCAGCGGTTGAAGTCCGGGCCTTTGCCGAGGCGATAGGTATTGTACTTCAGTCGAAGGTGGCGGGCGCGTCCGGCGTCGGATGGATGATCCGGGCGAAACCGCCGCGCTGGAGCAGCTCGCGCCCCCTGCCGCCGCGCCCCGTCACCTCGTACTTGCCGGTGCTGACCGTCTGCTCGCCGCCGCGCGTGGTCTCCACCGTCAGCAGGTCGCGATCCCCGGTCGACGCGATGAACCCGAGCACCCGATCGTCGTCGGACAACTTGATGAGAATCACGCCTTTCCCCGGTCCGGACAGGTAGTTGATGTCGTCAACCGGGCACAGCAGACCGCGGGCTCCCGCGGTCGCCACAATCACCGTTTCCTTGCCGGTGACGCGAGCCACGCCGACCACTTCCGCCGCGTCGGCCGGCCGGGCGTATCGCCGCCCGCTGCGCGTGCTCGCCTCGACCAGCGGCTCGAGGCCGAAGCGCAGCGCATAGCCGTCGCTCGTCACAGCAGCGGCGTGGACCGGAGCCGGTTGCCCTTCATGACGCGAGGCGATGTTGCCGATCGCCCGCGCGTCGAGGCTCATCGCCGCCACGACCTTTTCGCCGTCCTTCAGCTTGAACAGTCGCTGAATCGGCTCGCCGTAGCCGGTGGACGCCGGCACGTCGATGATGCGCGCGGTGTAGGCGACACCAAAGTTGCTGAAGAAGACGCAGGTGGCGCGGGTACTGCCGGCAAAGGCCGCCAGCACGGCGTCCCCCTCGCGCAGCCGCGTGGTCGTGAGATCCTTCACTTCCTTCTGCCGCTTCACCCAGCCGTCGCGCGAGACGATGACCACGTTGTCTTCATCGACGATGAAGTCGTCAGCGGAGTACTCCGGCTCCTCCGTGTCGCCGGCGATCACGGTGCGGCGCTTGTCGCCGTAGGTCTTCTGAACCTGGTCGAGCTCGGCGCGAACCAGCCGCCAGCGGCTGTCCTCGTCTTTCAGGAGGGCGGCGATCTGCCGCGCCCGCTTCCGCTTGGCTTCGAGCTCGTTTCGGATGATCAGGATCTCGAGCCGCGCCAGGCGGTAGATCTTCAGCTCGAGAATCGCGTCCGTCTGATCCGCATCGAGCGCGAAGCGCTTCATGATCTTGCCGGCCGAGTCCGCCTTGCCATCCGACTTCCTGATGATCCGGATGATCTCGTCGAGCGCGTCGAACACCTTCTCGAAGCCTTCGAGCAGGTGAATCCGCTTCTCCAGGGCGGCAAGCTCGTGCTCGAGGCGACGGGTGACGACCTCGAGGCGGAAATGCAGGAAATGCCAGAGGATCTGTTTCAGGTCGAGCCGTTCGGGCCGGCCGACCTCCGGGTTCTGTTCCACCGGGATCAGGCAGGTGAGGTTCACCGCGAAATTGATCTGCAGCGGCGTGTGCTTGAACAGATACGCCATGATCATCTTCTCGTCGGCGTCCTTCTTCATCTCGATCGCGATCCGGACATCCTCGGTCGAGAGATCCTTGACGTCGACGAGCTGCGGCAACTTGCGCGTCATCACCACGTCGGCGATCCGCTCCACCAGCAACGACTTGTTCACGGTGTACGGGACGCTGTCGATGTAGATGGTTTTCGTGGCGCGGCTCTCCGGGCCCATCACCCAGGTGCCGCGGAGGCGGATGCCGCCGGAGCCGGTCCTGTAGATCTCCTTCAGCTCGTCGGCGGAGTTCAGAATCTGACCGCCGGTCGGGAAGTCCGGCCCTTTCACGTAGCGGCACAGCTGCGCGTTGCTGATGTCCTCGTTGTCGAGCAGCTTGACCAGCGCCGTGCACACTTCGTTCAGATTGTGCGGCGGGACATTGGTGGCCATGCCGACGGCAATGCCGGTGGTGCCGTTGACGAGCAGGTTCGGGATGCGCGCCGGCAGGACGACCGGCTCGGTCTTGGTGCCGTCGTAGCTCGGACGGAAGTGCACGGTCGCCTGCTCGATCTCGCTGAGCATCTCGTCGCTCAGGCGGGCCAGGCGGCACTCCGTGTAGCGCATGGCGGCGGCGCTGTCGCCGTCGAGCGATCCGAAGTTGCCGGAGCCGTCGACCAGCGGATACCGCAGCGAGAAGGGTTGCGCCATGCGGACCAGCGTTTCGTACAGCGCCGCGTCGCCATGCGGATGGTAGCTGCCCATCACGTCGCCAACGACCTTCGCGCACTTGCGGTGCTTGGTGTCGGCGGTGAGGCTCTGCTGCCACATCGTGTAGAGGATGCGGCGCTGCACCGGTTTCAAGCCGTCGCGCACGTCGGGGAGGGCGCGCGCCGTGATCACCGACAGCGCGTAGTTGAGATAGCGCGTCTGCGCCGCCTCGTGCAGCGGCACGTGCTCATCGCTGCCAGCGCCGTTGCCGCCGAGGAGCGACGAGCGCAGCGCGACGTCGCGGGTCGCCGGCGCGCTCTCGCCCGTCTCGATCTGATCGAACAGCGGCTGATTGGAAGATCGCTTGCGTTTCGCCAATCGTTCCGTAGTTTAGCGCAACACAAGAAACAAGATGCGCCCCTTCGAGAATCTGATCATTGAGTCATCTGATTATTGGATCATTGACTGGGTCATTTTCGAAATGACCCAATCAATGACCAGATGACTCAATGACCAGATGACTCAATGACCAGATGACTAGATTCTCCTATTTGATGAAGAGCATCTCGCGATAGGTGGCGAGCGGCCACACCTCGTGCGGGATGATGCTTTCGAGCGCGTCGCTCGTTTCCCGCACCGCCACCATCGCCGGCACCACGTTGTCGCGGAAGTGCTTGGCGTGCGCCGCCAGCGCGCCGGCGCCGTCGTGCGCCAGCACCTGCTGCAGCGCGGCGGTCCGCCGCGTGAACGTGTCGGTCAGCTTGGTCAGCCGGTCGAGCAGCTGCTTCCCCGCCGCCGACTTGCCCCCCGCCGCCTTCACCGCCGCCACGCTCCGCCCCACCTGCGTCTGATACGTCAGCGCCGCCGGCAGCACATACCGGTTCGCCATCAGCACCATCAGCTGCCCTTCCACGTTCACCGTCTTGTTGTAGGTCTCGACCATGATCTCCTGCCGCGCGTGCACCTCCCGCGCGTTCAGGACCTTGTATCGCTCGAACAGCGCGATCGCCTCCGGCGTCACCAGCTGCGGCAGCGCGTCCACCGTGTTGGTCAGGTTCAGCAGCCCCCGCTTGGCCGCTTCCTTCGTCCACGCCGCCGCGTAGTTGTTGCCGTTGAAGATGATCCGCTTGTTCTCTTTGATCAGCGTCGGCAGCAGCTCCGCCACCGCCACCGCCAGCGGCCTGCCCCCCGCCGTCGCCTGCTCGAGCGCCGTCGCGATGGTATCGAGCGACTCGGTCACCGCCACGTTCAGCGCGATGTTCGGATACGCGATGCTCTGGTTCGACGACACCGCCCGGAACTCGAACTTGTTCCCGGTGAACGCAAACGGGCTGGTCCGGTTCCGGTCCCCCGCATCCCGCGGCAGCTTCGGCAGCGCCAGCACCCCCGTGTCCAGCACCCCGCCGTGCTTGGTCGACCGCACCCCCCCCTGCTCGATCTGCGTGAAAATGTCGGTCAGCATGTCCCCGAGGAAGATCGAGATGATCGCCGGCGGCGCTTCGTTCGCCCCCAGCCGGTGGTCGTTCCCCGCGCTCGCGATGCTCGCCCGCAGCAGGCCCTGATACCGGTTCACCGCCCGCACCACCGCCGTGCAGAACACCAGAAACTGCATGTTGTCGTGCGGGTTCGCCCCCGGCGACAGCAGGTTGTTCCCCTCGTCGTCGCTCATCGACCAGTTCAGGTGCTTCCCCGACCCGTTCACCCCCGCAAACGGCTTCTCGTGCAGCAGACACGCCAGCCCGAACTTCGGCGCCACCCGCTTCAGCGTCTCCATCACCATCATCTGGTGGTCGGTCGCCACGTTCGCGTTCTCGAACACCGGCGCAATCTCATACTGGCTCGGCGCCACCTCGTTGTGCCGCGTCTTCACCGGCACCCCCACCTGGTACAGCTCCGACTCCACCGCGTTCATGAACGCCAGCACCCGGTCCCCAATGCTGCCGAAATACTGATCCTCGAGCTCCTGCCCCTTCGGCGGCGTCGCCCCGAACAGCGTCCGCCCGGCGTTGATCAAGTCGGGCCGCGACAGGTAGAAATACCGATCGATCAGGAAATATTCCTGCTCCGGCCCGCACGTCGTCGCCACCCGCTCGGCCGTCGACCCGAACAGCCGCAGAATCCGCACCGCCTGCGTCGACAGCGCCTCCATCGACCGCAACAACGGCGTCTTCTTGTCCAGCGCCTCCCCGGTCCAACTGACAAACGCCGTCGGAATCACCAGCGTCGTCGCCCCGCCGCTCTTGAGCAGCCACGGCGGGCTCGTCGGGTCCCACGCCGTGTAGCCCCGCGCTTCGAAGGTCGAGCGCAGCCCCCCCGACGGAAAGCTCGACGCGTCCGGCTCCCCCCGGATCAGCTCCTTCCCCGAGAACTCCGCCACCGCCTTGCCGTCCGCCGTCGGCGTCAGGAACGAGTCGTGCTTCTCCGCCGTGATCCCCGTCAGCGGCTGAAACCAGTGCGTGTAGTGCGTCGCCCCCCGCTCCACTGCCCAGTCCTTCATCGCCCGCGCCACCGTGTCCGCCACCGACCCGTCCAGCCCCTCCCCGTGTGTGATCGTCCGCCGCAACGCGTGGTACACCGGCTTCGGCAACCGCGCCTGTTGCTCCGTGTCGTTGAACACCAGGCTGCCGAA